>NZ_JBNZCE010000043.1:0-5877 GCF_050589265.1 Actinoplanes sp. G11-F43
CCGCGGCGCCCGGGATTCCCGTCCCGGCCGTAACCGCGGCGCCCGGGATTCCCGTCCCGGCCGTAACCGCGGCGCCCGGGATTCCCGTCCCGGACTCGCCGAGGATTTCCGTTCTGATTCCGGGCGGGTTTCCGGCCTCGGCGTCGCCGAAGGCTCGCCTTTCGGCACCGTCCGGGTTTCTCGCTCCCACACCGGTCGGGTTTCCTGTTCCGGCGCCGCTCGGGCCGCACCCGGTGCGGCGCAGATGCGCCGCGGGCAGGGAACGCACCCCGGCCAGGGTCCCACGCGCATAGACGATCATGTGGGGTGTACCTCCGACAGGCGCGGCCGGGACGTGGCGGCGGCCACATTCCAGCGGGAACGAACCCAGTGTTATCGCTAACAAATCGCCTGTCAACGGGCCTTGGCAACAACGAGGTAACGGCCCATTAACGTCGGGACGGGAGGGTGTCCGCGGAGCGCTCCACCTACTACACGGACGACTTCCGGCCCGTTCCTCCCGGCACCCTGTTCACGCTCCACAACACCCCCGGACCGCCCACACGGCAAGTCCCCGCCGCACCACCGCACCTGTGGTCCCGCGCCGCACGACCGCTCCCGGCCTCGGGCCGCACCACCGCACCTGTGGTCCTGCGCCGCACGACCGCTCCCGGCCTCGGGCCGCACCACCTGTTTCCGGCCCCCGGGCCACACCAGCTGGTTCCGGCCGTAGATCCGCGCCCGTGACACGTCGCTGATGTGGCGGCGACATGCACGTGGCATCCTCGGCCGACGGGCTCAGCCGGGCCCGAGTTTGCTGCCCGATCTCCTCGCGTCCAGCCCTCAGCCTGACGAACTCCCGCTCCCGTTCCTCACCCACGCCCCCGCCCGCGGGGCACCCCGCGCAACGCCTGGCTCGGGCCCGCGCACGTTCCGCCCGCGAGCCACGGTCCGTCGCCCGCCCGGGAACGCGTTGCGGTCAAGCGCGCGCACTGCGGTCAGGCCCGTGCGCGCGCTGCGGTCAGGTGCGCGCGGGTGCGCTGCGGTCAGGTGCGCGCGGGTGCGCTCTCCCTGATGACGAGCTGGGGTGGTACCACGATCTGGCTGGCCGTACCGGCCTCGTCCCGCATCTGTCCGAGGAGCAGGCTCAACGCCGCTCGGGCCACGTCGCCGAAAGCCTGCCGGACGGTGGTCAACGGCGGGATGAAGTAGGCCGCCTCGGGAACGTCGTCGAAGCCGACCACCGCGACGTCGTGCGGCACCCGGCGCCCCCGCTCACTGAGCGCCCGCAGAATACCCAGCGCCAGGTGGTCGTTGGCCGTGAAGATGGCGGTGACCTCGGGCATCCGGGCCAGCATCTGGCCGGTGCGGTAGCCCTCGGCGGCCGACCAGTCCGCCGACAGCAACGGTGGCACCTCGGCGCCGGCCTCCTCGAGGGTCTGCCGCCAGCCCTGGATCCGGCCCGCCGAGTCGAACCAATCGGTCGGCCCGGAGACGTGCCACACCGTCTCGTGCCCGGTGTCCAGCAGATGCCGGGTGGCCGCCCGGGCGCCGGCCACCTGATCGACGGTGACCACCGGCCGCCCGCCGGCCGGGTCCCCGTCGATGAAGACCACCGGCAGGTCCTCCGGGATCTCGGCGAGCGCCTCCACCGCCGACGCGGTGTTCGCGATGACCACCAGGCCGGCCACTCGCTGGTCCAGATGCCGCTCGACCACCGCGCCCATCGAGGAGCGGTCCAGTTCGCGGACGCTGCCGACACTGACCGCGAACCCCGAGTCCGCGGCGGCCTGCTCGAACTCGCTCAGCATGGTCGCCGGCCCGTACAGCGTGCTGTTGCGGGCGACCACACCGATCAGCTGGGACCGGCCGGTGACCAGGGCACGAGCCGCCCGGTTCGGCCGGTAGCCCAGCTCGGCGATGGCGGCCCGGACCCGGATCCGGGTCTGTTCCTTGACATTGGGATGATCGTTGAGGACGCGCGAGACGGTCTGGTGCGAGACACCGGCGAGGCGGGCCACGTCGGTCATGGCCGGGCTGCGGCTGATCTTGTCCACTTGCGTACCTCGCCAGATCCGGTTCCAATGGAGCGTAACCGCTCGTGTTGCCAAAATGTTATCGATAACATCCGCTTTTCACGAGCCCCGCGCGAATGATGTCCCGCGACACGTACGCTCGGCAGCGATGGAACCACCGTTGATCAACGGCCCGAGTGTGCTCGGCAGCCTAGCGGACGAGGGCTTCACCTCGTTGCGCCGGGCCGCCGCGCCCCGCGCCCAACGCTACGAGATCGGCCGGTCGTTGCGCGACCGGTCACCCCGCTCGGACATGGCCCACTGGCGGGAGCCGGACCGCCGGCCCGACCCGGTCGCCCAGGTGGTCGCCTCGCACGAGGGCCGGCTCGACCGGCTCATCCCGGTCCGGGTCGGCCGGATGATCGTGTCCCCGTACACCTTCCTCCGCGGCACCGCCGGGCTGATGGCCGACGACTTCGCCTATCTGCCGAGCACCGGCATCACCCCGGTCATCTGCGGTGACGCCCACCTCGGCAACTTCGGCTTCTACGCCTCGCCGGAGCGGGAACTGGTGTTCGACCTCAACGACTTCGACGAGGCGCACCCGGGCCCCTGGGAGTGGGACCTGCGCCGGCTCGTCGTCAGCGTCCACGTCGCCGGCCGGGTCAACGGTTTCCGGGAGAGCTCCTGCTCCGACGCGGTCCAGCACTGTGTCGAGGAGTACCGCGAGCAGATCCTGCACCTGGCCGAGCAGCCTCTGCTGCGCCGCTCCTTCGACCAGCTCGACGTGGAGGCGATGCGCTCGGCCGCCAGCCGGGCCAGCTTCCGTGACGAGATCGAGCGAGCCGCCCGCCGGGCCCGGAGGCGCACCAGCGACCGGGCGCTGCCCCGCTTCACCGAACGTCACGACGGCACCGCACGGCTCGTCGAGGAACCCCCGCTGATCACCCGGCTGCCGGCCGGTGAGCGCGAACAGCTCGGTGAGTCGCTGGACGGTTACCTGAGCACGCTCAAACCGCACTGGGCCCGGATCCTCGGCGGGTACCGGATCGTCGACATCGCCCACAAGGTCGTCGGCGTGGGATCGGTCGGGCTCCGGGCGTACGTCGCGCTCTGTGAGGGAAGCAGCCCTGACGACGTGCTCTTCCTCCAGCTCAAGCAGGCCCGCCGCTCGGTCGTCGCGAAACATCAGCACGGCGCGCTCGCCTGGCACCGGCACCAGGGGCAGCGGGTGGTCGAGTACCAGCAGGCGTTGCAGACCGTCAGCGACCCATTGCTGGGCTGGACCACGGTCGGGGAGCATCAGTACTACGTGCGCCAGTTCCGCGACATGAAGGGCGCCATCATCGTCGAGGACATCAACGCCGGGGCCCTCGCCGACTACGCCGGCATCTGCGGTTTCCTGCTCGCCAAGTCGCACGCGCGGACCAGCGGCGCGTCCATGATCGCCGGTTACGTCGGAGGATCCGGCAAACTCGACGAGTCCCTCGCGCGCTTCGCCAGGACCTACGCCGACCAGGTCGAGAAGGACCACGCGGCACTGGTCGCGGCAGTCGCGCGTGGAGACCTGCCGGCCGAACCGGCATGACAGCCGCCGGCCAGGCCGGCATGACAGATCCATCGGAGGTACGGCCGTGAGCGGCACCATTCCCCTCGACTCCCCCGCGCTCGCCGAGTTCTGGACCGAACGCCACCTGTGCACGCTCACCACGTTGCGCGCGGACGGCTCACCGCACGTGGTCGCGGTCGGTGCCACCCTCGACGTGGCCGCCGGTGTCGCCCGGGTGATCGCGTCCGGCGGCTCGGTGAAGGTGCGGCACGTACGGCGCGGGGCTGCCCAGGGCACGGCCCGGGTAGCGATCTGCCAGGTCGACGGGGGCCGGTGGAGCACCATCGAGGGTCTCGCCGTGGTCCGCGACGACCCGTCGTCGGTGGCGGACGCGGAGAAGCGGTACGCCGCCCGGTACCGCCAGCCCCGGCCCAACCCGGAACGGGTGGTGATCGAGGTCCAGGTGACCCGGATCCTCGGCTCCGAGTCGCTGCGCCGCGAGTCGGACACGCCCCGATGAGCCTGCTCCTGCCCGGACACGACGTGCCTCTCGGGCGGTACACCACCGTCCGGCGTCTGCTCCCACACCGGGAACGCCGCATGATCGGAGCCTGGTGCTTCGTCGACCACTTCGGTCCCGACGATGTCAGCGGCCGTCCCGGCATGCAGGTCCCACCGCACCCGCACACCGGCCTGCAGACCGTCACCTGGCTGGTCGACGGCCTCATCGAACATCGCGACAGCCTCGGCAGTCACCAGTTCATCTCCCCCGGCCAGCTCAACCTGATGACCTCCGGGCACGGCATCGCCCACTCCGAGTACACGCCGCCCGACCATCCCGACGGCATGCACGGGCTGCAACTGTGGATCGCTCTGACCGAGGAGTCCCGGCACGGCCCCGCCCGTTTCGAACATCACGCCCAACTCCCCTCCCTGCACGACGGCCCGGTCACCGTCACCGTCGTCATCGGCCAACTCGGCGAGCACCGATCGCCGGCCGGAACCCACTCGCCCCTGGTCGGCGCGGAACTCCTCACCACCGGCCCGGCCACGCAGACTCTGCCGCTGCGGCCGTCGTTCGAGTACGGCGTCGTCGTCATGTCCGGCACGGCTCACGTCGCGGGTGAGACGGTCGAGCCCGGCTCGCTGCTCTACCTCGGCGACGGGCACACCGCTCTGGACGTCTCGTTCACCGGTCCGGCCCGGCTCTTCCTGCTCGGCGGCGAGCCCTTCGACGAACCGCTGGTGATGTGGTGGAACTTCGTCGGGCGTACCCACGAGGAGGTCGTCGAGGCGCGCACCCAGTGGATGGCCGGTCTCGGCGCGTCCCGGTTCGGATTCGTCACCGGCTGCGAGGCCGATCCGCTGCCCGCGCCGGAACTCCCCTCGGTTCGCCTGAAAGCCCGTGACCGTCACGGCAGGTCCTACTGAGCCGCACTGGCGCTGCCCTCCGTCCATCGCCGTATGCATGCCTCACCCTCCCCGCACCGTTCTTCCCTTGTCTGCGTTGTGGCGCCGTCCGCTCTCCGGGCGGCGCTTCACCTTTCGGCGGGCGGTTGCCATGATCACCCGATGACGCCCGCCCGCCTCCTCACGGCGCTGGCCGGCGTCCCTGGCCCGAACCCTCGCGCCGATCAACGGGCGCCCCCGGTGATCACCTGGGACGACGGCCCCTGTGGCCGGACCGCCGCCGCGCTGACCGCGGCCGGCTTCGATGTCACCGATCCCTTCTGGGGCGGCGCCCTCGTCGACACCCCCGATCCAGAGCTGTGTTTTCCAGCGGGTACTGCGCCCGGAGACCGCGGCCATGCTCTACCTGCACGGCACCGAGCCCGACACCCCTGACGGCGATGCCCGTCTGGCCGTTCGCGTCTTCGGCACGGACCTGCCGGGCGATGGCTACCGGCCCACCGGCCATGAGGACGAGCTGGCCGTCCACCTGCTGGTCGGCGAGATCGCCTCGGCCGCCGAGTGCGACTTCGGCGGCGACACGCTGTTCGCACAGGTGGGCGAGGCCCTCCGCCGGACCTTCGGTGGCCGGGCCGGCCTCCGCGACATCGCCCGCCGAGCCGTGATCTGACGCCGAGATCCTCAACACCATCGGGGCCACGGCTGGTCCGGCGGCTCGGCCCCATCTCACCCCGAGGGTCGAAGAAGGCGTGTGCCGCGTCTGGATGGCGACCGCTGCGATCCGCGGTCAGGCTGGTCCGCATCAGGTCCTGAGCGCGTCGTGGTGAATGAAGCTGTCGCGTCGTGAGTCATGCGTCCAGCTTGGCCGCCGGCCGCGTTCAACACAGTCGTGGGGGGGGGGGGGGGGGGGGGGGGGGGGGGGGG
>NZ_JBNZCE010000043.1:5893-49727 GCF_050589265.1 Actinoplanes sp. G11-F43
GTTTTCGGTACGGCTAGCCGTACCGAAAACAGCGTGCTGGCACCATCGCGGACCGCCGAGCAGGCGGGGGATGCTGTGCGGGCCGAAGGCATCCGGCTCGGAGGACCTCGGCTCAACGGACCTCGGCTCGACGGAACTCGGCTTGGACGAACGCAGCGGCGGAGGTGGTGACGTGCGGGAGGAATGGGCTGTGCGGGATCGGGAGCCGCTGGGGCATGCGGGATACGTCCGGGCTGTCGCCGCTGCTCTGGAGGATGCCGGGATTCCGGTAGCCGACTGGCGGGCGGACGCGAGCACACCGAGGGAGGCCTGGATCCCGTTCGATCTGACCGGCCAGGTTCGGCGGTACGGACGGGTGGTCTGGGATCACGACACTGCCGGGGCCGGCTGGTCCGAGGAGCGCGGGTGGTTCGTGCTGACCGTCGACGATCCCGGCGGGCGCGACGTCCGTGTCGTGACCACGCTGGCCATCGACGTGGTCGCCCCTCCGGCATCGGTCGCGAGAGCTGTTCGCCGGCACGCCGGTCTACACGTTTCACCGGAACCCGAATCGGAGGAACAGCATGTCGCGACGGATGCCCACTCGATCGAGGGTGCGCTGCGGCGATACGCGCCGAGTCGCACAAAGTCCGTTGACCGGTAGCCCGCAACAGCGCAGTGTCGAGGGTAGACCGATCAGCCCGTGGCGGAGGAACCCTCTTGACCCTCCTCGATGTCAGCCGTCTCATCATCGCCATCATCGGGCCGGGCCTGTTGATGGCGGCGGTCCGCTATCTTCCCCGTCTGTGGGCGGCTGTCTCCGACCGGTTGCGGAAGCCTCAGCCGCCCGAGGTGTCGCCCTACGGACCACCGATCGAGCGTTTGGCCGCCGACCTGCGCCGTCTCCTTCGGTTGCACGGGGAGTTGGTGGCCTCGGCGCAGAACAGCCTGTGCGCGCAGCGCGTGTGGGCGGTCGAGGCGGCGATCGGCATGCGGGCGGTGGAAGCCGCGACCGCGCTGGAGGTTCCGCATCCGCATCCGGACCGGGCGGCTTCGCTCACCCGCACCGAGATCTCGGCCCTGCTCACCGCGTTGGCCATGGCCGGCCTGGTCCTGCCGGCCCGGATGGGTGGCTTCACCATCGGCGGGAGCCGCTGACCGGGCCGCGCCGCCCTTTCGGGGTGTTCAGGTTCGGGGCTCGGATTCGGGACGTTCGGGTTCGAGGCATTTGGGCGCGGGACGTTCGGGTTCGAAGCGTTCAGGTTCAGGACGTTCAGGTTCAGGACGTTCAGGTTCGAGGCGTTTGGAGGGAGCCGGCGGCAGGAGATGGGCTCCCGTCGCCGGCTCCCGTTCCCGGCCCCGCGCCAAGATCCGCCAACCGTGGGTGGGCGAGGGGGGATCGCCGTCACGGAGTGTTCTTGGGCGCGGTGTGGCTGCCTTGGGCTGGGGGCGACTGCCACGGCCGGGTCGGTGGAAAGCTCGCGGTCGTTCGAAGGGCGGTTGTTCCGCAGATGGGCGCTGTTTGGCGGACTGCTGCTTGGTGGACTGCGGCTGGTGGACTGCGGCTTGGTGGACGGCTGTTCGGCGGACGGCTGAGCCGTCGAGGCTGGTGGTCCGGGAACGGCTGGTCCGTGGACGAGCATCGTTCGGTGGGCGGTTGTTTGGTGAGCTGTTGTTTCGCGGGTGGCTGTCCGGTGGGTGGGTGGCCGGTGGGGGCTTACCGCTCTGGGAGCTGCCGCTCGTCAACCGTGCCAGCACTGGCTGTCATGATCCGCGAATGTCCACGGTGTCCTTCGCCACCCCGCTTCGGCCTGGGCTCAAGTCCGGTGGCGAATCGGCATCGAACGGGCGGTGTGCGATGACCGTTACCCACGGGTGGTCACCTGTTCAGGGTCACCCACAAGTCCTTAGCGAGCCTGAAAGGGAGCTTAAAAGGTCCTTAAGTCGATACCTGTGCCGTGACCGTTCGCGGACGCTGCGGGTTGGGCCGAATGGCCGTTTCGCGGGGTTCGGGAAGGTCTCCGAAACATCGTCATACTCACTGCTCAACCCGTTGAACCGGGACGGCCTCAGGGACGTATACCCGGGTGATCGCACACAACCGGCGAACTGCGGCGCCGGCGCGATCGAGGCTCGCGGACCGTCCGCGCGGCCGGTGACGGGGTCCCGCAGGGCGGTGGCGCACTGCGCAAATCCGTGGTTAACCTTCCACATCCACCACGTGGCAGTCGTTGATCCGGGGCGCGAGGGGCGGGCACCGGGGTGCGGAGGTGGTACAGGGTGAGGACGGTGGCATCCATGCGGCGTCGGGGCGGTGGGTTTTTCCCCAGCCGGTTCGGAGCCTCGTCATGAGCTTCGAGGACGACGAATACTGGGCGGACGAGTACGACGAGTACTCGATCATGCCGAGTTCGGCGGTCATCCAGGAGAAGCACTACACCAAACGTACGGTGCCGGATCCGGTCATGCCGACGCGCCGCCGTGGTGGCCTCAACGAGGATGAGCTCGCGGCGCGCCGAAGCAAGAAGGCCGCCTTCGACTCCGAGCGGCCCAGCTGGCTCGACGAACCCGACTTCGTGCCCGTCGACACCAACGTCGACAACCTGGTCGGTGACGACTTCGACGACATCGACTTCAACCGGCCCGAACTCGGCGTCGACTTCGACAAACCCGACTTCCCGATCGAGGACCCCGCGGCACGCCCGGACCTGCGGCGCGGTGCCCGCGAACAGCGCGGGAGCCGGGACGCCCGGTATGAGCGCGGAAGTCGTGACGACGAGCGTTCCGACGACCGGCAGATGTCCGCGCGGTACCGGGAAGAACAGCGGGACAGGGGTGGCGTACGCAATCGGCGGGACGCCTCCAGGGATGACCGTGCCCGGACCGACGACCGCGCCCGAATCGGTGACCGGGACCCGCGGGACGACCGCGCCCGGACGGATGATCGCGACCGGCGCGACGACCGCGCCCGGACGGATGATCGCGACCGGCGCGACGACCGCGCGCGGATCGACGATCGCGACCGGCGCGAGGACCGGGACCGCCGGAACGACCGCGACCGGCGCACCGACCGGGTCCATCTGGACGACCAGGATCGCCGCAGCGACCGGAGCCGTCTGGACGACCAGAAACGCCGGGACGACCGGGAACGGCGCGACGACCGTGCCCGCATCGACGATCGCGACCGGCGCGACGTCCGCGACGAACGGGAGCGTCGTGACGAACGGGAGCGTCGTGACGACCGCTATCGGCAGGACGATCGGGACCGGCAGGGCGAACGGGAACTAAGGGACGAACGGGAGCGCTGGGATTCCCGGGACGGGCGCCGGGACGAGACGCCCTCACGCCGTGGCCGCCGCCGGGAGGAGACCCGCTGGGACGAGCCGGCCGCGCGGCAGGACGATCGCTGGGACGAGTTCGAACCGCGCGACGATCGGCGCTCCCCCGCACCCGACGACCGGCGGGGACGCGGGCGGCGCACCGTCGAGATCCAGGCCGACGAACTCTGGGACGACGAAGGCACCGTCGAGCGTGCCCGGCGCGGTGACGAGCCGGTACGCGACGACGACCGGCCGCGCACCATCGAGTTGGGTAGTGACGAGTACTGGGAGGAGTCCGACCGGTCCGGGCGTGGCGACGTCACCCCGAGCCGGGGGCGTTCCTCGCAGAACTGGGAGGACGACGACTTCGGCCCGATCCGCCCGGTCGGTGGACGGCGCCCACGGCGCGACGACGACACCCGCAGGCCCGCCGCCCGGCGCGACGAGCGGGCGGTCAGTGGGCGTGCCCAGGTTCCCGGGCCCGCCGACGACCCGACCGGGAAGCCGGTTCGGGGCACCGCGCCGCCGGTACGGGACACCCGGCCCGCGGTCGAGTCCGGTGAGCGGCCGGCCGCTGAACTGGCCGGTACGCCACGCGGGTTCACCGGCGAGCAGACCGCCCCGGTGGAGAGCGGCAAGACGGCCCGCGACGGCGGAACCGGCACGCCGGCACGCCCGGTGGAACAGCCCGCCGTGACCGAGATGCCCACCGTCGAGGTGAGCACGGAGAGTGCCGGCATCTCCGGGGCCGGGCGCGACTTGGCCAGGGCCGGCCGTGAACCGAACACTGTCGAGCGTGGCTCGGCGAAGGTGCCGGTGCAGGACACGGGGCCGGCGGGGGGCGTACCACAGCAGCAACCGGAACCGGCGGCCCAGCCGGAACGGGAAGAGGGACGGGGCGGCTGGCGGGCCGCCATGGCACGGCTCGTTCCGGGGCAGCGGACCGCCGGGACCACCCCGCCCGCCGAACCGGCCGCCGACATCGTGGGACAGCAGCCGCAGGGCACGGGCGAAAACCCGGGACCCGACGCCGGTACGGGTGGAGAAGGCCCGCGGGTTGTCCGGCGAGCTGACCCGCCCGTACAGCCGAAGGTTGTCAGCAAAGCCACACCACCACCCGCGCCACGCGTCATCAAGGCCGACCCGCCGGTCGCGCCGCGTGTCGTCGCCGCGCCCGCGCCGGTGCCGCCGGCCCGCGTGATCGGGCCGAACGGTACGCAACAGCCGGCCTGGAACGGTGAGACGCCACCTGCCGGTCAGGATGCGGCGGCTACCGCGAGTGGCGGGTGGCCCGCCGGAACCGGATTCCCCGGCACCGACCGCCCGGCACCGCAAGGCGGATCGACCACCAGCGGTGGATGGCCGGCCGGCACCGGGTTCCCTGAAGCGCAGCGTCCGGCACCGCCCACCGCCAGTAGCGGGTGGCCCGCCGGAACCGGATTCCCTGACGCGGAACGCCCCGCACCGCCCACCGCCAGTGGTGGATGGCCCGCCGGAACCGGATTCCCCGACGCGGAGCGTCCGGCACCACAAAGCGGCTCCCCCGCTGCCAGCGGCGGATGGCCCGCGGGCACCGGATTCCCGGCTCCCGACGGCGCCGCCGCGAGCGGTGGATGGCCTGCTGGAAGCGGATTCCCTGATGGCGACGTTCGGTCCGGACGGCCTGCGGCCAGCGGTGGCGACAGCAGGGGTACGGGTGACGGACGTTCGGTCGCGGCCGGCGGTTCGGGCAGTTCGGGCGTCGATAGTCGTACGGCCGGCGAGGTGCCTGGTGGGCCGCTTGGCGGGCCCGACGGTGGGTGGGCCGGTGACGGCAACCCTCCGAATGCCGCCGACGGTCGCCGCGGTGACGGCGGCGAGGGGTGGGCGGACGTTCCGCAGCAGCGTTCGCGCAAGTCGCCGCGTACCGCACATGTGTTCCTGTCCGACGGGGACGGGCCTTGGGCGATGGTTCCCGACGCGTCGCAGCCTCCGGAGGGATCCCGGCCGGTGTCACCGGCGCGGCCCGCGGTTCAGGGGCAACCCGGTATTGCTCAACCCGGGGTCGGTCAACCCGGTACGGGCCAGCCCGGCACTGGTCAGCCTGGCATGGGGCAGCCCGGGATCGGCCAGCCGGGCATGGGTCAACCTGGTGTGGGTCAGCCGGTCGTTTCTGGTGCACCCGGTGGCTATCCGGCTCCGGAGCAGGCCTGGCCGCCTGCGGCACGGGACGCGCAGTCCGGCATGCCGGGGCAGCGGGGTGGACCTACGGCGCCAGTTACCCCCGCGCAGCAGGGCATTACCGGACAACAGGGTGCTCACGGACAACCGAGCACTCTCGGACAGCAAGGCGTTCCTGGACAGCAGGGTGTTGCTGGACAGCAGGGTGTTGCTGGACAGCAGGGTGTTGCTGGACAGCAGGGTGTTGCTGGACAGCAGGGTGTTGCTGGACAGCAGGGTGTTGCTGGACAGCAGGGTGTTTCCGGCGTGGCCGGCGCGCCTCCGCAGAACGGGGTGCCGGGACGGGCGGCTGCTGAGGCCTGGCCGCCACCGGCTCGTGGTTCGCAGATGCCCGGGCAGGTGGCTGAGGGCGGGGCGCACGTCGCCACGCCGGCCAACGCGTGGCCGCCCGCGCCGCGGCATGAGCAGGGTGCGCCTACACCGCAGCATCAGCAGGATGGGCTCGCGCATCAGCATGAGCAGGGTTGGCTGGTTCAGCCGGATACCGGACAGGGTGGGCCGGTTCGGCCGGGTACTGGGCAGGGTGGGCCGGTTCGGCCGGGTACCGGGCAGGGTTGGCTGAGCCAGCCAGCTTCTGCGGCTCAGCCCGTGAGCGAAGGGATTGCCGGCACGGCCGCCGCCTCCGGGACAGGTGTTCCCCAGTCGGCAACAGGTGTTCCCCAGTCGGCGCCTACTTCGGGAGGTGCTCAACCAGCCGCCTCCGGTACGACTACTCCATGGCCCGCGCCCACCTCGGGGGCGTCTGCGCCTCCGGCGGCACCCGCCTCGGGGGCACCCGCCTCGGGGGCACCCGCCTCGGGGGCAATGCTGCCCCCGGCAGCGCCTACCTCGGGTGGGGCGGTATCTCGTGCCGCGCACACGTCCGGCGGGCCGGCTCATCGGGCGGCTTCCCCCGGTCAGCGCGGTGGGGCGCACGCCGCGCCCACCGTCGGTGGCGCCGACGCCGCGCCTACCGCCGGTGCAACCGACGCCACGGCTGCCACCGGTGGCACCGGTGGCGGGAGACACGAGGCGGGACCACAGTCCGGTACCGGGTGGGACGGCAGTGCGGCACCCGCCTCGGCGCAGCCGGGTCCGGGTTCGGCTCAACCGCGTCCGGGTTCGGCGCCGCCCGCGCACGCTGCCGGGCGATCCGATACGGACATCGTGGCGGGGCAGCCAGGCAACGAGTGGGCCGGATCGGCTCGGGGCGGGGCCTCAGGGTCCGGGACCGGATGGCAGGACGGCCGGGTGGCGGAATCGCCGGCGTTCGGAAACGGGCCGGTGCCCTCGTCCGCGGTGCCGGTCTCGGGTCGGCCCGCGGACAGTGGCTGGAACGCCGCCACACCCATCTCGGTGCCACCCGCCGCCGGCGTGTCCGGTGGGCCTACCGGGGTCGGCGACAACTCCGGCGGATCGGCGGAGGCTGATCTTCGCGCCTCGCGGGAACGGCCTACCGTCGCTCTGCCGATGCCGAACGGGCAGCGGCCCGGCGGTACGGCCGAGAAGGAGAACGGGGCCTCGGCGGCCGGGCGGGAGAAGCTCGGGTTCCCGCTGAGTCGTCCCGGTCGAGCGGATGGGCCGGAGACCGGTGCCGATAGTTCGGTGCGGAGCCGGTCGGCGGTTCCCGACAATTGGCCACATACCGGTACGGGAAGCTGGCCGCAGACCGGGACCCCGAACCGCGCGGACGCCGGGACCGGCAGCCGGCCGCAATCCGGCGGCACGCCGAACCCGGGGAGCGCCGGGACCGGGCCAGAGACCGCCGGTAGCGCGTCGGCCGGGCTTGACTCCGGCGCGGTGACTGGCGGCCGTCCGCGGACCGAGCCGTACCCGCATGACGGCACACACGCGCAGAACGGCACGCACGCGCCGGGCCACGCGCAGAACGGCGCGCACACGCAGAGCCACACGCAGCCGCAGATCGGAGGACGGGCGGAAGCCGGTTCGTCGGCCGGGACACCGGGGCAAGCCGGGACACCGGGGCAATGGGTCGAGCCGGGTGGCACGCCTGACAACTGGCCGCGGGCGGGTGCTCGGGGGCAGAACGCAGCGGATGACCGAACGCAAGCCGGACCGGACAGGCTGGCGGATATCGGCGCGGATAGCCAGTCCCGAGCCGGGGCCGACGCGAACGCGGTCGGCGCGGACGGAACCGCTGAAAGTGGGGCCGGCGCGAACGGAACCGCCGCGAGCGGGGTCGGCGCGAGCGGGGTCGGCGCAAGCGGGGTCGGCGCAAGCGGGGTCGGCGCGAACGGAACCGGTACGAACGGGGTCGGCGCGTACGGAGCGGGGCCGAACGGGGTCGGTGCTTCGCATGGCGGCGGCCTTGGTGAGGCTGTGGCGAACGCGTTGGGTGGAGGCGAGACGAGCACCGGCGGCCGGAAAGAGGCCGGCGATCTGGGCTTGCCGCCGGTGGGGCCGGATGACCGGTTCCCGCCGGATATGCCCTACATGGATCCGGACGGGACGCTGCACAATCTGCGGCCGATCGCACGGTTGGAGAATTCCGGGCCTACCGAGCCGCAGCGGTCCGGGGACAGCGCGTTCGGTAGTGGATGGTTCGTCACCAAGGGGGTGGCCGGTGGGCCGGGGGCGAGTGGTTCGGCGTCAGATGGCGCGGCGACCGGGCCGACGGCATCCGATCGGATCACGGCCGGCCTGAACGGCGACGTCTCCGGATCAGCCGCCGGTTCTACGGCCGGGACGGTAGCCGGTGCCGCTGGTGGAATCGCCGCGGACGAATCGGCTACGGGCAGGACGGCGGTTGCGGACGGAACCGGCGCCATCGGCACCGCTGCTGGCGGGGCCGCTGCTGGCGGGACCACTCCTGGCGGAACTGCTGCTAGCGGAACTGCTGCTAGCGGGATGGACGGGACCGGCACGGTTGGGCGGCCCGGTGCCGGAGATGGCGGTGGATCAGGCGATTCGCGGACGGGTCAAACGCCGGCGGAGATCGTCGGGGCGGGCTGGGACGGAGAGGGTTCCGGTGCGGCTGGCGTCGGTCCGGGACCTGAGAAGGACCAGTCCGTCAGCGACCGGGCCGCCGGAGACCAGGCCGCTGGTGCACCGGACGCCGACGGACAGGCCGGGGCCAAGGCTGGTGGGCCGGCCCGGAACGGCGCGCGAGGCCGGGAGCAGAACAGCGCCCGGGAACAAGGCAGCGCCCGGGAACAAGGCGAAACGGCGGAACAAGGCAGCGCCCGGGAACAAGGCGAAACGGCGGAACAAGGCAGCGCCCGGGAGCAAGGCGAAACGGCGGAACAAGGCAGCGCCCGGGGACAAGGCGGCACCCGGGAACAGGGCGGCGCGGGGGAACAAGGCGGCACGCGGGAACAGAACAGTGCTCGGGAACAGGGCTGGAGCAGCGGGGACGGGACGGAGAGGACGGCTGTTCCGGATGAGCAGCGTGGGCCGGATCTCGCTCCGCATCTGCCGCTGACCGCCGCTGATCTGTCGGCTATCCGGTGGCGGCTGGACGGGGCCACCCTGCGTGAGGTGGTCGACGACCGGAACGCGCTACGGGAGCTGGGTGAGCGGCTGGACGGGCCGCTGGCCGACGAAGCCGACAACATCGTCAAGGCGGGACTGCTCAGTGTGCGGGCCGAGGTGTACCGGCTGCTCGGGGAGCTGGGGATGGCCGCCGCGGCCAGTCGGCTGGCTCTGGCTCACGCCGAGTCCGCGCAGGACCTGCAGTCGCAGGTGATCGCGCAGGCCGAGCTGGCGCACGTGCTGCGGCTGCGGGGCGACTACATGGAGGCGGACAAGCTGTTCCAGCGGGCGGTGGAGGCCGAGGTGGCGCCGGCCGTGCGGAGTGTGGTGCACGAGAACGCCGGGCGGAGCTGCTTCGACCAGGGGCGGCACATGGAGGCGCTGGACCACTTCGCGCGGGCGGTCCGGCTCGGCGCCCAGGAGGACACCGACCTGGTGGAGCGGATCGGGGTGTGTCTCGAGGCCGTCTACATCCACGTGCTGCGGGACGGTTGGGGCCCGTACCCACGCAGGTCTCCGGAGATCCTCACCCCGCTGAACGGGAAGAAGCAGGGGACGTGACCGGGATGTCGTCGACGTTGTGCCGGGGCTCGTCGGTCCCGGCCAGCGTGCTGCGGCCGCGACCACCGGCCTTGGAACGGTAGAGGGCGCTGTCGGCGACCCGCTGGAGTTCCTCGGCGCCGGTGGCGTGGTCGGGGACGGCGGCGACGCCGATGCTGAGGCTCGGCGGGCCGCACGGCAGGCCCTCGACGGCGCTGACGCTGATGCGGGCCTGTTCGGCGACGCGGAGGGCGGCATCCGGGCCGGCCCGCAACAGGACCGCGAACTCGTCACCGCCGAGCCGTGCGACCAGAACATCACGTTCGTCGGTGGACCGGCGTCCGGCGTCGCGACCGGCGGCAGACCGGCGGTCGGCGTCGCGACCGGCGGCAGACCGGCGGTCGGCGTCGCGACCGGCGGCAGACCGGCGCGAGACGTCACGGCCGCCGGTAGGACGCGGCGCGGCGTCCTGATCGCCGGTGGACCGGGACTGGAAGACGTGGCTGTCGGCGGCGGCGTGCAGAGCGTCGGCCACCGCGCGCAGGGCCCGGTCGCCGACGGCGTGGCCCCAGGTGTCGTTGATCGTCTTGAAGTGGTCCACGTCGATGACGATCAACGACAGGGGGTCGGGGGTGGCGGCGGCGCGGGCCAGTGCCGCGTCGAAGGCTCGCCGGTTCGCGGCGCCGGTCAGGGCGTCCGAGGTGGCCTGGTGTTCCAGGACGCGGAGGAGTCTGTCGTTGCGTTCGCGCAGGCCGACCACCACCACGGCGGTCATCGCCATCGCCACCGTGATCGCGATCCAGTCGAGGAGGGCCTGGTCGGGCTCCTCGAAACGGAACGCGGTCAGCGCGTGCCCGGCGGAGATCTGCGCGACGATCAGCACGATCAGGCGGCGGCTCAGGAACGACGCGGCGTACAGCAGCGGCCACAGGTAGAAGAGTTGCGGGCCGAGGGTGGCGTCGGCGGTGGCCACGTTCAGGCCGGTCACCACGGCCGCCGACACGAACGGCACCAGCAGCCAGAAGACGGCGGGCATCGTTCCGGGGCGGCGCAGGCAGATCAGGCCGACAGCGAACAGGGCGGCGGAGGCGACGCCGAGGGTGATCAGTTCGTACAGCGGGTCGCCGAGTTTCATCAGGACGCCGGTGACGAGGTTGTAGGCGCCCCCGGCCAGCATCAGGTAGGCGACGGCACGGGATCCGCCGTGCTGGTCGCGCATCCGATGGGGCAAAGTCTTCTCCCGGGGTCCGGTCCGCTCCCTTTTTCGGCGCGACGGGACCCGACCTGAGGCGATGCCCGGCGGCACCTGAAGCGTTGCCCGGCGGGGCCGGGCGGGCCCGATGGCGGTGTCCCGCGGAGCTCACTCGGTGCGCAGGGCCACCACCGGGTCGAGGCGGCCGGCGCGCTGGGCGGGCACCACGCCGAAGACGATGCCGACGGCCGCGGACACGCCGAAGGCCAGGGCCATCGACCACCAGGTGAGGGCGGCCGGTACCGGGGTCAGCCGGTCGACGAGCAGGGCGGAACCGCCGCCGAGGAGCATGCCGAGGACACCGCCGGTGGTGGTGAGCAGTACCGCTTCGAGGAGGAACTGGACGCCGATGTCGCGGGGGCGGGCGCCGACGGCCTTGCGCAGCCCGATCTCTTTGGTCCGTTCCCGGACCGAGACGAGCATGATGTTGGAGACGCCGACGCCGCCGACGAGGAGGCTGATCCCGGCGATGGCGGCGAGCACACCGGTGAGGACGCCGAGGATGTCGCCGAGCACGCCGAGGATCTGTTCCTGGGTGACGGCGGAGAAGTCGGTGTCCGGGTGCCGTTCGGCGAGGGCGGCGACGACGGCGGCGGACAGGGCGCCGATCCGGTCCCGGTCGGGGGCGCGGATGGCGAGGCCGTCGATGCGTTCGGTGCCGAGGAGGCGCTGGGCGGCGGTGACCGGGACGTGCACCTCGCCGTCGCGGTCGACGCCGAGGCTCTGGCCGAGTTGCTGGAAGACGCCGGTGACCCGGAACCGTACCCCGCCGATGGTGATCTGCCGGCCGATCGGGTCGCGGTCGCCGAACAGGTCACGGGCCACCCCGGCGCCGAGGACGGCGACCCGGCGGCCGGTGTTGACGTCGGTGCGGGTGAAGTAGGCGCCCCGGGCCAGGGAGCGGACGAACACCGTGGGCGTGGTCTCCAGGACACCTTGCACGCTGGCGTACCCGGTACGCGTACCGGCGCGAACGGTCTCGCCGGAGGCGATGGTGACCGCGACCCGGCCGCGGTCGCCGACCACCCGGTTGACGGTGTCCAGGTCGTCGAGGGTGAGTGGGGACGAGGTGGGCGCGGAGCCGGCTTCGAGGCGGCCGGGCACCACGATCAGCAGGTTGGAGCCGAGCCCTTCGACCTGCTGTTCGATCTGCTGTCTGGTGCCGGTGCCGATGGCGACGAGGGCGACCACGGCGGCCACCCCGATGACCACGCCGAGCATGGTGAGCACGCTGCGCAGCCGGTTGGCGCGCAGCGCGTCGAGGGCGACCCGCCAGGCCTCAGCGAGTCTCAACGATCCTCCCGTCACGCATCCGGATCTCCCGGTGGGCGCGGGCGGCGACCTCCCGGTCGTGGGTGACCAGGACGACCGCCACCCCGTCGGTGACCAGGGTTTCCAGGAGGGTGAGGACGGATTCGCCGGTGGCCGAGTCGAGGTTGCCGGTGGGTTCGTCGGCGAGCAGCACGGACGGGCCGGTGACCAGGGCGCGGGCGATGGCGACGCGTTGTTGTTCGCCGCCGGACATCTGGTTGGGCCGGTGGGTGATCCGGTGGCCGAGGCCGACCCGTTCCAGCATGGCGGTGGCGCGTTCGCGGCGTTCCCGGCGGCCGGCGCCGCGGTAGACCAGGGGCAGGCCGACGTTGTCCTGGGCGGTGGTGCGGGCGAGCAGGTGGAAGGACTGGAAGACGAAGCCGATGGTGGTGTTGCGCAGCGCGGCCATCTCGTCGGGGGTGAGCCGGGCGACGTCGCGGCCGCCGATCAGCAGGGTGCCGCCGGTGGGCCGGTCCAGGCCGCCGAGCAGGTGCATCAGGGTGGATTTGCCGGAGCCGGAGGTGCCGACGACGGCCAGGTAGTCGCCGGGTTCGACGGTGAGGGAGACGCCGCGCAGGGCGGGCACCGACACCCCGTCGAGCTGGTAGGTGCGGCTGATCCCGGTGGCCACGATGGCGCTCACGGCGCCTCGTCCCCGGCGTTGACCTGGTCGGCGCCGGCGATCACCACCCGCTCGCCGGCGCTGACGCCGGAGGTGATCTGGACGGTGTCCTCGCCCTGGACGCCGAGCCGGACCGGGACCGCGGTGTACCGGCCGTCCCGGACGGCCCAGACGGTGTCCCGGCCGTCGGCGCTGACCACGGCCGAGGCGGGCACGGTGACGGCGCCAGACGCCTGCCGCACCTTGAGCCGGATCACCGCGCTCATCCCGGGCCGTGGGGTGGGCGCGGGCGAGGCGTCGTCGGGGTAGGCGCCGTCGCCCAGGTCGAGGCGCACCTGGTAGGAGACGCCGCCGCGAGCCGAGGTGGTGGGCAGCAGGTCGACCGACCGGACGGTGCCGGCGAACACCGCTCCGGGCGCGGCGTCGAGTTCGATCGCGGCCTCCACGCCGTCTTCGACGAGCAGCACGTCGGTCTCGTCGACCTCGGCGGTCAGCCCGAGGCGGGCGGTGTCGACGACGGTGATCACCGGGGTGCCGGCCGCGACGTACCCGCCTTCGGGCACCGCGGTGTCCACGCCGGAGACCGGGGCGGCCGGTGGGGCCTGGCCGCCGGCCAGCAGTCCGGCGAGCGGGTCGGCACCGGTCCGGGCCGGCCCGCCGAGCTGGACCACCCCGGCGACCGGCGCGCGCAGGGTGAGAGCGTCGACGGCGGCGTCGGCCAGCTGGTAGGCCTGCTCGGCCTGGAGCCGCTGGGCGGCGGTGAGCGAGCCCATCGCCCGGCCCAGCGACGCGACGCCGCTCTGCACCGAGCGCAGGGCGGCGGCGGAGGCGGCCGAGGCGAGCTGGTAGTTCTGCTCGGCCGTGCCGACCTGGTCGAGCAGCGCCGTGCGGGCCTTCGGGTCGGCGATCTCCTTCGCCGCGGCGCGGGCCTGCCGGAACGCGGTGGCGGCCTGCTCGTCGGTGCGCTCGCGGACGGCGGTGAACTCGGCCGTCCCGCCGACGTGCACGCCGGCTCCGGAGGGCGCCTGGTCGAGGGCCTCCTGGGCGGCGTCGCGGCGGCGGGTCAGTTCGGGCGAGTCGATGACGGCCAGCACGTCACCCTGGCGCACCCGCCGGCCCGGCTCGGCCTGGATCTCACGCAGCGTGCCGGCGGCCGGGGCGGTGAGGGTGGCGGCGGTCCGCGCGGTCACCGAGCCGGGCGCCTCGACGATCTCGTCGACCGTCCCGACCTGGGCGTTTCCGAGCCGGACCGCGCTCGGTTCGTCGTCGCACGAGGCGGCGGTCAGCGGAAACGACACCACGACCGCCGCGATGATCACTGCACGTGAACGGCTGCGATACACAGGGGTCACTGTAGACCCAGAGCGTCATTTTGTACGGTCGACAAAACGGTCCCGCATCGTCCCCGCGAGGCCGGCGTGACACCGGGCCGTGACGCGGCCGCCGGGCGAATGCGAACCCGATACCGAACGGGCCGTCCCTCATGAGGGGGACGGCCCGTGTCACGACGGCGGGGATCAGGTGCCCGGACGGCGCCCGAACGTCTTCACCGTCATGCCGATCTTCCCGACCTTGTAGTACGCCTTGGCATCGGACTGGAGCAGGTTCACGCAGCCGTGCGACCCGCGCCACTTGTCGTGGATGTAGGTCGTGGTCTGGTGGAAGCCGATCCCGCCGATGAAGCGCTGCCAGTACGGCAGCCACACCTCGTACGGGTCGGACCATTCCTTCTTCGTCCGCTTGTTGATCTTGTAGGTGCCGGCCGGCGTCCGGTAGCCCTTGTAGCCGGTGCGCACGATGGTGGGCTTGTACAGCACCTTGCCGTTCTTCATGACCCAGCTGGTCTGCTGGGTCAGGTTGACGCAGAAGGTGATGCCCTTCTTCTTCGGCTTGCAGGCCGCCGTCTTCGTCGACGCCAGCCGCTTCGCGACGTCGTGCGTGGTCGGGCCGGCCAGGCCCTTGGCGGGCTGGATGCCGTACCGCTTCTGGAACTTGACGATCGCGGCACAGTCGGCGGCGGACTGCTTGCCGTCCACCGTCACGGCACCGAAACCGCCCAGCTTCTTGAGGTAGCCCTCGACCTGCTTCTGGTACTTGCCGGTCGCGCACGACGCGGCCGCCGCCTTGGCGACCACCGTGGTGGTCACGGCAGCGGTCACCGGAGCGGCACTCGCCGCCGGTGTCAGCGCGAACGCGCCGATCCCACTGCCCACCAGCACCGCCGTAACAGCGCCGGCAACCCGTCCCCTTGCCACAACGTCCTCCCCAGGGGTGATGTCCGCACATCGAAGCACAGCCATTCCGAAAAACAGAGTTCGGGAGAGGCGGTGACACGAAACCGGTATGCCATCGGCACCTGCAGAGGCCCGGTTGAGGGATCACCGGGAGCGGCTCATCGGGAACGGCTCACCGGGAGCGGCTCATCAGGAACGGCTCACCGGGGGCTGGCGAAATCCTGCACCCAGTACGCGGTACGCCCCTCCACCGCCAGCCCGGTTCCCATCTCGTCCAGCTGGCAGTCGAGGATGTTCTTGCGGTGTGCCGGGCTGCGCAGCCAGGCGACCATCACCTCGTACGGGCTGTCCTGGCCCTTCGCGATGTTCTCCCCGTAGCGGCTCCAGGCGTACCCGGCTCCGGTGACCCGGTCCCCGGCGTCCCGGCCGCCCGGCGACTCGTGGTCGAAGTAGTCGCGCCGGGCCATGTCGGCGGCGTGCCGGTTGGCCGCCGAGATCAGCCGCTGATCGAGGGTGAGCGGACCGCAGCCGTGTTTGCGCCGGTTCCAGTTGACCAGGGCGAGCACCTGCTGCTGGAACGGCGCTGACGGGCTGGCCGACACCGAGGCTGCGGTGACCGCGGTCCGGGAGCCGACCGCCGGATCCCCCTCGTCGGCGGACGCCGGGAGCGGGACCGCGACCGCCGAGCCGGCCGCCAGGCACAGCACCATCAGAGGTTTCCGCATGTCACTCCCTTTCTCGGGTGCTCCGGCCGGTCCAGCGCACGCCTGTTGACCAACGGCACGCCCCGGCCCGGGTCACGCACACCCGTCGCACAGCCGCACAGGGTTCCGGCGAACCTCCCCCGACCGTGGTAATCCCCTCGGGCGCATCTGCCGACCGCCCGGAGGGTCCCGGGTGGACCCGCGCCGTCGCTACCGTTCCCCGGTGCGTAACCGATACCTGGACCTGCTCCGTGCGGCCGCCATCGTCCGGGTCGTCGTGTACCACCTCTTCGGCTGGCCGTGGCTGTCCATCGTGTTCCCGGCGATGGGTGTGATGTTCGCGGTGGCCGGCTCGCTGACCGCCGCGTCGCTGCAGAAGCGGGCGGCCGGCCCGGTGGTCGCCTCCCGTCTGCGGCGCCTGCTGCCGCCACTGTGGATGCTCGCCGCGTTCGTGGTCCCGGCGATGGTCGCCACCGGCTGGGAGCCCGGGCGGAAGGTGGTGTTCTGGCTGCTGCCGCTGGGTGATCCGCCGGGCAGCCAGGCGGGCGTCGACGCCTGGGAGCCGCTCTGGTACATCCGCGCCTACCTGTGGTTCGTGCTGCTGACCCCGCTGCTGTGGGCGGCCTGGAAGAGGCTCGGCGGGGCGGCCTGGCTGCTGGTGGCCGCCCCGGTCCTGGCGATCGCCGTGCTCGACCGGACCGGGTTCGCGCTGCCCGAGACGCCGGACACGGTGATGTGGGACCTGGTCACCTACGGCGCCTGCTGGATCATCGGGTTCGCGCACCGGGACGGCCGCCTGGCCCGGCTGCGCCCCGGGGTGGTGGTGGCCGCCGTCGCCGTGCTCGGCGGCGCAGCCCTGTACTGGCAGAGCGGGCACCCCGGCGAGGAGCACGCGTGGGATCTGAACGACGTCGCCGAGTCGCAGGCGCTCTGGTCGCTGGCGTTCGTGCTGCTGGTGCTGCGCTGGCAGCCGAACGGGGCGGCGCTGTCGCGGTTCCGGCCGCTGAACCGGGCGGTCGAGGTGCTGAACGCCCGCGCGGTCACCGTCTACCTGTGGCACAACCTGGCGATCGCGGCGATCTGGCCGGTGCTCACCTGGCTGGCCTTGGACGACCTGGGCCGGCTGGAGAAGCCGGTCACGCTGGTGATGGCGTTCGCCCTGACCGGGGTGGCGGTGCTGGCGTTCGGCTGGGTCGAGGACGTGGCCGCCCGGCGCCGGCCGCGCCTGTGGCCGCGGGCCGAGCGGCCGGCGCCCCCGGTTCCGGAACCGTCGCCGGCGCCGATGCCGGCCGGGTGGCCGGAGCGGACCGTGGACGACACCAGCGATCTGCCGGTGGCCGGGCGGACACCGACACGGGGGTACGACGGGGTTCCGTGGACCGGCCGGGGCGGGCCCCGGCACCGCGTGCCGGGACCGGGCGAGCCGATGCCGCTGCGGTTCACCGGCGGGGACGGCGAGAACCGCTAGAACGACCGGGCGGGCCCCCCGGGAACACGGTCCCGGCGCGCGGAGGGCGGCCGCGCGCCGGGGACCGGCACCCCGCTTCCGGAAAGGGCCCGGCAGCCCGTCTCCGGAAAGCCCGAAAACGAGCGAAGTTCGCAAAACGGTGACTAGCCTGAGGCCGTGGTGGGGCATCCGGGCGGCGTGGCAGAGGCGGTGGACGCGGGCGTCCTCGGCCTGCTCTTCCGTGCCGGCCCGCTCTACTGCGCGCTGCCGCTGGACGAGGTGGTCGAGACCATGCGGCCGCTGGAGACCCGGCCACTGGCCGGCACCCCGCCGTACGTCCGCGGGCTGACCATCCTGCGCGGCGCCCCGGCCCCGGTGATCGACGTGACCCGGCTGCTGACCGGGGTGCCCGGCGAGATAGAACGATACGTCGCGGTGCAGGCCGGGCGCGGGATGATCGCCTGCGCCACCGGGCCGGTGATGGGCGTCCAGGAGATCCGGGCCGAACCGCCGGAGGGCCCGGCCGCCCTGTTCAGCGGGGTCTCCAAGGCACTGATCGCGGCGGTCGGCACGATCGGCACCGAGCCGCTGCTCCTGCTGCGCAGCATCCGGGCGGTGCCCGACGAGGTGTGGGAGGCGGCCGGCAGCCCACCGGAGAGCGACTCATGACCGGGTCGAAGAGTCTCGCCCGGTTCCGTGAGGTGCTGCAGAGCCGGCTCGGCTGGACCTTCGCCGACGCCGATCTGGGGCAGACCGCGACGGTGCTGACCGCCCGGGCCAAGGCGCACGGGCTGAGCGAGCGCGACTACCTGGACCGGCTGGCCGGGCGCCGCTGGAACACCGAGATCGCCGAGCTGGCCCAGGCGCTGAGCATCACCGAGACCTACTTCTTCCGGCACGACGAGCAGTTCCGGGTGCTTCAGGACCGGGTGCTGCCGGAGCTGATCGGGAGCCGTTCCGGGCAGCGGGTGCTGCGGATCCTCTCGGTCGGCTGTTCGTCCGGTGAGGAGCCGTACTCGCTGGCCATCGTGGCGGCGAAGCAGAAGCCGTCGGCGGACTGGATCGTCACCGTGGTCGGGGTGGACGCGAACCGGCAGATGCTGGCGAAGGCCCGGTCGGCGACCTACTCGCCGTGGTCGCTGCGGGACACCCCGGAGGATGTCCGGGCCCGCTGGTTCCGTCGTGCCGGGGACGCGTACCGGGTGGACGACGAGGTGGCCGCCACGGTCCGGTTCGTCGAGCACAACGTGGCCGGTGAGGACCCGCAGCTGTGGCGGCCGGCCGGCTACGACCTGATCTTCTGCCGCAACCTGCTGATGTACCTGACCGAGGACGTCAAGAACGATCTGTACCGGAAGATGACCCGGTCACTGGCCGACGGCGGTTACCTCTTCCTCGGGCACACCGACTCGATGGGGCCCCGGCCGGACGGCCTCGTGGTGTGCCACGTCGGCGGCACCGTCTACTACCGGCGGCAGGTCGGCGCACCGGCACCGGCGCCGGCACCGGCCGCGCCGGTGACCACCGAGCGGGCCGCCCCCCGCCCGGCCGGTGCCCCGGTGCCGCGGCCGGTGCCCGCCGACGACGCCTACCGGCGGGCCGTCGGGCTGCTGCGCGACGACCGGTTCACCGAGGCCCTGGAGGTGCTCGGCGACCGGGAGGTGCTGCTGCGCGGGGTGCTGCTGGCCCAGATCGGCCGGGTCGACGAGGCCCGGGCCACCGCGCACCGGCTGATCGACGTGGGCGGGCCGCAGCCGGACGCGCACCACCTGCTCGGCGTCTGCCACGAACTGGACTGCGCGGACCAGGCGGCCGGGCAGTACAAGCTGGCCGCCTACCTGGATCCGCAGTTCGCGATGCCCCGGCTGCGGATGGGGCTGCTGGCCCGGCGGCGCGCCGACGCCAGTGGTGCGGCCGAGCATCTGGAGGCGGCGCTGCGGCTGCTCGGACAGGAGGCCGAGGAGCGGATCGTGCTGTTCGGCGGCGGGTTCGGGCGGCTAGCGCTGACCACCCTGTGCCGCACCGAGCTGGAGGCGTGCGGGGTGCGGCCATGAGGAACACGTCGGTCACCGGGCGGGTCGAGGAGCTGCGGGCGGATTTCGACAGGTCGTTCGCGCAGCCGGCCCGCACCCTGGACGGCGACTCGATCGAGCTGCTCGCGGTCGGAGCCGGCGGGCGGCCGTACGCGCTGCGCCTGTCCCAGGCCTCCGGCGTGCATCCGGACCGGCCGGTGACGGCGCTGCCGACGACCGTACGGGCGCTGCTCGGGGTGGCGGGTTTCGCCGGCACCGTGGTTCCGGTCTACGACCTGGCGGCCCTGCTCGGGCACTCGATCCCGCAGCGGCCCCGCTGGCTGCTGCTCACCGCCGGCGCCCCGCCGCTGGCGCTGGCCTTCCACGAGCTGGACCGGCATCTGCGGGTGCCGCTCAAGGACGTGGTCAGCGGTTCCACCGACGACGAGGGGCAGCGCGGCTGCCTGGAGGGGGTGGTCCGGCTGCCGGACGGCGACCGCCCGATCGTCGACGTCCCGGCCGTTCGCGCACTCGTCCACCAGCTGGCCGGACACCAGCCCGTCCCCGAGGAGATCCGATGATGGCCGGACGTACGTTCGGAGGCAAGCTCGCCGTCGGTGTCGGCGTGACCGTCGTGTTCACCCTGCTCACCATCATCACGTCGGTGGTGGGCCTGGTGGTCGTGGTGAACGCCAAGGACGCCGCGATCGCCTCGGCGACCACGGACCTGGCCGGTGCGGTGGAGTTGGGCCGCACCATGGAGGCGCGGATAGCCGACTACCGGTCCTACCTGCTGGACGGCTCGCCGGACAGCGCCCGGCTCACCGAGGACGATCACACCCGATTCCGCGCCCAGCTGGACACCCTTCAGCGCAACATCACCGACCCGGAGGCGCGGCAGGTCCTGACGCAGATCAGCGGGTTCGACGACGCGCACGTCGCGGCGATCACCAAGGTCATGGCGTTGCGGGCGGAGAACAGCAACGTTCCCGAGATCACCGAGATCAACACCGCCCAGGTGGCGCCGATCCGCAAACAGCTCCAGAACGCTCTGGGGCAGCTGATCGGCCTCGTGCAGGCCAACGTCACCGCCGATCAGGAGGCGGCATCGTCACGGGCCAGCCAGGCGATCGTGGTGATCATCGGGCTGGGGGTGCTGACCACCTGCAGCGCGGCCGCGGTGGCCTGGCGGCTCAGCCGGGACCTGCGCCGCGAGGTGGGCGCCGCGGTCGGGCACATCCAGAGCTCGTCGGCCCAGCTGGAGGCGGCCGCCGCGCAGCAGGTGAACGGCGGCCGGGACCAGGCCAGCGCGATGAGCGAGATCACCACCACCATCTCCGAGCTGCTGATCACCTCCCGGCAGATCTCCGAGGCGGCGCAGCGGGTGTCCCGGATCGCCGAGGAGACCGAGACCGCGGCCCGCAGCGGCGACTCCACCATCGACCAGACCCGGGCGTCGATCACCGCGATCCGCTCGCAGGTCGACCAGATCGTCCAGCACATGCTGGCGCTGGGCGAGAAGTCCCAGCAGATCGGCCTGGTCGTGGACCTGGTGTCGGAGCTGGCCGAGCAGACCAACATCCTGGCCATCAACGCCACCATCGAGGCGAGCGGGGCCGGCGAGTGGGGCCGGCGGTTCGCGGTGGTGGCCGAGGAGATCCGCAAGCTGGCCGACCGGACCGCGGCGTCGGCCAAGGAGATCCGGGCGCTGATCGAGGACGTCCGCGGGGCGGTCAACACCACCGTGATGGCCACCGAGATCGGGGCCAAGGCGGTGGACGCCGGATCCCGGCAGTTCGACGCGGCGACCAACTCGTTCCGGGAGATCGCCCAGCTGGTCTCCACCACCAACGACGCCACCCGGGAGATCGAGCTGTCCACCAAGCAGCAGACCACCGCGGTCGAGCAGGTCAACGTGGCGGTCTCGGACACCGCACGGGTGTCGCGGGAGACCGAGGCCAGCGCGGTACAGACCAAGCAGACCGCGGCGCACCTCTCCTCGCTCTCCGGTGACCTGCTGGAACTCGTGGGCACCGGACGGCACTGATGGCCGAGGGCAAGGATCCGCTGCGGTACTTCCGGGTCGAGGCGCGGGAGCTGGTCGACCAGATCAGTGCCGGGGTGCTCGACCTGGATCAGCGGCCCGGCCCGGAGCCGGTGGCGATGCTGCTGCGGGTGGCGCACACGCTCAAGGGCGCGGCCCGGGTGGTCAAGCAGAAGGAGATCGCCGACCACGCGCACGCGTTCGAGGAGATCCTGGTCCCGCACCGGGGTGACGACGCCACGCCGATCGCCGCCGAGGAGATGCGCGAGCTGCTGCGGCTCAACGACGCGATAGCGGCCTGTGTCACGGTGATGGAGAAGCCGCCCGCGCCGCCGGACGAGAAGAAGCCGGAGACGGCGAAGCCGGAGCAGCGTGAGGAGGTGTCGCTCGCCCCCAAGACCGCCACCGCCGACCTGGACGAGCTGCTGGACGCGATCGGCGAGACCAACACCCGGATGGCGCCGCTGCGCACCGGCTGTGCCACCGTCGAGCGGCTGCACCGGTCCGCGGAGGCCCTCGCCGACCAGCTGCGAGTGGGCCGGGGCGGTGCGGCGGCGACCCGGGCCGCGGCCGAACGGCTGGCCGCCGAGCTGGGGTCGGCCGGCCGCCGTTTCACCGACGCGGTCGATCAGATCGAACGGGAGCTGGAGGACGTCCGGGCCCGCGCCGAGGGGTTGCGGCTGGTGCCGGTCAGCTCGGTCTTCACCACACTGCGGAGGGCGGTGCGCGACGCCGCCGACTCCGAGGGCAAACGGGTCCGGTTCCAGGCCAAGGGCACCGGGATCCGGATGGGCGCGCACCTGCTCGGCCCGGTCAGCGGCGGGTTCCTGCACGTGGTGCGCAACGCGGTGGTGCACGGCATCGAACCGGAGCAGGACCGGGTGGCGGCGGGCAAGCCGGCCGAGGGGACGATCACCGTCGAGGTGGAACGGCGGGGCCGGTTCGCCATCTTCCGGTGCGTCGACGACGGCCGTGGCTTCGATCTGGAGGCGTTACGCCGTACCGCCGAGGCTCGTGGCCTGTGGTCCGCCGGAAGCGGGCCGCCGGACAGTGACCAGCTGCTCGGCCTGGTCCTGCACGGTGGGATCAGCACCTCGCCGGCGGTGACCGAGGTGTCCGGGCGGGGTATCGGGATGGACGCGGTCCGCGAGGTCGCCGCCCAGCTCCAGGGCGAGGTGCGGGTGCACAGCACGCCCGGCCGGGGCGCCACCGTGGAGTTGATCTTCCCGCTCGCGCTGCTGGCGATGACCGGCCTGAACGTGGAGGCCGGCGGCACGGTGGCGACCCTGCCGCTGGACGTGGTCCGGGCCTGCGTGCGGCTCAGCCCGGAGGAGGCGGCGGCCGCGGCGACCGCCGGGCGGATCGTGTACGACGGCAGCGCGGCCCCGTTCCTGCCGCTGGCCGAGGCGCTGTACACCGGTTCGACGGTGCCGGACTCGCCGGGCATGGGTGCCGCGGTGGTGGTCAACGGCTCCGGCGGGGTGTTCGCGATCGGTGTGGACCGGCTGGCCGGCACCTCCGGCCTGGTGGCCCGCCCGCTGCCGGAGCTGGCCCCGGCGTCGGCCGTGGTGGGCAGCGTGTCGGTGGACGCCGACGGCAATCCGCGCCTGGTGCTGGACCCGCAGGGCCTGGCCGACGAGGTGTTCCGCGGCCATCAGGCGGGTGCCCGGCCGGCCGCCGTGACGGTGGCCGCCCCGCTGCCGATCCTGGTCGTCGACGACTCGCTGACCACCCGGATGCTGGAGCGCAGCATCCTGGAGTCGGCCGGCTACGAGGTGGATCTGGCCGCGTCCGGCGAGGAGGGGCTGGAGAAGGCCCGGGCCCGCCGGTACGGGCTGTTCCTCACCGACATCGACATGCCCGGCATCGACGGCTTCACCTTCGTCGAACGGACCCGCGCCGACCCGAAACTGGCGGTGGTGCCGGCCATCCTGGTCAGCTCCCGGGCCAGCGCCGCCGACCGGGATCGTGGCCGGGCGGCCGGGGCCAGCGCCTACGTGGTCAAGGGCGAGTTCGACCAGGAGCAGCTGCTCGGCCACATCCGGCGATTGGTGGTCCGCTCATGACCAGAGTGTTGATCGTCGAGGACTCCTCGACCATGCGGCACCACCTGCGTGAGGCGCTCGCCCCGGACCCGGAGCTGGAGATCGTCGGCGAGGCGCTGGACGGGGAACGGGCCGTGCAGATGACCGCCCGGCTGCGCCCCGACGTGATCACCATGGACATGATGCTGCCCGGGATCAGTGGGCTGGAGGCCACCGAGCAGATCATGGCGTCCCATCCGACGCCGATCCTGGTGGTGTCGTCAGCCGACCGGCAGGAGCTGTTCAGCACGTACAACGCCCTGGCCGCCGGCGCCGTCGACGTGATGGAGAAGCCGCGCGGCGACGACTCGGACGTGAACTGGGCGGCACGCCTGCGCTCGTCGCTGCGGGTGGTCTCGCGGATCCGGGTGATCACCCGGCCGCGGTCGCGGACGGACCGGCGGACCGCACCGGTCGCGGCGCCGCCGGTGCCGGTGCCGGTGGCCGCGCCGGCGCCCCGGGGCGGGGTGTCGGTGGTGGCGGTCGGTTCCTCCACCGGTGGGCCGGGCGCACTGACCACCCTGCTGTGTTCGCTGCCGCCGGCGTTCACCACCCCGGTGCTGATCGTGCAGCACATCGCCACCAGCGAACAGTTCGCGGTGGCGTTCTCCGACTGGCTGGCCGGGCAGACCGGCCGCGACGTGCGGTACGCCGCCGACGGCACCCCGGTCGGCCGGACCGCCGGGCAGATCCTGCTCGCTCCCCCGGACCGGCACGTGTTCGTCCGCGACAAGCTGATCCGGCTC
Organism: Actinoplanes sp. G11-F43; assembly: GCF_050589265.1. NCBI lineage: Bacteria > Bacillati > Actinomycetota > Actinomycetes > Micromonosporales > Micromonosporaceae > Actinoplanes > Actinoplanes sp. G11-F43. The sequence goes on from NZ_JBNZCE010000043.1 coordinate 29,880, forward strand.
AGCGACGGCCCGCAACGGCACTCCTGCCGGCCGTCGGTGGATGTGCTGTTCGAATCGGTGGCCGAGGAGTTCGGGCCGTCCGCGATCGGCTGCCTGCTCACCGGGATGGGCCGGGACGGGGCGGCCGGGCTGCTGCAGATGCGCAACAAGGGCGCCGTCACGTTCGCCCAGGACGAGGGCAGCTGCACCGTCTACGGGATGCCCCGGGAGGCGGCGCTGATCGGGGCCGCGCAGCACGTGCTGCCGCCCGGCCGGATCTCCGCCCGGATCGGCGAACTGACCTCGGCGGTGCACCGATGACCCCGACCGTGCTGATCGTCGACGACAGCCTGACCGTGCGGATGGACCTGCACGAGGCGTTCTCCGACGACGGCTTCGCCACCATCCTGTGCGCCACCGGGGCCGAGGCGCGGTCGGCGTTCGCGGCGAAACCGTTCGACGCGGCCGTCCTGGACGTGCTGCTGCCGGACGCCGACGGCCTGGAACTGCTCACCGAGCTGCGGCACACCCCCGGGCGGGACGGGGTGATCACCATGCTGCTGTCCAGTGAGAGCGAGGTGACCGACCGGCTGGCCGGGCTGCGGACCGGGGCGGACGAGTACGTCGGGAAGCCGTACGACGCGGGTTATGTGGTGGCCCGGACCCGGCAGCTGCTCGGTGAGATCCCGCACCAGACCGACGACCGCACCACGGTGCTGGTCATCGACGACAGCGTCACCTTCCGGGAGCAGCTGCGCGACCTGCTCGAACCGGAGGGTTACGCGGTGCTGACCGCGACCGGCGGCGAGGAGGGCCTGCGGATGGCCGCCGACCGCCGGCCGAACGCGGTGATCGTCGACGGGGTGATGCCCGGCATCGACGGGGCCACGGTGATCCGCCGGATGCGCCTGGACCCGGCTCTGCGCGACACCCCCTGCCTGCTGATGACCGCCGCCGACGACTACGCGACCGAGATGCAGATGCTGGACGCGGGCGCCGACGCGTTCGTCCGCAAACAGCAGGACATGGCGGTGGTGCTGGCCAAACTGGCGGTGGTGCTGCGGCAGAGCGCCGAACAGCTGCCGATCGAGGCGATCGGCAGCCTGCACGGTCCGGGCAAGGTCCTGATCGTCGGCGCCGACCGGGCCGAGCTGGAGCGATGGGCCGACTGGCTCCGGGCCGACGGCTACGACATCGTGCAGGCCACCGGCATCGACGACACCGTCGACCTGCTCGCCGCGCAGCCGGTGGACTGCATCGTCCTGGGGCTCGGTGACGACATGGACCGGGCCCGGGAGGACTGCCGGCGGCTGCGCGAGGTGCCGGCGGCCGAGGATCTGCCGCTGGTGATGACCGGGGCCGAGGACCGGATGCTGGACTGTCTGGCGGCCGGCGCCGACGACTACGTGCGCGACAGCGACGTGCCGGAGGGGCTGCGGGTGCACGTGCGGGCCCAGATCCGCCGCAAGCAGTCCCACGACGAGGCCCGGCGGATCCGTGAGGAGCTGATGCGCCGGGAACTGGACGCCGCCGAGGAGCGCGCGGCCCGGCAGCTGGCCGAGACCCGGGCCGCGCTGGTCGAGGAGCTGGAGTGGCGCAACCGGGAGCTGGAGGCGTTCTCCGGCTCGGTCTCCCACGACCTGCGCGGCCCGCTGCAGGTGATCAGCAGTTTCGCCGAGCACATGCTGGAGGAGATCGAGGAGCCGCTCGGCGACGCCACCAAACACCGGCTGACCCGGATCCACGCGGCCGCGATGCGGATGGCCGACCTGGTCGAGTCGCTGCTGATCCTGGCCCGCGCCAGCCGCGGCGAGCTGCGCCGGTCGCGGTTCGACCTGACCGCGACGGCCCACCAGGTGATCGCCGACGTCGCGGCCCGCGACCCGTCCCGGCAGGTCGATTTCACCGTACGCGAGGACATGGTCGCCAACGGGGACGAGGGACTGGTCCGGGTGATCCTGGAGAACCTGATCACCAACGCGGTCAAGTTCACCCGCAAGGTCGAGCACCCGGCCGTGGAGATCGGCGGCGACGGGCAGCGGTTCTACGTGCGTGACAACGGCGCCGGGTTCCCGGCCGACCAGGCGGGCCAGCTGTTCCGCCCGTTCGCCCGGCTGCACGACGCCCGCGACTTCCCCGGCACCGGCATCGGCCTGACCACCGTGCACCGGGCGGTGGAACGGCACGGCGGGGAGATCACCGCGTCCAGCGCGGAGGGGCAGGGCGCGACCTTCTCGTTCACCCTGCCCCCGGCCCCGGAGCACACCGGGGCCGAACGACGCGAGAACGTCCGCCGGTCTACCTGAGGTAGGCCAGGCCGTCGGACACCACCGCCGGGCGCTTGGACGTGCCCTGCACGACGATCGCCACGGTGTGCTTGCCGTAGGTCAGGTTCCGGGTCCAGACCGCCTGCCGGTTCAGCGTCTTGGCCGACTTCAGGTCCAGCGTGGTGACCTTCCTGCCGTCCACGTAGATCGCCACCTTGCCGCTCTTGGCGGTCCGGGAGAACAGCAGCGACGCGTTCCGGCCGGTGAACGTCCAGGTCAGCTTGGCGTTCCTCGTCGACGCGGTCAGCGCCTTGCCGCCCAGGTGACCGGTGCTCGTCTTCCTCGTCCAGGTGCCGGACTTCTTCGCGGCGGTCTCCGCGGCGATCGTGACGGTCCGGTTCAGCGTGGCGGTGCGGGTGTTGCCGGCCACGTCCGAGGCGGTCACCGTCCAGGTCGCGGCGCCCGGCTTGACGGTGGTCGCCCAGCTGGTCACCGGGCCCAGGGTGGCCGCCTTCGGCTTGCTCACCCGGTACCCGGCGAGCTTCAGGTTGTCCGCGCCGTTCGGCGTCAGCCGGACCGGGACCGCACCCGCGTTGTACGTGCCGGTGCCCAGCACCAGCGTCATGGCCGACTTGAAGGTGGGCGCGGTCGGGTCGCCGTGGATCACCACACCGAGCTGTGCGGTGCCGCCCGAGGTGTGCCGGGCCCGCAGGGTGACGGTGTGCTTGCCGGCCGGGACGGCCACCGTGGCGGTGCGCTCGTCCGCGGCCACGGTGGTGGCGACGGCACCGTCGACCAGGACGTCGAAACCGGCGATCGGCGTCGACTCGGCGCTCACCGTCCAGTTCAGGGCCGCCGACTTCTTGACGTGGTACGCCCCCGCGGTCAGCCCACCGCCGGTGACCGACGTCAGGGCCAGGCCGGTGGCGGTCAGCTGCGCGGCCGACCGGATCGCCGGCAGCCGGTTCACCAGTCCGGTACCCGGGCAGAGAGTGGCGTCGGCGTCCCGGTGCCCGGCCAGCCGCGGCACGGTGAAGGTGTCGCCGGTCTTGAACCTGTCGTTGTCGATCACGGCTTTCAGGGTGACCTGGCTCGCCGGGTCGAAGCCGTACCTGCCCAGGCGGGCCGCGGCCACCTGCGCGACCACCGCCTCCACGGCAGCCGTCGAGGCCGCGGTCATGTAGTCGCCGATCACCGCGATCGAGGCGTACCCGGTGTTGAAACCCTTCACCGCGGCCGGAACCACCGCCTTGTCCACCCCGCCGGCCCGGCCCTCGTACAGCCGCCCGCACTTGTCGACCAGATAGTTGTAGCCGATGTCGGAGAAACCATCACTTTCGATGTCGTACGTCTGGATGGCCCGGATGATGGTGGACGCCGCCGCGCAGCTGTAGTCGTTGGCGCCGGTCTTGGCGTGTGCGGTGTGGTGCAGCCAGACCACCTGGACGGTGTCGGCGATGACGATCTCGTCCCGCTTGACGATCGTCTCGTCGGCGCTCCAGCCCGCGCGCGTGACGTAGGACGGGAAGCGGGCCGCGATCGGCGCGGTCGTCGACGCGCTGATCGACGCCTTACCCGACTCGGCCGGCGGGGCGGCCACCGATCCGGCCGGCGCCGGGGCCGCCGGGTCGCTCACGGCGGGTTCGGGCGCCGGTGCGGCGGACGGCTCGCCCGGCTCGGGCTCCTCGGCCACCGGCTCGGTCGGCTCCGGCGCCGGGTCGTCCACCGGCGTCTCCGTGGACGGCGTCACCAGGGACGGTGTGACGTCCGGTGCGGGCGCGCTGGGGACCGGCTCACCACCGCCCTGTCCCCCGGTCCCGCCGCCCGTCTTCCTCCCGGCCGGCTCGCTGCCCGTCCTCCTCCCGGCCGGCTCGCTGCCCGGGTCGATCAGGTCCAGCCGCAGCCCTTTCGGCAGGCCGGCGCCCCGGCCGGCGATCCGGGCCGCCACCCCGTCGGACGGGCCGACCCAGAGCGGCGCGGTCGCCCCGCGCCCCAGGTCGGCGGCCTCGGCCCCGTCCGGGGCGTCGTCGCGGGCCTCCAGGCTCTCCCAGCCGGACCACTTCCCGGTGGCGACGCTGCGGGTCCGGACCTCGATCGTGCCATCCGGGGCGGAGGCGCCGTCGTCCCAGGTGACACCGAGCATGCTGAACCGTTCGGTGGCCCGTTCCGGCAGGCCGGCCTTCGCCCCGGAGACCTGGAGGCCGACGGTGCGCAGCGCGCTCCGCACCCGGGGCGGGGCCGGTGACGGATCGGGTGGCAGCGTGCCGGTGACGGTGGCCGGTGTGGCGACCGGCGCCGCCACCGGAGCCGGGGCGGTCGCGCCGGACGGCCCGGACGGCCACGTCAGGATCGCCACCCCACCACCGGCGGCGAGCACCGCGGTGGCCGTTCCGATCCCGATTGCCACTTTGCGTTTCATCGATCCCCCGTGCTGAGAGCCAACCGATTGCCGGCGAACCATACCGGACAGTCCGGGCCCGTCTCGTCCCCTCCGGCGATGCGCGCGCCCGCCGGTCGGAAACCTCACACACCCGCAACCTCAGCGCCCCGCAAACCGTGTGACACCACCGCGTGCCACCTTCCGGCGCGATCCGCACCGCAACGCGGCACACACCGACAACGACCGCACGCGTGCCACCTTCCGGCGCGATCCGCACCGCAACGCGGCACGCACCGACGGCGACCGGGTCGGGGGCGTCAGTCGGTGGCCAGGGCGGTCACCGGGCTCACCTTCGCGGCCCGGCGGGCCGGCAGGACACCGGCCAGGGCGGTGAGCGCGGTCAGCGCCAGGAACACCCCGGCGAGCTGCCCGCCCGGCATGGTCAGCGGGGCGTCGATGCCGAGGGCCAGGACCGCCAGCCAGGCGTACGGGACACCGAGCACCAGGCCGAGTACGGCGCCGATCACCCCGTACAGGGCGGACTCGGTGGTCAGCATCGCGAGCAGACCGCCGCGGGGCATGCCGACCGCGCGCAGCAGGCCGGATTCCCGGGCGCGTTCGACCACCGACAGCGCGCTGGTGGCGCCGACCCCGACGACCGCGATCAGGACGGTCAGGCCGATCAGGGTGAGGGCGACCGCGAGCAGCGCCCCGAGCGCGTCCTCGACCTGGTCCCGCTGGTCGGCGAGGACCTGGACGCCGAGGTCCGGCTGGGCGGCGATGACCTCGCGCAGGGCGCGCAGCCCGGCGGTCCGGCCGTCCTCGCCGGTGGCGGCGGCGTCGGCGAGCAGTCCGGTGGGCGCGGCGGGGACACCGAGCGCGGTCAGGTCGGCCGGGTCGAGCACGATCTCGGTGCCGAGCGGGGTGGAGTCGCCGAGGACGGCCACCACGGTGACCGGCAGGGTCCGCCCGCCGCGGCCGACGGTGACCCGGTCGCCGACGGCCGGCCCGAGGTATCCGCTGACCACGATCCGGCCGGGGGCGAGCCCGGTGACGTCACCGGCGGCCACGTCGAGCTGGGACAGCCGGGGCAGGGCGGTGGTGGACAGGTCGGTGACGCGGACCTCGGCCTCGCCGACGGTGACGCCGTCGACCCGGCGGTACGGGGTGACCCGGGTCAGTTCGCCGCGGTCCCGGGCCTTCTCGATGACGCCGGCCGGCAGGGTGCTGCCACCCGGACCGCTCACCTCGAAGTCGGTGGGTGCGGAGGCGATGGTCTCCCGGTCGGCGAGGACCCGGACCGAGTCGGCGCCGACCAGGGTGCCGGTGATCAGGGTGACGCCGAGCGCGACCACCACGGACACCGCAGCGGCGCGCCGGATGCTGCCGCCGACGCCGCCGACGGCGAGCCGGCCGATCGGGCCGAGCCGGCGCAGCGGCCAGCCGGTGACCGCGAGGACCGGCCGGACCAGCAGCGGGCCGAGCGCGATCAGCGCGACGAAGGCGAGCCCGCCGGAGCCGACCACGGCCAGCAGCATCGGCTCGGCCTGATAGTCCTGGGCGTCCCGTTCGGGCAGGTTCACCCACACCACGGCGACGATCGCGGCCGCGACCAGGGCGAGCAGCAGTCCGGCGGCGGTGCGCAGCCGTCCGACGCCGGTCCGGGCGCCGGTGGTGACGGCCGAGCGCAGCGCTTCGAGCGGGGCGACCCGGGCGGCGGAGAGCGCCGGGGCGAGCACCGCCACCACGGTGATCAGCACGGCCAGCGCCACGGTGAACAGGGCCGGCCCGAACGGGGAGCCGGGGCGGGCCAGGTCCACGCCGAACAGCCCGGCGGCCGGTGGGACCAGATGGCCGGCGGCGAGCGCGGCCAGCACCCCGGTGATCCCGGCGATCAGGCCGGTGAGCGCGCCCTCGGCGGCGAGGGCACGGGCCAGCGCGCCCCGGCCGGCGCCGACCGCGCGGAGCAGGGCGAGCTGCCGCATCCGCTGGGCGAAGACGATCCGGAAGGTGGAGGTGGCGATCAGGCCGGCCGCGATGACGGCGACGGCGACGAAGACCCGGACGATGATGAACAGTTCGTCGACCTGGCCGGAGGCGTTCTGGGCCTCGGCGAGCCGGGCCTCCGTCCCGGTGACGATCTCCGGCGCGCCCTCGCCGGCCACCAGCGGTTCGATCCGCTGGCGGACCGCCGCCGGGTCGGCGCCGGCGTCGAGGCGGACGTCGATCTGCTGAAGGCTGTCCCAGCCGTCGCTGACGGCTCTCACGGTGGGCACCGAGACGTACGCCAGATAGCCGTAGTCGTCGCGGGTGTCGACCACGCCGACCACGGTGAGGGTGACCGGTTCGTTCTCGGCGGAGTCGACGGTGAGGGTGGCGCCGGGGGCGAAGCCCATCCGTTCCACGGTCCGCGGGGTGACCGCGATCTCCCCGGTGGCCGCCGGGTAACGGCCCTCCCGGACGGTGACTCTGCTGAGCGGCCCGCTGCCCGGGTCGGCCAGCAGGATCAGGGTGCCGGCCGGGGTCCGTACCCCGCTCTCGATCCGGCCGGCCGCCTCGGCCACTCCGGGGAGCTTCCCGATCGCGGCGAGGTCGGCGGAGTTCAGGTCGCCGTCGCGCAGCACCAGGGCGGCCGACTCGGGGGTGCCGCTGAGCCCGTTCAGGATGGTGCGTTCGGTGATCTGCTGGGCGAGCACGGTGGCGTAGACGACGAACGAGGCGACCAGCACCGCCAGGCCGGTGAGCAGCAGCCGGGCCGGTCGCTTCCCGGCCCCCGCCATCTGGGTACGGAGGACCACGCTCATCGGCCGGCCGCCAGATTCTGCAGCGCGTCGGTGACCGAGGCGATGTCCGGGCCGTGGATCTCGCCGGCCAGCCGTCCGTCGGCGAGCAGGACGACCCGGTCGGCGTACGCGGCGGCGCCCGGATCGTGGGTGACCATCACGACGGTCTGTCCCAGATCGCGGGCCGAGTCGCGGAGCAGGGTGAGCACCTCGGCCCCGGAGCGGGAGTCGAGGTTGCCGGTGGGTTCGTCGGCGAAGACCACCTCGGGCCGGGAGACCAGCGCGCGGGCCAGGGCGACCCGCTGCTGCTGGCCGCCGGAGAGTTCGGCGGGCAGGTGCCCGAGCCGCCCGGACAGGCCGAGCGTGGTGATCAGCCGGTCCTGGAAGGCGGTGTCCACCTTCCGGCCGGCCAGGTCGAGCGGGAGGGTGATGTTGGCGGCCGCGGTGAGCTGCGGCAGCAGGTTGAACGACTGGAAGACGAAGCCGATCCGCTCGCGCCGGGCCCTGGTCAGCACCCTGTCCGGCTGGCGGGTCAGGTCGGTGCCGCCGAGCAGCACCTGCCCGGAGGTGGCCGTGTCGAGGCCGGCCAGGCAGTGCATGAGTGTCGACTTGCCGGAGCCGGACGGGCCCATGATCGCGGTGAAGCGGCCACGCTCGAAGCCCACGGTGACACCGTCGAGCGCGCGGACCGCGGTGTCGCCGGTGCCGTACACCTTCACCAGATCGACCGCCGCGACCGCCGACAGGCCGTCGCGGCCGGTGACGGGTGAGGATTGCCTCTGCATTCCAAGCTCCAAGTTCGCTGGGATCGGACTGAGAGGATCCTGTCCGGCCGGCGGATCCGGCACATCCATCCCGCGTCGGGGGTTCGACTATGTCTTTCGGCCGATGAAGACCGTCACCCGGGACGCCTACGCTGGGTGACGATGATGAACCTTGCTCTGCTCCGGATGGGCCAGTTCGCCGCGCTCGGCCTGATGGCTCTGCTCGGCATCGTCGACCTTCAGGGCGGCCTGGCCAACAACGGGCTGGCGGTGGCGCTGTGGCGGATCGCGTCCGCGGTGATCGCCGCGGCGGTCTGGCTGCCCACCCACCGGCAGGACTCGACGGTGCTCCCGCAGGCGGCGCTGCTGCTGGGCTTGCACTCGGCACTGCTGTCGATCGGGCTGTACCGCAACGGCAGCGCCGAGTCGCTGTGGGGGCTGGCCGAGTCGGTGGCCCTGCTCGGGGTGCTGATGGTGGTGTCCCGGCGGGGCCGGGCGGTGTGGGCGGTCCCCGCGGCGGCGATGCTGCTGCTGGCGGTGGGCACCATGCCGTTGCGGGCCGGCACCCTCGGTGGCACCTACGTGGTCACTTTCGGGCTGATCCAGGCGCTGGCCGGGGCGGCCGCCATCGGCATCGGCGTCTACCTGCGCACCCTGGAGGGCAACCGGCGGCGGGCGGTGGACGCGGTCCGGGCCGAGCAGCGCGCCGAGTTCGCCCGCGACCTGCACGACTTCATCGCCCACCACGTCACCGGGATCGTGGTGCAGGCGCAGGGGGCCCGGTTCATCGCCGAGCAGGATCCGAAACGGGTGCTGCTGGCCCTGGAGCAGATCGAGCAGGCCGGTTCGGAGACGATGGCGTCGATGCGCCGGATGGTCGGGGTGCTGCGCGACTCCGGGTCCCAGCCGGACGCGCCGCTCGCCCCGGTGGCCGGGGTCGACGACCTGCACACGCTGGTCGGGCAGTTCACCGCGGCCGGTGGGGCACAGGCCCGGCTGCATCTGGACGGGGACATGGCCGGGCTGCCGGTGGAGGTGTCCACGTCGGCGTACCGGGTGGTGATGGAGGCGCTCACCAACGTCCGGCAGCACGCCCCGGAGGCGCGCGCGGTCGAGGTGTGGCTCACCCGTACCGGCAGGCAGTTGTTGGTGAGAGTGGGCAACGACGGACCCGCACCCCGTCCGCAGATGCCGCGGGAACGTCCCGGATATGGTCTCGTCGGCCTGACCGAACGGGTCCGCGCGGTCGGCGGGATGATCACCGCGGGGCCCGGTGCCGGGGGCGGATGGGTGGTCGACGCGGTGCTGCCGCTGGAGTGGAGTGTCTCTTGATCAGGGTGATGATCGCCGACGACCAGGCCATGGTCCGGACCGGGTTCGGCATGATCCTCGGCGCGCAGCCGGACATGGAGGTGGTCGGCGAGGCGGCCGACGGGGTGGAGGCGGTCGCCGAGGCGCGGCGGCTGAGACCGGACGTGGCGCTGATGGACATCCGGATGCCGCGGATGGACGGGCTGCAGGCGCTGCGCCTGCTGGCCGGGCCGGACGTGCCGGACCCGGTGAAGGTGGTCGTGGTGACCACTTTCGACCTCGACGAGTACGTGCATCAGGCCCTGATGGGCGGCGCGGCCGGATTTCTGCTCAAGGACTCCGGACCGGCCCTGCTGATCGAGGCGGTGCGGGCGGCCGCTTCGGGGGATGCCCTGGTCAGCCCGTCGATCACGGTCCGGTTGCTGCGTCATCTGGCGGCCCCGGCGCCGGCCGGCGGGGACGGCGGGCTGTCACCGCGGGAGCTGGAGGTGGTCCGGCTGACCGCCCGGGGTCAGACGAACGCGGAGATCGCCGCCGAGCTGTTCATCTCGGTCGGGACGGTGAAGACCCATCTCGGCAGCATCCACGGCAAGCTGGGCACCCGGAACCGGGTGGAGATCGCCGCCTGGGCCTGGGAGCGCCGCCTGGTCGGCTAGCTCACGTGGCACTTTCCGGCCCGGATCGGACCGGAGAGTGCCACACGACGAGGCGTGCCGCGTTCCGGCCCGAATCGGACCGGAGAGTGCCACACGACGAGGCGTGCCGCGTTCCGGCCCGAATCGGACCGGAAAGTGCCACACGACGAGGGCTGTCAGACCCGCTTCAGCTGGCCCTTGGTGAGCAGCGCGGCGATCGGCGGCTCGGCCGGCTCGGTGGGCGCCGGGCGGAACAGGTTGCGCGCCGCCTGCTTGGCCGGGCCCAGCCGGTGCTTGGCGAGCATCTTGGCGTCCGAGCGCATCTGGGCGCTGCGCGGCACCGGGATGGACGGCTGATAGCCGAACTTGGTCAGCTGCTCACCGAAGGCCGCCTCGCACTTGCGCAGCTCCTCCTCGGTGAGCCGGGTGCGCCAGCTCTGGATGCGCTCGGTGGTGGGCGCCTGGTGGGTGAGGGTGTGCCAGGTCTTGTACTCCGGCACGGCCACCGAGGCCAGCTTGTTCGGCGTGCTCATCGCCGGGTCGTAGTCCTCCTCCAGGAACTCGCACATCCTCCGCAGGTGCGGTTCCGGGTCGGCGACCAGGTCTTCGTAGCGCACCTGGTGGTAGACGTCCTTCGGGTACCGCCGGGCGGCCATCAGCGAGGCGTCGGCGGACTTGGCCCAGTAGTCGATGAGCGTGTCGAACTCGGACGGTTTCCACGGCGTCTCCTTGAGCGACGCCACGCAGTCCCGCCCGTCCCGCATGATGTTGATGATCTGCGCGTCCGGGAACAGGCGCAGGATCGTCGGCAGGTGCCGCAGGTAGAGCGGGCGCTTGTCGCCCCAGCGCGGCTTGCCGAACCGCTCCGAGTACATCCGGAAGACGATGCCGAACGCCGAGCCCAGGGTCGGCGGGCCGGCCACGATCGCCTCGACGGTCTGCTCGGCGTCCAGGCCGAGGTCGTCGAACTGGGAGGAGGTGACGATGAAGCGGGCCAGATCCTCGCGGTTGGCGGCCTCGGTCAGGTCACCGAACTCGGCGCGCTTCTGGTACGCCGCAAGAAGGAATCGTGTCTCCGGCGGTAGTGCGATCCGTGGGTGCGCGTGCAACATGAGTTGCAACATCGTCGTACCGGACCGGGGACAGCCGACGACGAAGATCGGGCGATCACTCGACATGGCGACCACCGTAAATTGCCTCGACCGGGTTTGTCGTCCCCGCTTGCCGCATGGCGCTCCTCTCCAGCTCTTCCCACTGATCTTGAAGACTTGGCAAAGATTTCGCAAAAACCCTGTGCGGGAAAGGCCGGAGAGCTGTCGTCCAGCTGTGAGTTGACTGGCAATTTTTGCGTTCGGTACGTGCCAGTCTGCCCATCGTTATACAAAGGACCTGGTCAGAGCCGATCAGATGGGGAGACCGAGGCGGTCAGCGCTTCGGTCTTCTCACTCTTTGTAGGTGCCGGGCGGGTGGAAAGCCAGCATCCGGTGACCACCATGGCGAAACCGATGATGGTCCCGACGCCGATCGGCTCGTTGAGAATGATCACACCGAGCAGGACCGCGACCACCGGGTTGACGTAGGTGACCAGGCCGGCCCGGTTCGACCCGGCGATTCGGATGAGTTGATAGAACGTGAGCAATGCCACAGCGGTGCAGAGCACGCCGAGCGCCGCCAGGGCACCCCACGCGTCCGCGCCGACCGGCCCGGAGGGCAGCGCCGCCAGACTGACCGGGGCCAGCACGAGCGTGGTGGTGACCGTGGTGCCGACGGTCAGCGCCTCCGGCGGCAGGTGCGCGGCCCGGCGCTGCACCAGGATCGTCGCGACGGCGTAGCTGATCGCGGCCAGCAGCACCATCCCGGCGCCGAGCAGACCCCAGCCGTCCCCGCCCAGGTCCACCCCGACCAGCACGACCACCCCGGCGAAGCCGGTCAGCAGCCCGGCCGTACGCATCGGGGTGAGCGGTTCGGCGCGCGACATCAGCAACGCGATCACCACCGGCTCGACCGCGATCAGGATGCCGGTCAGCGACGAGGTGATGTGCTGCTCGCCGTAGGTGATCAGCAGGAACGGGCCGATGATGTGCACCGCCGAGATCAGCGCGACCACCCGCAGGTTGCCGCGCAACGCGCCGAGGGTGCCGCGCAGCAGCGCGACCGGGATCAGGACGGCGGCGGCGATGGCGGTCCGGCCGGCCACCACCAGCAGCGGGGACAGGTCGTCGATCGCGATCTTGATGAGGAAATACGGGATGCCCCAGAGGAACGAGACGGCGGCGAAGAGGAGCCAGGCGAGACGATTCACGAACACCAGCCTGGCGCCGTACGGTGTTCAGCGGAAGTACTGACCAGCTGATGCCGCTTTAAGGAAAACTGATGATCGACCCGCGCCGGCTGCACATGCTCACCGAGGTCGCCCGGCACGGCAGCTTCAACCGGGCCGCCGCCGAGCTACGGCTCACCCCGTCCGCGGTGTCCCAGCAGATCAGCGCTCTGGAACGAACCGTCGGCACGCCCGTCGTCCGGCGCAGCACCCGCGGTGTCGAACTCACCGACGCGGGCCGGATCCTGGTCGGCGCCGCCGACGTGATCAGCACCGAGCTGCTCCACGCCGAACGGGAGATCGCCCGGCTCGCCGCCGACCGGGTGGAACGGTTCACCGTGGCCACCTTCACCAGCGGCGGGCAGCGGATCCTGCCGCACGCGCTGATCGGGTTCACCACCGAGCGGCCGTCGGTCGAACTGACCGTGATCGAGAGCGAGCCGGAGGAGAGCCTGCCGCTGGTCCGGTCCGGGGCCGCCGACCTGGCCCTGGCCTACCACTTCGACGGGCCGGCACCGGCCCCGGCCGGCCTGGACTGGCTGCCGCTGCTCGACGACCCGATGTGGATCGTCCTCCCGGCCGGGCACCGGCTCGCCGGGCGCACCGCGGTCACCGTCGCCGAACTGGCCGGTGAGCGCTGGGTGCACGGCTGCCTGTCGGTCAGCGAGATGCTCGACCGGTACGCGGCGCTCGCCGGGTTCGTGGTGGAGACCGCCTGCCGGGGCACCGACTACCAGTTCGCGCAGTCCCTGGTCCGGGCCGGGGTGGGGATCGCGATGATCCCGGAGGTGGCGCTCACCACGGACGCCTCCGGGCTGACCGCGGCCCGGCTCACCCCGCCCGGCCCGTGCCGCTACGTCGGGGTGGCCACCTCGAAACGCCGCCGCACCGATCCGCTGATCGCCGCCCTGCTGCGGGCGTTGCGCTCGACCGTCGGGGCGCTGCCGTCCACCCCGCTGGCTACCGGCTGATCCGACCACCCCGCCGGCTATCGGCTGATCCAATACCGCCGAAGGGTGCCCAGCTCGGTGTCCCGGACGTCCTCCAGAACCCCACCGTTGTTCTCGATCACCCGCGCCGAGGCCGGATTGTCCACGTCGCAGGTAACCAGCACCCGGTTCAGGCCGCGCTTGCCGGCCGCCACCAGGATCTCCCCGAGCGCCCAGGTGGCCCGGCCACGGCCGCGCTCGGACGGGCGCACGCTGTAGCCGACGTGGCCACCGGCGCGCAGCAGGAAGTCGTTCAGCTCGTGCCGCAACGCGATCGCCCCGAGGTAGCGGTCGCCGTTCTTTCCGTTTTCAGCCGGCGGACAGGGCGAGAAGGCGCTGGATCTGGCCCTGCCGCGCCGCGGTGACGTCCTCGGCCAGGTCGACCGCCTGCGGGTACGACCCCTTCTCCACCTGCATCCGGATGGTCTCCATGCCGTTGTGCAGGTTGCCGAGCAGCAGTGCCACCGCGGCCCGGTCGAACTCGGACCCCTGGAACTCGGCCAGCCCGGTGAAGTCCTCCTCGCGCAGCGCGTGCAGGGCGCCGTGCCCGGCGTGCAGTCCCTCGTCCGGCGCCACCTCGAGGGGCTTGCCCCAGTCCTGGAGCCAGCCGCGCATCATCGGGGTCTCGGCCCGCCACGCGGTGCGCAGTTCCTCGGCGACCGCCCGGATCTCCGGGTTCGCGGCCCGCATCTCGGTGAGCCGGGCGACCCGGTCGCCTTCGGCGTTCTGCGCCAGCCCCATCTGGAGGAACATCACATCGGTCTCGTTGTACGCCGCCTCGGGCTCGCCACCGCACCCGGCCAGCACGGAGGCCAGCAGGACGGCGAGGGCGGCCCGGCGCCCGGTGAATCGCATAGTCATCAACGTAAATTAAGTAGTCCTTACAGTAAACAGTGTTAAGAGGTTCCGGACCGGAATGTCGTACCCGGGTGGCATGCTGCGGGCATGCACGTGGAGTTCGAGAGTGAGCTGTGGGTCTGGGCAGCACGCCGGGCCGAGAGCTGGACGTTCGTCAGCCTGCCGGAGGACGCCTCGGAGGAGATCCGGCACCGGGCCGGCGGGCTGACCCGCGGCTTCGGCTCGATGCGGGTCCGCGCCACCCTCGGCGGCAGCTCCTGGACCACCTCGGTCTTCCCGGACAGCACCCGCAACGTCTACGTGCTGCCGGTGAAACGCGCGATCCGCACCGCCGAGTCGCTGTCCCCCGGCGACGTCACCACCGTCGCGGTCGAGCTGCTCGACATCTGAGCCGGGGCCGGCCGGCCGAAGTGGTAACCCTGCGCCCGGCGGTACCCGAGGCGGTACAACTCGGCGGCCTGTTCGGCGGTCTCCACCCCCTCGGCCACGGCGACCAGGCCGAGGCCGTTCGCCACCTGGATCAGCGAGGTGGCGATCACCGCGTGCCGGCCGGCCATCGTGACGTTCTCGACGAACGACCGGTCCACCTTGAGCACCCGGACCGGCAGGGTCTGCAGCAGGCCGAGTGACGAGTGCCCGGTGCCGAAGTCGTCGAGGGCGATCGACACCCCCATGTCGCTGAGCTCCCGGACGGCGCGGACCGCCACCCCACCGCCGAAGACGGCGGTCTCGGTCACCTCGACCACGAGACGGGCGGGGTGGATGCCGGTGTCGGCGAGGACGGCCGCCACGACGCCGGGGAAGGCCGGGTCGGCGAGCTGCCGGGCGGACACGTTGACGCCGATGCGTTCCGGGGCGACGCCCTGCCGCCACCATTCGGCGTACTGCCGGCAGGCGGTCCGCAGCACCCACTCGCCGAGTTCGACGATGGTGCCGTTGCGTTCGGCGACCGGGATGAAGGCGGCCGGGCTGACGAAGCCGCGCTCCGGGTGCTCCCAGCGCAGCAGGCTCTCCACCGCGGTCACCCGGCCCTCCGGGAGTTCCACGATCGGCTGGTAGACCAGGTGGAACTCGCCGCGGTCCAGGGCGGCGCGCAGGTCGGCGCCGAGGCGGGCCTCCTCACCGGCGGCGTCGTCGAGATCCGCGGCGTACGCCCGGTGCCGTCCCCCGTCGGCCTTGGCGGCGTACATCGCGACGTCCGCCCGGCGCAGGGTCTCCACCGGGTCGCCGGCCGCCGCGCCGGTCGCCCCGGCGATCCCGATGCTGGCGCCGACCAGCAGGTCCTGCCCGCCGGCGTGCACCGGCCGGTGGATCGCCGAGCGCAGCTGGACGGCCAGGTCCTCGGCCGGGGCGGACACCGACGGCAGCAGGACGGCGAACTCGTCGCCACCCATCCGGGCGGCGATCGAACCGGGCGGCACCTCGGCGGCGATCCGGCGGGCGATGACGGCGAGCAGCTGGTCGCCGACGGCGTGCCCGTACCGGTCGTTGACGGCCTTGAAACCGTTCAGGTCGAGCAGCAGCACGGTGGGCGCGCCGGCGGCGACCGCGGCGCTGAGTTCCTCCTCGAAGGCGCGCCGGTTGGCCAGCCCGGTGAGCGCGTCGTGCATGGCCAGGTCACCGAGCCGGCTGGCCTGGGTCTTCACCTGCTGGACCAGCCCCCACATGCGGAACACGACGAGCAGGAAGAGGACCACGGCGCCGATGCCGAGCGACTTCCAGGCGATCGCGGCCGGGTCGGTGGCGCCCTGCAGGAAGAGCAGTCCGGGCGCGATCAACGTGAAGATCATCAGGAGGGCGAGCCGGCCGCGGCCGATCTGGCCGGCGGTGAACGAGGTGTCCGGCCGCTGCCGCATGGACGGGTGCAGGGCGGCGGCACCCCAGCAGGCGTACGCCATCAGGAACCCGGAGTCGACGAACCCGCCGGTGTACTCGGTGGTGCTGGACATGGTCGTGTAGATCAGATCGCAGGAGAGCATCAGGATCGCGCCGAGCGACATCAGGCGCAGGCTGGGGGTGCGGTTCTCCGGCCGGGTCAGCATCCGGGCGACGGCGGTGGTCAGCAGCACGTCGGCGAGCGGGTACCCGATGGTGACGAACCGGTCCAGCAGCGGCGAGCCGGCGTCGGCGAGGGTGGGCCCGACGACGGTCACCCAGAAGATCAGGCCGATGCCGGTGGAGATGACCGCGGCGTCGATGATCCCGCCCCGGTCCCGTTCGCCGTGGCCGCGCCCGAGCCGGTACAACGAGGCCCAGAGCAGCGGGTACGCCGACAGATACAACAGATCCGCCCAGTACGGGTACGGATACTCCCCCAGCCGCAGCTCGGTCACGTCGTAGGTGATGTCGCCGGAGACGAAGGTCAGCACCCCGACCGCGAACAGCAGCCAGGCGCCCCGGTGTTCGGGCCGGTTCCGGGCGATCCCGACGATCATGGCGGTGACCGCGGACAGCCCGACCGTGTTGACGTAGATCTTGGCCTGCAGGCTGTCGTCGGGCAGCAGGGGGAAGCAGAGCGCGGCGATGACCGCCGCCACCAGCCAGCCCGCCCACAACGGCACCCGCGTCCTCACGCCCTGGGTGATCGGCCGGACACCGCGAGGGTTGAGAAAGAGCGCTCAGCCGGTCCGGGTTCGTGCCGAACAGAGCGGTATGGGGCGATTCCGGCGGGAGGTGTGGCTGCCGGTACTCGGGATGGTCACGGTGATGCTGGTGGTGCTCGGTGTGCCGGTCTACCTGGTCACCATGTCGGGTTTCGACCGGCTGGAACGCGCCATGCTGGGCAAGGAGTCCGAGGAGCTGCGGGTCGCGATCAGCGCCCAGGCCCAGCGGCTGCACGACTTCGGGGTGACCAACTCGATCTGGACCACCCTCTACCGCACTCTGGAGACCGGGAACGCCGCCCGGTTCGTGGTCGACCTCCCGCCGACCGTGCTGTCCCGCGAGTACGGCTTCTCCGGCGCCGTACTCACCGACCTGGACGGCCGGATCCGCGCGGGCGGGCGGATCGACGGCGCGGTCTACCGGTCGCTGCCCGCCCCGCTCGACGATCCCGCCGTGCTGCGCGACTACATCCACACCGGTCCGGCCGGCGACGACCGGTGCGGGCTGACCAGCGCGACCGGCACCCCCACCCAGTTCTGTTCCTTCCCGGTCTACCGGGACCAGGGCGTGGGCTCGCCGAACGGCTCGCTGCTGCTGCTCATGGCGCTCGACGAGACCGGCCTCGCCGCCCTGGCGGGACGGACCGACGACGAGATCGTCCTGCGCCCGCAACCCCGGCCGGGCGCCGAGCCGCTTCGGGAGCTGGCCAGCGCCTTCGGCACGATCACCGTCACCACCGCGACGGTCGGCGACGAGATGGCGGTGGCCTGCACGATCGTCGGCGTCGACGGCGTACCCGTCACGTTCGAGGGTCTCAACGACCGGCCGATCCGCGCCCGGGCCCTGATCACGCTGGCCCAGCTGGCCGTGGTGATGCTGTTCGCGGTGGCCACCGTGGCGGTGCTGGTGGGCATGGCGATGCGCCGGGCGGTGCGGCACCGGGTGCAGCCGCTGCGCCGGACCACCGAGCAGATCATGGCGGCCGGTGATCTGACCCTGCGGGTGCCGCCGTCGGACGACCCGGACATCAGCGCGGTCACCGCCGCCATCAACGACATGCTCGCCGCGATCGAGCGGCACGCGGACGAGGTGGCCGGCCTCCGCGACCACGAGGCGCACGAGCGAGAACAGCAGATGAGGGACCGGGAGCAGGAACGGGCCGACACGCAGCGCCGGTCGGCGGCGGAGTCGGAGCAGATCATCGGCGGGGTGGCGTACCAGCTCGGCGACGCGGTCCGCGGGGTGGACGCGGTGAAGACCTCGGTCGACGAGATCAACGCCGGGGCGGCGGCCGCCTACTCGGCCACCGAGCAGATGGCCGAACACGCGGTGCGCGCCGACCAGGCCGCCGAGGCTCTGACGGTCAGCCTGCCGGCCACCCGCGAACTGGTCGCGATGATCGCGTCGATCGCCGGGCAGACCCGGATGCTGGCGCTGAACGCGACGATCGAGGCGGCCCGCGCCGGTCACGCCGGCCTGGGTTTCGCGGTGGTCGCCGACGAGGTGCGCAAACTGGCCGACGACACCGCCGAGTCCACCGAGCGGATCACCGCCACCCTGAACACGCTGACCACCACCGCCACCGACGTGTCCAGCGCGGTGGCCACCGTGACCGACACGCTGACCGGCGTCCGGGCCGCGATCGCCCAGGTCCGCACGGTCGCCGACGCCCAGCACCACGGCATCAACGACCTGGTCGGCCAGGTGCAGAACGCGATCGGCCAGATCAACGAGTACGCCGCCGACCGCTCCCACCTGCCCGGCCGCCCCGATCAGCACTCCGGCGACGTGGAACTCTTCTGACAGGATCTTCGCAGGTGGATGTGGGGTAATGGTTCGCCATGCGGCTTGAACCACCTTCCGTCCGAGCCCGGTCGGCACTGCTGCCACCGGCCCTGTTCGCGCTGATCGCGGCCCTGGTCGCGGGCGGCTGGGGCCCGTTGCACACCCTCGACCGGACGGTGACCGCCCGGCTGCACGAGGCCGCCCACGCGGGCCCGGCGCTGACCACCGCGATGACCTGGCTGACGAACCTGTTCCAGCCCAACGTCTTCCGCCTTGCCGCCCTGATCCTGGTGATCTGGCTGCTCCGCAAGGGCGCGAGACGTACCGCCGCCTGGGTGGCCACCACGATGATCGCCGGCGGCCTGCTCGGCGCCCTGCTGAAACTGGTGTTCCTGCGCGACCGCCCGGACTTCCCCGACCCGGTGTCCTCGGCCGCCGGTTACGCGTTCCCGTCCGGCCACGCCCTGAACGCGGTGCTCGGCGTCGCCGTCTTCGTGATGATCTTCCCCCGGTTGTGGGCCCTCTGGGTGATCCCGCCGGTCACCGCCCTCACCCGCGTCCACCTGGGCGTGCACTGGACGAGCGACGTGGTCGCGGGTCTGCTTCTGGGCGTCGCGGTGGTCCTGGCCTCCCGGTGGGCATTTTTTCGGTACGGGCATGAAAAGTCCCCTGTCCACCCCGCGACGCATGCGGAACACCGGACCGTCCAGCGGCCGCCGGGCCGAATGCGGCCGTCACCGGCTACCGCACCACCCCGAGCACACCGTCCCCCGGAGCCGGCTCCCGAAGACTGAGCGCCTCCGCCTCCCCTTCTCCGCACAAGCGCCCCCATGGCCGATCTCGGCGGATTCACCACCGTTCCGGATCTTGTTCTCGCGCCCCGGCCCGCTCGCGGTCGATTCCGGCGAGAGCGTCCGCCTTCCGGCCCCACCCCGGGCCGATCTTGGAGGGTTCACCACCGGAAAAAGCCCTGCTCTCGGCTGCCTGATCACTTGCGGTCAATCCCTCGCGCGGGGTGACCCGCTCAACAGAGATCTTGGTGGATTACCACCGGAAAGAGTTTTCCTCTGGGCGGCTGGCCCGCGCGCGGTCAATTCCCCGCGCGAGTGTCCGCATTCCAGCACCGCCCTGGCCGATCTTGGTGGATTTACCACCGTTTTCGGTGGTAAATCC
>NZ_JBNZCE010000044.1:0-77629 GCF_050589265.1 Actinoplanes sp. G11-F43
CAGCACGCCACACGACGGCACGAGCTTGGCGTCGGTCACGCAGCTGGTCGTGGTCTTGGCGGCCGGAGCGGCCTGGGCGGCGGAACCGGCACCGGCACCGGCGATGACGGCGGTCAGAGCTGTCAGCAACATCGGCAGCTTGGCACGTCGCAAGAAATGTTCTCCCCCGTTTGTCCGGCGTATGTCGGCCGGGCATGGGAAAGAGATTCCAGGTCGGCGGGTGCCGGGCCGGTGCCCGAACCGGTGCCGCCCGGTTGCGGGATTCCCCGGCCGCTCGACCCGGTTGATCGGCGCCCCGAGAGCCCACTGAAGGAAACCGGCAGGATGACCCGGGTGACGTATGCGGCGCCCCCGCCGGCACCGCGCCCGTCGCCCCGAACCTCCTGGTCCGGCTCGGTACAGCCCTCCCGGCCGGTGAGCGGCGCCCGCTCACCGGCCGGGAACCGTCAGCGGGCGGTGCAGGTGGCGGTGGTGGACGGGGCGGGGCCGGTGCCCTGGAAGCCGAACTCGGTGGTGCCGGCGGCCGGGACCGGGCCGTTGTAGCCGACGTTGGTGAAGGAGACGGTGGCGGTGCTGCCGGAGGCGGTGGCGTTCCAGGTGTTGGTCACCGCGGAACCGGACGGCAACGTCACCGCGGCGGTCCAGCCGGTCAGGGCCGTGGCGCCCGCCGTCACCTTCACCGTCGCCACGAAACCGCCGGTCCAGGCGTTGATCGCGACGGTGGCGGCGCAGCTCCTGGTGCCGGGCGGCTGGCTCACCGACGGGGACGGCGACGCCGACGACTGCGACGGTGACGGGGACGTGGTGGTGCCGCCGAGGGTGTTCAGGACCGCGGTGTACGCCGCCTTCGGGTTGCCGTTGCCGTCGAACAGCAGCGGGGTGCCGCTGGCCCGCCAGGAGTCGGTGTCGCGGATGCCCCACACGGTGATGCCGTTGCAGCGGGTCACCGCCAGGCAGGCGCGGGTGGCCGCGGCGTACGTGTTCGCCTGGGTGGTGCCGGAGCCCTCGATGTCGAGTTCGGTGATCTGCACGTCCAGGCCGAGGTCGGCGAAGCGCTGCAGGTTGGCCTGGTAGTCGGAGGGCAGTGGGGATTGGGCGTTGAAGTGGGACTGGAAGCCGACGCAGTCGATCGGGACGCCGCGGGCCTTGAAGTCGCTGACCATGGCGTACACCGCGTTGCTCTTCGCGTTCTGCCCGTCGGTGTTGTAGTCGTTGTAGCAGAGCTTGGCGGCCGGGTCGGCGGCGCGCGCGGCGCGGAAGGCGACCTCGATCCAGTCGTTGCCGGTGCGCTGCAGGTTGGAGTCGCGGCGGGCGCCGGTGGAGCCGTCGGCGAAGGCCTCGTTCACCACGTCCCAGGAGTCGATCTTGCCGCGGTAGTGGGTGGCGACCCGGGTGACGTGGTTGACCATGGCGTTGCGCAGGGCGGTGCCGCTCAGGTTCTGCGCCCAGCCGGGCTGCTGGGAGTGCCAGGCCAGGGCGTGGCCGCGGACCTTCTGCCCGTTGGCGATGGCCCGGTTGACGATGGTGTCGGCCGAGGTGAAGGTGAAGGTGCCCTGGGTGGGTTCGGTGGCGTCCCACTTCATCTCGTTCTCGGGGGTGACCGAGGTGAACTCGCGGTCGAGGATGCCGGAGTAGACCGGGTCGGACAGTTTGTAGGCGGCGACCGCGGTGCCGAAGTAGCGGCCCTTCTCGGCGGCGGCCGCGCCGAGGGTGGTGGCGGCGTTGGCTCCGGGGGCGAGGACGGCGACCGCGCCGGCGGTGAGGGCGCCGCTGGTCAGGACGGTGAGGATGGCCAGGGATCGTCTCATGGGGACTCCAGTCGGGGATCTGGAGGCGTCGACAGATATCGATGCCGACCGAAACGCTACCGATACCTTCCGGAAACTTCAATCGACGATTCGTGATCAGCGCAGCATGTGGCACTCCGAAACTTTCGGAGCTAATCCGCGGTACGCAGCACCTCGGCGACCGCCTCGGCTGCGGAGAGTTCGTCGGCGTGCACCGTGACCGTCGCGCCGGCCGGGGCGTTCAGCGCCATCAGCCGCAGGGCGCTGCGAGCCGTCGCCGAGCGTCCGTCGGCGAGCCGGACCTCCACGGCGCCGGGGAAGGCGGCCGCGGCCCGGACCACCGCGCCGGCCGGGCGGGCGTGCAGGGCGGTCGGCAGCACCACGGTGACCTCAGAACTTGGCGACATCACGGGCCTCCCGGGCGGCCTCGGCGACATCGGCCAGGCCGGCGCCGGTGGAGGCGGTCACCGCGGCGGCCACCGCGCCCTCCACGAACGGGGCGTCCACCAGCACCGGGCCGTCCGGCAGACCGTCCAGCACGGCACGGGTGGTGAGCACGGCACTGCCCAGGTCGGCCAGCACCACCACGCCGGCGCCGGTGTCGGCCCGGGTGATCGCGGCCGTGATCAGGTCGAAGCCGGTGCCGAGTGAGCCGTCGCCGGTCCCGCCGGCCGGTTCCACCCGCACCTCGCCGCCGGCGACCTGGACGAGCAGGTCCCGCAACCCGGAAGCCAGTGACG
Source organism: Actinoplanes sp. G11-F43 (assembly GCF_050589265.1). Classification (NCBI taxonomy): domain Bacteria; kingdom Bacillati; phylum Actinomycetota; class Actinomycetes; order Micromonosporales; family Micromonosporaceae; genus Actinoplanes; species Actinoplanes sp. G11-F43. The sequence goes on from NZ_JBNZCE010000044.1 coordinate 2,528, forward strand.
GACTGTGTGACACGAGCACGATCCCCACGTACGCCATAACCTCTGATCGTAGTCACCCGAAGTCTTGGCCGAATCGCTCAGCGCGACGATGCTGGGACGCGGGGCGCCGTCGCCCGTGGAAGGAGCCGGTCGTGAAGAAGTTCGTCAACGATCCCGCCGACGTGGTGGCCGAGGCGCTCGCCGGTCTGGCCGCCGCCCATCCGGAGCTGCGTGTGGACGCGGCGCAACGATATGTGGCCAGGGCGGACGCGCCCCGGCCGGGCAAGGTGGTGCTGGTGTCCGGCGGGGGTTCCGGGCACGAGCCGCTGCACGGCGGGTTCGTCGGCGCCGGGATGCTCGACGCCGCCTGCCCGGGGGAGGTGTTCACCTCGCCGGTGCCGGACCAGATCCTGGCCGCGACGAAGGCCGTGGACGGCGGCGCGGGCGTGGTGCACGTGGTGAAGAACTACACCGGTGACGTGATGAACTTCCAGATGGCCGCCGAGCTGGCCGCCGACGAGGGGATCACAATGGAGACGGTGCTCGTCGACGACGACATCGCGGTGCGGGACTCGACGTGGACGGCGGGCCGCCGCGGCACCGGCGCGACTCTGCTGGTCGAGAAGATCGCCGGGGCGCTGGCCGAGGAGGGCGGCGAGCTGGCCGAGGTGGCGGCGATCGGGCGGGAGGTGAACGCCGCGTCGGCCTCGTTCGCGTACGCGCTGACCGCGGCCACCACCCCGGCCTCCGGACGGCCCGGCTTCGACCTGCCGGACGACGAGATCGAGGCGGGTGTCGGCATCCACGGTGAGCCGGGCCGCCGCCGGGAGAAGATCCGCCCGGCCCGGGAGCTGGTCGAGTCGGCCCTGGACGCGATCCTGGAGGCCAAGCCGGTCAGCCCCGGGGAGCCGGTGATCGTGCTGGTCAACGGGCTCGGGGCGACCCCGCTGATCGAGCTGTACCTGGTCTACCACGAGGTGGCGCGGGCGCTGGCCGGGCGGGGAGTGCAGATCAGCCGCCGCCTGGTCGGGAACTACGTGACGAGCCTCGACATGGCCGGCCTGTCGATCACCCTGACCCGGGTGACCGGCGAGATGATCCGGCTCTGGGACGCCCCGGTGCGCACCCCCGGCCTGCGCTGGGGAGCCTGACATGGATGTCGCCCTCGCCACCGCCTGGCTGCGGGCCGCCGCCGAAGCCGTCGTCGCCGACGCCGACGAGCTGACGAAACTGGACGCCGCGATCGGCGACGGCGATCACGGGGTCAACATGCGGCGCGGGTTCACCGCGGTCACCGCCGCCCTGGAGGCGACCGCTTTCACCGGCGTCGGCGACGTGTTCGTCAAGGCCGGCACCACCCTGATCGCCAAGGTGGGCGGCGCGTCCGGCCCGCTCTTCGGCAGCGCGTTCCGGGCGATCGGCAAGGCGCTGCCGCCGGGGGCGACGGTGAGCCCGGCCGACCTGGCCACCGCCCTGCGGGCCGGACTGGACGCGGTCGGCGGGCTGGGCGGGGCCGCGCCGGGGGACAAGACGATGGTCGACGCGCTGGCCCCGGCGGTGGCCTCGTTCGAGGAGGCGGTGGTGGCCGGTGCCGGGCTGCCCGAGGCGTCGGCCGGCGCGGCCCGGGCGGCCGGGGACGGCGCGCGGGCCACCGTGGCGCTGACCGCACGCAAGGGCCGGGCGTCCTACCTGGGGGAGCGCAGCGCCGGTCACCAGGACCCGGGCGCCGTCTCGACCTGGCTGATCCTGCAGGCGCTGGCCGACGTGACCGCTCCCTAGGTTCTGTGTGGCGGATCGCGCGGGTCCCACCGGCCCCACCCGTCAATCAGGTGTTGTCCGCCCCGGACTGCCCGGTTGGGCACCAGACTACGGGGGTGGGGCTGAGTGGGGTGTTCGACGACCGTTCGCTGCGTACCAAGATCGGGGCGGCCGCGATGACCGCCACGGTCAGCGGCCTGATCGTCGGGGCGGTCGCGATCAGCACCATCTCCGACCTGAACGACAAGGCGGCCACCGCGCAACGGCAGTCGATCGCGGTACAGAGTGCGGTCGGGTCGTTCGGGCGCAACATCGAGGCGTACGTGGGCGGCGTCTCCGCCATGCGTCTCTATCCGGCCATCGCCACCGACATCCAGGCCGGGATGCGGGAGAACCAGGCCGCGGTGCAGACCGCGCTGAACGACCTGAAGGCCGCCCTGCCCGGCGAGGCGGCGGTCGCCAAGGCCGAGGAGGACTGGTCGTCGTTCCTGGAGTTGATGGCCGTGGACGTGCGCGGCGCCACCCAGGCCGAACTGGCGCGGGCCCTGGAGGACTACAACAACCTGCACACCGAGCTGAGCAACGACCAGCAGGCGCTGGAGGACCAGGCCAAGGCGATCGCCGAGTCCCGGATCGGCGAGGCCGAGTCGTCCGGGACCAGCGCGGCCTGGCTGGTGGCCGGGCTGCTGGTGGCGGGCATGGTGCTGAGCCTGCTGATCGGGTTCCAGGTGGCGTCCCGGGTCCGGCAGACGGTCCGCTCGGTCGGCCGGATCGCCGAGGGCCTGGCCGAGGGCGACCTGACCCGGACGTCCGGGGTGCGCAGCCAGGACGAGATCGGCCGGATGGCCGCCGCCCTGGACTCCGGGGTGGCCCGGCTGCGCGACGACATCGTCAACCTGGCCGGCAGCGTCGGCACGCTGCAGGACGCGGCGGGCCGGCTCACCTCGGTCTCCGGGTCGGTGAGCGACGCCGCCTCGGAGGCGTCCAGCCAGGCCGGCACGGTCGCGGCGGCCGCCGACACGGTCTCCAACAATCTGCAGATCGTCTCGGCCGGCTCGCAGGAGATGGGTTCGGCGATCCGTGACATCAGCATCTCCACCTCGGAGGCGACCGAGGTGGCCGCCCAGGCGGTCCGGGTGGCGGCCGAGACCAACGCGATCGTGGCTCGGCTCGGCGAGTCGTCCGAGGAGATCTTCACCGTGGTCAAGGTGATCACCAGCATCGCCGAGCAGACCAACCTGCTGGCCCTGAACGCGACCATCGAGGCGGCCCGCGCCGGTGAGGTGGGCAAGGGTTTCGCGGTGGTCGCCGGCGAGGTCAAGGACCTGGCCCAGGAGACCGCCAAGGCGACCGAGGACATCTCCCAGCGGGTGCAGGCGATCCAGTCCGACACCAGCGGCGCGGTCACCGCGATCGGCGAGATCTCGGAGATCATCGAGCGGATCAACGGCATCCAGCTGACCATCGCCTCGGCGGTCGAGGAGCAGACCGCCACCACCCAGGAGATGAACCGGACGCTCAGCGAGGCGGCGAACGGCGCCGGGGACATCGCGATGACGATCGGCTCGGTGTCGTCGGCGGCCCAGCGCACCACCGACACCGTCGGCGAGACCCGGCACGCGGCCGAGGATCTGTCCGCGACCGCCGCCCAGTTGCATGCGGTGGTCTCCCGGTTCAGGTATTGATACCCGCCGGTCGGTGCTGACAGGGTGGACCCATGTACCCGCCCGAGCCCTGGCACCTGCGCGGACAGATGTACCTCTCGATCTTCCTGATCCCCCGGCGGGACCTGCCGGAGCTGCCCCCGGTGCTGGCCGCCGCCGTCCGGCCGGTCACCGCCGGCGGGCGGGTCGCGGTCGGCGCCGCCTGGGTGTCGTACGAGCCCGGTGGTGTCCTGCACTACAAGGAGCTGCTCAGCGCCGTTTTGGTGCACGAGCGCGGCCGGCCCCGGGTGAGCATCACCGACATCTGGGTGGACAGCGTCGCCTCCCGGGAGGGCGGCCGGAATCTCTGGGGCATCCCCAAGGAGCTGGCCGCGTTCACCCTCGACGCGGAGAACGAGCCGCTCGTCGACGCGACGATCACCGCGCCGGAGGCGGCCGAGCCGTTCGCCTCGGCGCTGGTCCGGTTGCGCCGCCGCCTGCCCGGCCGGTTCCCGCTGGGTTTCACGGTGGCCCAGGCGCTGGGCGGCCAGGTGCGCCGGACCCCGGTGCGCGGCCGGTCCGGGCTGCGCGCCGCCGACGTGGCGTGGCGCCCGGAGCCCGGCGGGCCGCTCGGCCACCTGGCCGGCCACCGCCCGGTGCTGAGCCTGGCGATCACCGACTTCTGGCTGGTCTTCGGCCGTTCCGCCGAGGAGCGGGCCCGGTCCCGGGAGCGCACCACCCGCTGATCAGCTCGCGCGGGTACGGTTCGCGGGTAGCCCGCAGCCGCCGTACCGAGGAGCACGATGAGCGCCGACCAGCATTCCCACGCACACGGCGAACTGCCGGCGCTGCCCGGCGGCCACCGTGTCACGCTCTACCTCCTGGTCCCGGCGGTGCTGCTGACCCTGCTCGGCATGCTGCTGCTCTGGCCGGGGGAGATCGAGACGGCCGGTGACGGCAGCGGCCCGGTGATGACCACCGGTGAGGCGGTCGCGGTGGCCCGGGTGGAGTGCCCGCCGGTCCCGGAGGGCGACACCCCCGAGCAGACCTGCGGCACCGTCACGGTCCGGCTGGACGGCGGCGCGGTGATCACCACGGATCTGCCCACCGGCCCGGGCGCCCCGGTGGTCGAGACCGGCGACGACGTGACGCTGATGGAGCTCAACAACGAGGACGGCGCCAAGGCGTACGCCATCACCGACCACCAGCGCGGCACCGAGCTGTGGATGCTGGGCGCGGTGTTCGCGCTCGCGGTGATCGCGTTCGGCCGGTGGCGGGGGCTGACCGCGCTGGCCGGGCTGGCGGTCACCTTCGGCATCCTGCTGTGGTTCATCGTCCCGGCGATCCTGGACGGCAAATCGCCGATCCTGGTGGCGGTGGTCGGCGCGGCCGCGATCATGCTGATCGTGCTGTACCTGACACACGGGCTGTCGATCACCACCACGATCGCGGTGGCCGGCACCCTGGCCAGCCTGGCGATCACCGCGGTGCTGGCGGCGGTGTCCACCGCGGCGGTGCACCTGACCGGGGTCGCCGACGAGACGTCGAACTTCCTCACCATCACCCACGGCGACGTCAACATGCAGGGCCTGCTGCTGGCCGGCATCGTGATCGGCTCGCTGGGGGTGCTCGACGACGTGACGGTCACCCAGTCGGCGACGGTCACCGAGCTGGCGCTGGCCAATCCGGCGTACGGGTTCCGCCGCCTCTACGGGGCCGCCACCCGGATCGGCCGCGCGCACATCGCCTCGGTGATCAACACGATCGTCCTGGCGTACGCGGGCGCCTCCCTGCCCTTGATGTTGCTCTTCGCGGCCGGCAACACCCCGGTCGGCGAGGTGCTGACCACCCAGCTGATCGCCCAGGAGCTGGTCCGCAGCGCGGTCGGCACGATCGGCCTGGTCGCCGCGGTGCCGATCACCACCGCCCTGGCCGCGCTGCTGGCGTCGCGCCGGCATCGGCCGGAGGCTCCCGCGAAGCCCGCCGGGAAGGCTAAGCATCGGGAGCGCCCGGCCGAGGATCCGTGGACCGCGTTCGTGGAACGCTGAGGGTTCAGCACTTCTGCCAGACGACCCGGTAGAGGGTGTTGATCGCGGCGTCGGCCGAGTCCATCGACAGGAAGTTGGTGTGCTTCCTGGTGTCCGAGGTGCCGCGGTTCACCCGCAGTTCGGTGTTGATGTTCAGATAACGGCGCTCACCGCACGGCAGGAAACTGGTCGAGGCGATCGCCACCTTGTCGTTGCGCTGCCAGGAGTCGTCGAACGGTCCCTTGAAATCGTGGGTGCTGCGGGTGGTGTGCGAATGGCCCTGGAAGTAGTAGCTGGCGATCTGCTGGCCGCGCGCGCCCGGTTTGAGACTGGCATATCCGCGGTAGTCGGCGCTGGCGATGGCGAACGTGAATCCGGACGGCACCTTGATGTCCAGCGCCATCTGGCAGTTCTTCCGGAAGTCCAGCGGGCCGGCGTCCGGGCCGACCGACGCGGTGTACTTCGAGTAGGTCACCGTGAACGCGGTGTTGTCCGGTGACACGGTGATCTCGGCGCTGCCCTTGGGGCATCCGGAACCGTTCGCGGACACCACGTCGATCACCATCATCTTGTCCGGTTTCGGTGCGGCCTGCGCCGGGGCGGCCATGGCGAGAGCGCCGAGAAGTGCGGCCCCGGTGGTGATGGAACGCAACATGAGAAATCCCCCCGTTGGTTTTCGCATTCCTTTTCGCGAAGCCGCGAGAATGGTTCGGAAAAGGACTGAAGAATTGTTTATGCGATAACCCTAGCGATCTGCGGAACGGGCCGGAGCGCGGCGCGGAACAGCTGTACCCGAGTTTTGACAACCGGGCCATTCGGCCCGATTTCGGCAAACGCCGCCCAGAACCGGGAGGGGTGTGTTATCCACCGAGCCGGCGGGTCAGCGCGGTGTGCCGGCGGCCGGCGCCCACCGTGCGGACCGCGGCGGCCAGCGCGCGGCGCGACCCGACCAGCACCACCAGCTTCTTGGCCCGGGTGATCGCGGTGTAGAGCAGATTGCGCTGCAACATCATCCAGGCGCTGGTGGTCAGCGGGATCACCACGGCCGGGTACTCCGACCCCTGGGAACGGTGGATGGTGATGGCATAGGCGTGGGCCAGTTCATCCAGCTCGTCGAAGTCGTAGTCGATCAGCTCGTCCTCGTCCGTGCGTACCGCAAGCGTCTGATCGTCCGTCGACAGCGCCGTGACGACGCCGACCGTGCCGTTGAAGACTCCCGCGACCCCCTTGTCGTAGTTGTTGCGGATCTGGGTGACCTTGTCGCCGACCCGGAACACCCGCCCGCCCATCCGCCGCTCCGGCAGACCCTCCCGGGCCGGAGTGAGCTGCTGCTGCAGCAGCGTGTTCAGGGCGCCCGCGCCGGCCGGGCCACGATGCATCGGCGCCAGGACCTGGATGTCCCGGCGAGGATCAAGACCGAACCTCCGCGGTACGCGGTTGCAGGCCACGTCCACGGTCAGCGCGGCCGTCGCCTCGGTGTCGTCACACGGGAACAGGAAGAAGTCGGTCATCCCGTCCAGCTGCACCGACCGGCCCTGGTTGACCCGGTGCGCGTTGGTGACCACCCCACTCTGCGCGGCCTGCCGGAAGATCTGGGTGAGCCGCACCCGGGGGATCACGTCGGCGGCCAGCAGATCGCGCAGCACCTCGCCGGCGCCCACCGACGGCAGCTGGTCCACGTCGCCGACCAGCAGCAGGTGCGCGCCCGGCGGGACCGCCTTGACCAGCTTGTTGGCCAGGATCAGGTCGAGCATCGAGGCCTCGTCGACCACGATCAGATCGGCGTCCAGGGGGTTGTCACGGTCGTACTGGGCGTCGCCGCCGGGCTGGAGTTTGAGCAGCCGGTGCACGGTGGCGGCGGGGTGGCCGGTGAGTTCGGCGAGGCGTTTCGCGGCCCGGCCGGTGGGGGCGACCAGCTGGATCTTCGCCTGTTTGGCCGCGGCGAGCTCGACGATCGAGCGGACGGTGAAGCTCTTGCCACAGCCGGGGCCGCCGGTGAGGACCGCGGTCTTGTGGGTCAGGGCGAGTTTGACAGCCTGTCGTTGTTCTTCGGCCAGGGTGGATCCGGTGCGCTTGTGCAGCCAGGTGAGGGCTTTGTCCCAGTCGACGTCCCGAAAATGCGGCATCCGGTCTGATTTTTCGCGCAACAAGCTGATCAGTGTGGAGGCCAGGGACTGCTCGGCGCGCTGGAACGGGACGAGATAGATCGCGTCGTCCTCCCGCACCACCCCCTCCTCCTCGACCAGTTCGTCCAGACAGGCCGGGATCAGCGTGCCGGGCACCTCCAGGATCTTCGCGGCGTCCGCCATCAACTCGTTCGCCGGCAGGAAACAGTGCCCGTTGTCGGTGGCCTGCGACAGGGTGTACTGCAGGCCGGCCTTCACCCGTTCGGGACTGTCGTGCGGGATGCCGACCGCCTGCGCGATCGTGTCGGCCGTCTTGAACCCGATGCCCCACACGTCGGCGGCCAGCTTGTACGGCGAGTTCTTCACCACCGAGATGCTCGCGTCGCCGTACTTCTTGTAGATCCGCACCGCGATCGAGGTGGACACCCCGACCCCCTGCAGGAAGACCATCACCTCCTTGATCGCCTTCTGCTCGGCCCACGCCGCGGTGATCTTCTTCGTCCGTTTCGGCCCGAGCCCGGCCACCTCGATCAGCCGCTCCGGCGCGGTCTCGATGATCTCCAGGGTGTCGAGTCCGAAGTGCTCCACGATCCGCTCGGCGAACACCGGCCCGATCCCCTTGACCAGCCCCGACCCCAGGTAGCGGCGGATCCCCTGGACGGTCGCGGGCAGCACGGTGGTGTAGGAGAGCACCTCGAACTGCCGGCCGTACTGCGGATGCGACGACCACCACCCGGACATCCGCAGGCTCTCACCCGGTTGCGCCCCGAGCAGGGCGCCCACCACGGTCAGAAGATCACTGCTGCTCTTGTACGCGACCCGGGCCACCGTGTACCCGGTCTCCTCGTTCACATAGGTCAGCCGCTCCAGCACGGCTTCGAGAACCTGTTGCGGGCGGGCGGTCTCCGGAGGCACGCGCCCATCGTGCCCGCCAGGGCTGGTATGAGCCAACCCGGTACGGGAGTGGTTGTTTAGAGGGCGGGGCTGGGCTGCGGCGTGGCCCCTCCCCCGAAACAACCACTAGCGTGATCGCATGGCGCTCTTTGACCTTCCACTCGACGAATTGCGCGAGTACCGCCTCACCCGCCCCGAACCCGACGGCTTCGACGACTTCTGGGCCGGCACCCTGGCCGATGCCCGCCGGGCCGCGCTGCCGCCCGGGCTCAGTGCGGTGCCCACCCCGCTGACCGGCGTCACCACGCACGACGTGACGTTCACCGGATACGCCGGCCAGCCGATCCGGGCCTGGCTGAACCGTCCCGCCACGGCCACCGGCCCGCTGCCGGTGGTGGTCGAGTTCATCGGGTACGGCGGCGGCCGCGGCCTGCCACTGGACTGGCTGATCTGGGCCAGCGCCGGATACGCCCACCTGATCATGGACACCCGTGGGCAGGGCGGCGGCTGGCGCGGCGGCGACACCCCGGACCCGGACGAGTACGGCGCCGGCCCGGCCCATCCCGGCGTGATGACCCGTGGGGTGGGCGCGCCGGAGACCTACTACTACCGCCGGCTGATCACCGACGCGGTCCGCGCCGTGGAGACCGCCACCGAACTGCCCGGTGTCGACGCCTCCCGGGTGGTGGTCGCCGGCAAGAGCCAGGGTGGCGCGCTCGCCCTGGCCGCCGCCGGGCTGGTCCCCGATCTGGTCGCCGCGGTGGTCTCCGGAGTGCCGTTCCTGTGCGACATCCGGCGGGCGCTGACGATCACCGACAGCGACCCGTTCCACGAGGTGGTCCGGTTCCTGCGGGCCAATCCGGGCGCCGCCGAGCGGACCCTGCGAACCCTCGACCACGTCGACTCGGTGCATTTCGCCCGGCGGATCACCGCGCCCGCGATCCTGTCCACCGCGCTGATGGACGCGACCTGCCCGCCCTCCGGCGTGTTCGCCGCCTACCACGCGATCCAGGGGCCCAAGCAGATCGAGGTGTACGAGTGGGACGGTCACGACGGCGGCCGTACCCACTTCGACGTGGCCGCCCTGGAGTTCGTCGACGACCGGCTGAACTGATCCCTATGTAGAGAAACAAGCAAGGGTGGGCTACGGTGTCCGGCATGATCCTGACCCGGCTCACCCGGTGGGCGCTGCGGGCCGCCGCCCGGCGCTGGCCCGCCGACCAGCGCGAGGAACTGTACCGGGAATGGCAGGCCGAGGACGCCCACCTGGAGAGCCGGCCGGGCACCGCCGGGCAGCGCCTCGGGTTCGCGTTCAGCCTGCTCACCTCCCCGCCGGTGCGGGACGCCGCCGGTGTCCCGCGCGGGTGGGCCGAGGCACGCACCGGCCTGAGCCCGGCCGCCGCGCTGATCATCGCGGCGCTGTTCGGCCTGGGCGTGGTCCAGTTCGCCGGGTCGCTCCTGTTCCCCATGCTCGACCTGCTCGGGATCGAGAACCACGACTGGATCTGGCCCGGCGGCCAGGTGATCATCAACGGGGTGGTGCTCGCCCTGTGGTGCGCCCCGGTCGGCTGGTGGCTCGGCCGCCGGCTGCCGATGGCCCGCGACGGGCGGCTCGGAACGGCCGGGCCCGCCATGCTGGCGCCGTTCACCGCCCTCCCGGCCCTGCTCGTGCCGCCCTCCGGCGGTGAGGGGCCACTGATCCCGTCCCTGATCACCGCGCTCGCCGTGGGCACCTGGACGGTCCTGACCGTCCTGCTCGGCCGGGCCGTCGCCGCCCCGAGCCGCCGATCCGGCACGACGCTCCTGGTCCTGGCCGGAGTGCCGGTGATCGCGGTCACCGCCGCGGTCGCCGCCACCATCCCGGTGCTGATCGAGCGGGGAACCGTGGCCGCGCGGGCCGCACTCCTGCTGGGCGACCCGGAACTGATCCTGCGCGCCGACGAGTACGGGCTGGTGCCGTACACCGGTGGATACGTCTGGCAGCTCATCGCGTACGGCTGGTTCGCCGTCCTCTACGGCCGCCGCGCCGCCGCCGCGCCGGACCGGCCGATCCGGCTCACCGAGACCGAGACCGAGACACCGGCCGCCGGGCCCCGGCCCACGACCTCGCCGGTGCTCCTCGGCGCCGGCCTCACCGCCGTCCTAGCCGGTGTGCTGACCTGGGCGTACACCGTCACCATCCTGACTCCGGCGATGCCGGTGATGGCCTCCCGGGCGCCGATGCCCGGCGGCGACGGCGAGATCTACCTGTGGGTCGCCGAACTACGCTGGACCGCCATCCTGCTCGCCGCCCTCGGCATGCTGGTCGCCACCGCCGACCGGCGCTCCGCCCCACGGGCCGCCGCCCTGCTCGCGGCCGGACTGCTCGGCACCGAGTCGGTGCTGCTGATCAGCGGCCTGATCGTCACCGGCGACACGGAGGCGGGACCGCTGGCCGGCGGCGCCGGACTGCGGGTCGCCCTGCTCGTCGCGGCCGCCGTGATCGCCGCGAGCTGGGCGCTGGCCGGCCGGGCGCCGGCCCCCGCCACGGCGGCCCGGGTCCGGGTCACCGCCGTGGCCATCGCGGCGAGCGCCCTCGGGCCGTTCCTGTTCATGCAGTCCACCCCCGGCGAGAACCACGAATTCATGCCGCTGGGACTGCCGGTCACCACCGCCGTCATCGCGGTCGGCCTGGTCCTGCTCGGAACCGTCACGGGGGCGGCCACCAGCCGGACCCGCCTCCACCCGGTGGTGATCACCCTGCTGGTGGTGGTGCCCGCCGGCGCCGTGGCCGGTCTGTCGGTCCTGCTCGGCAACGGGTCCGACGATTCGGCCGCCGGCCTCGGCATGATGCTCGGCCTGCCGCTGGCCGTGGTGGTGACGGCACTGCTGCGGCGGCACCGCCCGCGCCGCCGGGGCCGGACCGCGCTGATCTGGACGCTGCTCACGGTCGCGGCGGTCCCGGCCACCGTGGCCGTCATCTACCTGGCGATCCTGTTGTCCTTCGTCCCGACGATCCTCTTCCAGATCGACGGGACCGGCTATCCGGCCGACGGGATCTCGGTGGTCCCCGGAACGGTGCTGATGCTCCTGCCGGCCGCGGTCTGGGTGGCCGCCCGCGCCGGTGGCACACCCCCGGTGGCCGCGGTGCCCGGCCCGGATCGGCCCGAACCGGATCCGTCCGGTCCCGGCCCGATCCCGGACCCTCCCGCTACGGTCCCGGTGCGGACCGGGGCCTGACCGCCGGGTCCCGCCCGATGGGTCTCGCCCGTCGGGTCCGGCCTCTCCCTGACATGTCGTTTCCCGCGGGGTTTTTCCCCGCCGGGTCTCTCTTCCCGCCGGGTCAGATGATCGACCGGATGATGCTGATCGCCAGGAAGACCACCACGAAGGCCAGGTCGATCGAGAAGCCACCGGCGCGCAGCGGCGGCAGCACCTTACGGACCGGGGCCAGGATCGGCTCGGTGACCCGGAAGATCACGTCGAACGCCTTGGACCGGAACGAGCCGGGGGCGGCGGGGCCGGCGAGCACCACGCTCCACTCCAGCACGAGCCGAGCCACCAGCACCAGCTGGACGAGCAGCAGCGCGAAGCTGACCAGGCCGAGAATCATCGAAACCTCCGTGTGAGGGGGGACGTGCCACCACTATGCGGTGGTTTCCTGTGAACTCGCTTGGCGAACTCTGTGACCCTCACGTCAGTACGTGACCAGCACAAAACCCTCAGTTGAAGTGATCCGGATGCGGCCCGGTGCGGCCGTCCGCCTCCAGAGCGTCGATCGCGGCCATCTCGTCCGCGGACAGCGCGAAGTCGAAGATCCGCAGGTTCTCCCGGATCCGCGACGGCGTCACCGACTTCGGGATCACGATCCGGCCCTGCTGGACGTGCCAGCGCAGCACCACCTGAGCCGGGGTCCGGTCGTGTGCCCCGGCGATCCGGACCACCGCCGGATCGCCGAGCACCCCCGCCTGGGCGAGCGGACTCCACGCCTCGGTCACCACACCCAGCGCGGTGTTGGCCTCCTGCGCGGCCCGCTGCTGCAGCGCCGGATGCAACTCGATCTGGTTGACCGCCGGCACCGTCCCACCCGGTTCGGCGATCGCCCGCAGGTGACCGGGCAGGAAGTTGGACACCCCGATGGCCCGCACCCGGCCCTCGGCGAGCAGCGACTCCAGGGCCCGCCAGGTGTCCAGGAAGCGCCCGTGCCTCGGGGTCGGCCAGTGGATCAGGTAGAGGTCGAGCCGGTCCAGGCCCAGCCGGGCGAGGCTGGCCTCGAAGGCGCGCAAGGTCTCGTCGTACCCCTGATCGCTGTTCCAGACCTTGGTGGTGACGAACAGCTCGTCGCGCGGCACCCCCGAGGCCGCCAGCGCGGCGCCGACACCCGCCTCGTTGTGGTAGATCGCGGCCGTGTCGATACTTCGGTACCCCGCCTCGATCGCCGTACTGACGGCGGACTCGGTCTCCGCCTCCGGGATCTGGAAGACACCGAACCCGATCTGCGGAATCGTGACGCCGTTGTTGAGCGTGATGGCAGGCGTATCGCCCATGGCGGGTGGTCTCCTCTGTCAGCGGTGGTGAATAACTTCTACCCCGCCGACCGGGCCGCCCCGGGCAACTCGGCGCCCTTACCTGGTCGGGATCACTCCGGGCCACCCCGGCTCATGGTGGTGGCCGTCCCGCGTGCGCCCCGGATGGTGGGCGCCGCCCCGGCCCGTCGCCGGCGACACCGGAAACACCCGTCCCGGCCGCCCGGCCGGCAACGGGCGTCACCGTCCGCGTCTGCCGGCATTCCCCAGCGCCGGTACGGTCCCCGCCGGCGATCCACCCGCCCACTCCCGGCGGCGGCCCGCCGGCCACCGGCCCCGGTCCGCGTTCGGTGTCGTGTGCCTCATCGGCCGCCGGTTCCGGCCCGCCCGCTTCCGGTATCGGAGGGGCGTCGTTGCGCCCGCCGGCGTCACGTCCCACGCGGAACGGGCGGGACCCGTCCCGTCCCGGACCCGGGCCTCGCGTCGCCGCCCGCCGCGGCCCCCCATGAGCGAGACCGAGGAGCAGCCGCTCGGTGGTCCGCGGCGGGGTGGCCCGCCGGTTCCGGACCGGTGATCCGCAAGCCGGTGCCCCCGTCACCGCGCATGGGTGACCGTCCGGTGGCTCGGACCGGCCCCGGTTCCGCCGTGGTGGGCGGTGCGCTGGCGCCCCGGCCTGCCGGGTGGCCGCGCTCACAGCCCGACCACCCGCCGGGTGGCGACCGCCCCACGCCGCCGTCCACCCGGCCGGGTCACGGTCACCCCGGTGGCAGCCCGGACCCCGGGCCGCTCCGGCCAGCTCTCATCCCGTGGGAGACGGTCGTCCGGGGGCTGGTCCGGCGGGCGCCGGGCGGGGAACTGGTGGGGGAGGTTTCCGGCCGGTGTCGCGGGACGGTCGCGGAAGGGGGGCGCCGCGGTCCGGCCCCGGCCGGGGGGAACGGCGGGGGCCGGCGGGCGCAGCCGGACCATGGGCCGGGCCGTCGCCGTGGGGCTGCCACCGGCCGGTAGGGCCGGCGCGGTGACCGTGGTTGAGGCGGGGGGCTCGGTCGTGCTCCGGCTTCCGTCAACCGGTGTCGCCTCGGCTCGATTCATGGCGCTCATTATTGATGAACGTACATGTGACGCAAGGCTCCCGGAGTGCCTGTTACTACGCGGAAACAACTTTCGTCAGAACGGGTACACCGGTGGCTTGTCACGCACAGTGACCCAGCGGGTCTCGGTGAACGCCTCCACGTTGGCTGCCGCGCCACCGAAGCGGGAGCCGGTTCCGGAGGCTCCGACTCCGCCGAAGGGGCTGTTGGCCTCGTCGCTGACGGTCTGGTCGTTGATGTGCACGATGCCGGTGGGGATCCGGTCGGCGAGATCCAGTCCGCGCATCACGTCGCGGGTGATGATGCCGAGCGACAGCCCGTACTCACTCGCGGTTGCCAGCCGGACCGCCTCGTCCGGGTCGGAGAACCGCCCGACCGGTGCCACCGGACCGAAGATCTCCTCCCGGAATGCGGGCGTGTCGCCGTCCACGCCGGCCAGCACGGTCGGCGAGTAGAAGAGATCGCGGAAGGTGCCGCCGGCCGCCACCCGGGCCCCGGCGTCCGCCGAGCGGGTCACCACCGAATGGATCTTGTCGCGCTGTCCGGCGTCGATGACCGGCCCGAGCGCCACCTGCTCCCGCGCCGGGTCGCCGACCGGCAATCGGGCCGCCTTCGCCGCCAGCCGTTCCACGAACTCGTCGTAGAGGCTGGTGTGCACCAGATGCCGCCCGGTGGTCATGCAGATCTGGCCCTGGTGGAACCACGACCCGAAGGACGCCGCCGCGACCGCGCCCTCGACGTCCGCGTCCGCCAGCACCACCAGCGCCGAGTTGCCACCGAGCTCCAGATGGGCGCGTTTCAGGTGCTCACCGGCGAGAGCACCGACCCGGCGCCCGGCCGCGGTCGAGCCGGTGAACGAGATCACCCGTACCAGCGGATCGGTGACCAGGGCCTCGCCCACGTCGGCGGCGCCGGGCAGCACCTGCAGCACACCGGGTGGCAGCCCGGCCTCCTCGAAGATCCGGGCGAGCGTGACACCGCCGGTGACAGCGGTCCGCGGGTCCGGTTTGAGCAGGACGGCGTTGCCGAGGGCCAGGGCCGGCGCCACCGACCGGATGGCCAGGATGATCGGTACGTTGAACGGCGCGATCACCGCGACCACCCCGGCCGGGACCCGGCGCGCCATCGACAGCCGGGGGTCCTCGCTGGGGAGCAGTTCCCCATAGGGCCTCGATGGCAGTGCCGCCGCCTCGTAGCACTCCTCCTGGGCCACGTGCAGGGCGAAGCCGGCCATCGGGGGGATCGCGCCGACCTCGCGGACGTTCCAGCCGGAGATCTCCTCGGCGTGCTCGGCCCAGAGCTGCGCGGCCCGGCGCAGGATCGCGGCCCGCCGGGGATGCGGGGTGGCGGCCCAGTCGCGCTGGGCCGCGGCGGCGTGCCGGGCGGCCTCGGTGACGTCCTCGCCGGTGGCCCGCCCGATCCGGCCGAGCACCGCGCCGGTGGCGGGTTCGGTCACGTCGTACCCGCCGCCCCGTCCCGGCCGCCACTCACCGCCGATGAAGATGTTCCCGGTCCACAGTCTCTCGTCCAGAAGCATGCCGCGTCGCCTCCAAGCGCAGGGGTGCGCTGACGGTATGCCAGTGTTTCCGGCAGATCAACGGAGCGTTCCAGCAGATCGAACACCGGCGCCGGGAATGGCACGATCCCGGTCAGCGGTGGCCCGGCCGGGCGCTGATCCCGGCGGCGGTGTGCCGCAGCGCACCAGCCGAACCGGTGTGCCGTGGCACGCCGGGAGCCCCGCGCGTACCCGTTCTGATGGCACGTGTTCACTACCCTGCCGGTGTGATCAAGCTGCTCGGGGTGCCGGCTTTCGCCTGGTCCGCCCTCTGCCTGGCCCTGTCCGTCCTCTGGCTCTTCGTCTGGCCCTCCGGCCAGGCCGCCACCACCACCGGCTTCGTGTGGTTCGCCCTCCGCTGGTCGCACTCCCTGACCTGGCTGATCCTGGCCGTCGCCGCCGCGTTGGCCGGCTTCGGCGCGGCGGCCGCCGCCCAGCGGGTCGCCATGCTGGCCCTGCCCGCCTACGCCACCTTCCTGTACGCCACCGTCACGGCCTAGAAGACGGGTCGCCCGGATCGGCGCGCGGGGCGGTCAGGTGCCGAAGCGGCGGTGGCGGGCGGCGTAGGCGCGCAGGGCCCGGAGGAAGTCCAGTTTGCGGAAGCCCGGCCAGTGGGCGTCACAGAAGTACAGTTCCGAATGGGCGGCCTGCCAGAGCAGGAAACCCGAGGTCCGGGGTACGCCGGAGGTGCGGATCACCAGGTCGGGGTCGGGCTGGTCGCCGGTGTACAGGTGGGCGGCCAGGCGTTCGGCGGTCAGCGTCTCGGCGATGTCGGTGAGCGAGTGGCCGGACCGGGCGCCCGCGTCCAGGATCTCCCGGACCGCGTCGACGATCTCCTCCCGGCCGTCGTAACCGATGGCGATGTTCAGGTGGAAGCCGGTGGCCGAGTCGCGGGTGGCGTCGACAGCCAGTTTCAGGGCGTGCCGGGTGGTGTCGGGGAGCACGTCGAGACGGCCGGCCACATGCACCCGCCACCGGCTGGTCAGACTGCCGGCGACCGCCTCTTCGAGGGTGCGCAGCACGTGGTCGGCCTCACCGGTGCCGTGCCGGCGCATGTGGTCGGCGGAGGCGACGAAGACGGTGATGTGGTGGATGCCCATCTCCGCGCACCAGGACAGCATCTCGTCGAGCCGGCCGGCGCCGAAATCCGCCGGGCGGGCGCGGCGGGGGTCGCCGTCCAGCACCATCGCCACGTGCCGGGGCATGGTGATTCCGTCGAGGCGCCGGCGCAGCCGCCGGGTGTAGAACGCGTAGACCATCCGCATCATGGACGGCAGCGAACCACCCGGACGGCCGGACGGGATGCCCCGGGAGCGAATCTCCATGCAATCTCCACAAACGACCCGCAACGGGTCACCGCGGAAGTGCGGCGCGTGGCGGCGGGGGTTTCCGGGTGCCCGGGGGTTTCCGGGACCACCGCATGCGCCCGGCGGTCGCGGGCCGGTCCGGGGAGGGGGCCGCCTCGCGGGGACGAGGCGGGGCGGGCCGGTGCGGTCGTGGGGCCGTGGAACGTACCGGCAAAGGGTCTAAAGGACGGAGAAGCCCTCCGGGAGGGGGCCGCGGCCGGTGAGGGAACGCAGTGCGGTCAGGCCTCCACCGGTCAGGGCGGCGACCCGGGCGGCCAGGGCGGCGGATTCGGCGAGGGTCTCCGGGTCGAATTCGATCGGCAGGCCGGCCGCGGCGGCGACGTCGGAGGCGTGCACGACCAGTTCGAAGGTGCGGGTCGGGAGCCAGTCGCGGACCCGCATGCCGCCGGCCGGGGTGGCGACCACGTCGTCGTCGGAGACCCCGGCCAGGGCGGCGGTGGCCTGGCCGATGTAGCCGCTGATCTCGCCGGCCGGGTCGTCGCCGAGGACGGTCCCGGTGGCGCGGGCGTCGTCGGTGGCGGCGGTGCGGGCGGCGGCGACCATCTCGGTGGGGGCCAGGCGCAGCAGGGCGAAATAGCCTTCCGGGACCGGCACCACGATGCCGGGCGCGCGTTCGGCGAGGACCGCGGGCACCTGGCGCAGCGCCGAGCTGACGGTGTGGCCGAGCAGGTCGCGCAAGGTCCACTCGCCGAGGCCGGGGCCGTCCAGACCGGCGGCGGGGATGCGGGAGGCCAGGTCGGCGAAGACGATGGCGGCGGCGCGGTAGGTGCGGCGGTAGTCCATCTCACCAAAATCGCATGCCCGGCCGCGGTGCCCGGACGCGGGCCGTAACCTGCCGTCTGTGCTGCTACCCCTGCCGGCCGGCGAGTTCGAGGCCTACCTGTTCGACTGCGACGGGACGATCACCGACTCGATGCCGGCGCATCACCGTGCCTGGCTGGCGGCGCTGGCGGAGCACGGGGCCGAGTTCCCGCGGGACCTGTTCTACGCCTGGGGCGGGCGGACCGTCGTCGACGTGATCACCGACCTGAACCGGATGCAGGGTCTCGACATGCCGGTGGACGTGCTGGCGGCCCGGCGTGAGGAGCTGTTCCAGGCGATGCTGCCGGAGATCGGCGCGGTGCCGGGGGTGCTGGAGCACATCGAGGCGTCGTTCGGGAAGGTGCCGTTCGGGGTGGTGTCCGGCAGCACCCGGGAGTCGGTGACCGCCTCGCTGACGGCGCTGGACCTGCTGGACCGGTTCGAGGTGCTGGTGTGCGCGGAGGACTACGCACGCCCCAAGCCGGACCCGGAGGGCTATCTGACCGGGGCCCGGCTGCTCGGGGTGGCCCCGGAGCGGTGCCTGGTCTTCGAGGACACCGAGCTGGGGGTGGCCGCGGCCGAGGCGGCCGGGATGGCGTGCGTGCGGGTGCCGGCCCCGTGGGAGCGGTGATCAGCCGAGTGGTTCGATGACCCGGTTGCGGTGATGCTGGTAGATCACCGAACTGCGGAATCCGACGATCTCCCGGCGGCCGGTGAACCGGTCCATCAGGAAGCCGTGCAGGCTCTCCACGCTGGGCACCGCCACGTGCACCAGGAAGTCGTCGCCGCCGGCCAGCACAAAGACCGAGAGAACCTCGGGCAGGCCGGCCGCGTACGCCTTGAAGCCCTCGATCACCTCCCGGTTCAGTGGGCGGACCTGCACGTTCAGCAGCGCCTGCACCTCGCGGCCGAGAGCGGTCAGGCTGACGTCCGCGTGATAGCCGGTGATCACCCCGCGGTCACGCAGCAGCCGCACCCGTTCCAGGCATGTCGACGGGGCGATGCCGACCGCGGCGGCCAGGTCCCGGTTGGTCTGCCGGGCGTTCGCCTGCAATTCCCGCACGATCGCCGAATCAATGTCGTCCACGTACGCCATTCTCCCTGATCCACCGAACGACGTTCGGCGTCTAGTCCCGGATGCCGTCGGGAGTTTAACGTCAAGACCTTGGATCCTTCAGTTGTACGGGAGAAGCCATGTCCCTCCAGCATCAGCGGGTCGTCGTGGAACGTGGTCCACGATCCGGTTTCCCGATCATCGTGGCGGTGCACTCCACCACCCTCGGCACGGCTCTCGGCGGATGCCGGATGGCCGTCTACCCGGACTGGCGTGACGGTCTCGACGACGCGCTGCGGCTGTCCACCGCGATGACCGCCAAGGCCGCGCTGGCCGGGCTGCCCCACGGCGGCGGCAAGACCGTGGTCGCCCTGCCACCCGGGGTGACACCGGACCGGCGGGCCGTCCTGCACGACGTCGGCGACGTGATCGAGGGACTCGGCGGCATCTACGCCACCGGGCCGGACGTCGGCACCGGGCCGGACGACATGACGATCATCGGCGAGCGTACGGCCCACGTGCTGTGCCGCACCGGGGACTCCTCACCCGGCACCGCCGCCGGGGTGGTCGCCGCACTGCGGGCCGTGGTCGCCCCCGCCCCGCTGTCCGGGCGCAGCTTCGCCGTCCTCGGCGCCGGGCGGGTCGGCACCCACGTGGTGCGCCTGCTCACCGCGGCCGGGGCGACAGTGCTCGTGTCGGACGTCGACGAGACCCGGCGTGCCGCTGTGGAAGCCCTCGGCGCCACCTGGACCGACCCGCACTCCTGCCGCACCGCCGACGTCGACGTGCTGGTGCCGGCCGCCCTCGGTGGCGTCCTCACCGAGGAGACCGTGCCGTCGCTGCGCTGCCGTGCGGTCGCCGGCCCGGCCAACAACCAGCTCGCCGCCGACGGCATCGCCGACCTGCTGCATGCGCGCGGCATCCTGTGGGCGCCGGACGTGGTGGTCAGCGCCGGCGGCATCATCCACGCCGTCGCCACCGAACTGCATCACGAGACCCCGGAGCAGGTGGCCGCCCGCATCGACGCGATCGGCGACACCCTGACCAAGATCCTCTCCGCGGCCCGGGAGACCGCCTCCACCCCGGCGGCGGCCGCCTCCCGCCTGGCCGACTTCCTGGTCGGCGCCGCCTAGGCTGGGGGAATGCTTACAGCGGAACGCACCGGATTCTGGGGTGGGAAGTACACGCTGACCGAGGACGGCCGGCCGGTCACCGTCTGGGACTCGCACTGGTGGACCAGCGGCGGCAGCTTCGACCTGGCCGGCCGGACCTACACGGTGAAGTCGAACGCCTGGGGCAGCCGCTTCACCATGTTCGACGACGGCGGCCACGTGGTCGCCGAGGCGGAGCGGGTCGGCAAACGCAACTGGGCGGTGCTGGCCGGCGGCCACACCTACCGCTTCCAGCGCCCGTCCTTCCTCAGCAGCGACCACCACCTGATGGACGGCGAGCGCACGGTCGGCGTGATCAAACGAACGAGCGCCTGGACCGGCTCCTACGCCGCCGACCTGCCCGGCCTGCCCCAGCCGGTCCAGGTCTTCACCCTGGGCGTCCTGATGGCCCAGGCCCAGGCCGCAGCCGCCGCCGCGGCCTGACACGGCGCCGCCCTCCGCGCCGTGAGAGGGCGTGGAGGGCGACGTCAGGGGAAACGGTCAGAGGACCTCGGCGGCCAGCGGGAGCGGGTTGCCGAACCGGTGGGCGGTGATGCTCACCGCCTGCTCGTGCAGGAACGGGAGCAGCTCCAGGCGGCCGGACTCGGTCACCGGGCCGGACCAGACCGCCAGGTCGGGGCGGCCGCCGGTGGCGGTGGCCAGGGTGGTGGCGTCGCCGCCGATCAGGCGGACCCGGCCGGCGGTCAGGCCGGCGGCGAACGTGGCGTCGTCCTCCACCCTTGCCGACGGGTAGCGGGCGGCCAGCCGGTCCGGCAGCGGCGCCGCCGTCGAGACGGTCACCGGGGAACCGGCCCGCAGCGCCGCGGCCAGCACCCGGACCAGGTCGGCGACCGAGCCGCCGGCGGTGAGGCGGACCGTCGCCGGGGCCGGCAGGTAGCGGAACACGTTGCGCTCCACCTCCAGGGCGGACACGTCGGTGGGGGTGGTGACGTCGAAGTCGGCGTCGCTGCGGGCGGCGCGTTCCAGCCGCTCGAACTCGGCCGGTTCGACCACCGCGCGGGCGTCGGCGAGCAGGGCCCGCACCCCCGGGTTGGTGATCTCGGTGGTGGTGGTCGCCGGGCGGGACTCCCAGCCGGTCAGGCCGGTCAGGTAGTTGGGGCCGCCCGCCTTGGTGCCGGGGCCGATCGCCGACTTCTTCCAGCCGCCGAACGGCTGCCGCCGCACGATCGCGCCGGTGATGCCCCGGTTGACGTACAGGTTGCCGGCCTGGATCCGGTCCAGCCAGGTGCGGATCTCGCCCGCGTCCAGCGAGTGCAGGCCGGAGGTCAGGCCGTACTCCACCTCGTTGACGATGTCGATCGCCTCGTCGAGGGAGTCGGCGGTCATGATGCCGAGGATCGGGCCGAAGTATTCGACTCGGTGGTACTCGGAACCGCGGCGCACCCCGTCGCGGACGCCGGGACCCCACAGCTTGCCGCTGTCGTCGAGCTTGGCCGGCTCGATCAGCCAGCGCTCACCGGCGCCGAGGGTGGTCAGGCCGTCGAGCAGCTTGCCGGCGGCCGGTTCGACGAGCGGGCCCATCTTGGTACGGGCGTCGAACGGATAGCCGACGTCCAGCGAGGAGACCGCGTCCAGCAGCTGGGTGCGGAACCGCTGCGACCTCGCGACCGAGCCGACCAGCACGACCAGTGAGGCGGCCGAGCACTTCTGGCCGGCGTGCCCGAACGCGGACGCCACCACGTCCTTGACGGCCAGGTCCAGGTCGGCGCTGGGGGTGACGATGATCGCGTTCTTGCCACTGGTCTCGGCGAGCAGCGGCAGGTCGGCGCGGAACGAGCGGAACAACTCGGCGGTCTCGTACGCCCCGGTCAGGATGACCCGGTCGACCAGCGGGTGCGCGATCAGCTCCCGCCCGAGGGTGCCCTCGTCGACCTGCAGCAGGGTGACCAGGTCGGCGTCGGCGCCGGCCGCGGACAGCGCGTCCCGGATGATGCCGGCGAGCACGGTGCCGCAGCGTTCGGCCGGGCCGGCCGGCTTGAGCACCACCGAGGAACCGGCGGCGAGAGCGGCCAGCACCGAGCCGGCCGGGATGGCGACCGGGAAGTTCCACGGCGGGGTGACCAGGGTGAGCCGGGCCGGGACCGGGACGGCGCCGTCGGTCGACGCCAGCTCGGCGGCCAGCTCGGCGTAGTAGTGGGCGAAGTCGATCGCCTCGGACACCTCGGGGTCGGCCTGGTCGACGGTCTTGCCGGCCTCGGCGGCCATCACCTCGAGCAGGGTGTCCCGGTGGGCCTCCAGGGCGTCACCGATGGCGTGCAGGACGGCCCGCCGGTCGGCGGCTCCCCAATTGGCGGCGGCCGCCTTCTCCAGCGCCTGGTCGAGGTGCTCACGGTCGTCGACGCGGGGCAGGTCCAGGCCCAGTTGCGAGGACTCCACCCGGGCCAGCAGAGAACGAACGTTCTGTCGATTGCTCGCCACGGCCGGATCGGTGTCCGGCGTGTTCACGAAGTGCCCGGCCGTGCTGCGCGGCACCGCGGCGAACCGGTCGGCCACCCGGTGCGGCTTGGGCTCCGGCATGGTGGTCAGGTCGGTCAGCGAGGCCAGGAAGCGGTCCCGCTCCCGCTCGAACAGCGGCTCGTCGGTGTGCAGCTCGAACACCGCCGACATGAAGTTGTCGGTGCTCGCGCCCTCCTCCAGACGGCGGATCAGGTAGGCGATGGCCACGTCGAACTGTTCCGGGCGTACCACCGGCGTGTAGAGCAACAGACCGCCGACCTCGCGCCGGACCGCCTCGGCCTGGCCCTCGGCCATACCGAGCAGCATCTCGAACTCGATGCCCTCGCGGACACCCCGCCGGCCGGCGAGAAGCCACGCGTACGCCACGTCGAACAGGTTGTGCCCGGCCACGCCCAGGCGCACGTTGCCGATCCGGTCCGGGTGCAGGGCGTAGTCGAGGACCCGCTTGTAGTTGGTGTCGGTGGCCTGCTTGCTGTCACAGGTGGCGACCGGCCAGCCGTGCAGTTCCGCCTCGACCCGCTCCATCGGCAGGTTGGCGCCCTTGACCAGGCGCACCTTGATGCCGGCGCCACCACGCTCGCGGCGGGACGCGGACCACACCTGGAGGCGCTGCATGGCGCCGAGCGCGTCCGGAAGGTACGCCTGGAGCACGATGCCGGCCTCCAGGCCGAGCAGTTCGGGCCGGTCGAGGAGCCGGGTGAAGACCGCGATCGTCAGATCGAGATCCTTGTACTCCTCCATGTCCAGGTTGACGAACTTGCCGTCTTTCGCGGCCAGTGTGAAGAGCGGCAGCAGCTTCTCGGTGATGTCCGCGACGGCCTCGTCGAACGCCCACGGGTTGTGCGGGGCGACCGCCGACGACACCTTGATCGACACGTAGTCGACGTCCGGCCGGGCGAGCAGCTTCTCGGTGCTCTTCAGCCGGTGGGTGGCCTCGCCCTTGCCCAGGACGGCCTCGCCGAGCAGGTTGACGTTCAGGCGTACGTCCCGCTGCTTGATCTTCCTGATCGCCTTGCCGAGCCGGGCGTCGGTGGCGTCCACGATCAGGTGTCCCACCATGTGGCGCAGCGCGCGGCGGGCGATCGGCACCACCACGCCGGGCATCACCGGGGCGAGCGCGCCGCCGGCCTTGACCGCCAGGCGCAGGTGGGCCGGAAGGAATCCGGGCACGTCCTTGGACAGCCGGTTCAGCGTGCGGGCGCTGACCTTGAGGTCCTCGGGGCGGATCACACCGTCCACGAAACCGACGGTGAACGCCAGGCCCTTCGGGTCGCGCAGCACAGCGGCGAGCTGCGCGGCCGAACCGCCGACCGGGACGTCCGCGGCCTCGCGCAGCCAGCGCCGGACAAGGGCGATCGTCTCTTCGGCGATCTCAGACATCGGGAACTCCTTCCGTTCTGCGCAACAGCATGAAGGCCTCATTCACCTTAGGAAAAGCGATGCTTTCTGAGCTGTGTAGTTAAGTTCCGCTAATGTAAAAAGGTGCTGGAGATCCGCCGACTGGTCCTGCTCCGCGAACTGGCCGTGCGAGGCACCATCGCCGCCGTCGCCGAAGCGCTCAACTTCACCCCGTCCGCGGTGTCCCAGCAGCTCAGCCAGCTCGAACGGGAGACCGGCACCGAGCTGCTGCGCAAAGCCGGCCGGCGGGTGCGGCTCACCCCGCAGGCCGAAGTGCTGGTCGCCTCGGTCGGCGAGGTCCTGGACACCCTGGAACGCGCCGAAGCCCGCCTCCAGGCCGCCGCCGCCACCGTCACCGGCCGGGTCCGGGTCGCCGTGTTCCAGTCCGCCGCCCTCGCCTTCATGCCCGCCACCCTGCGTGCCATGGCAAACCTTTACCCAGATGTACGGGTGGAGATGACCCAGCGGGAGCCCGAAGAGGCACTACGTGAGACCTGGGCCCGCGACTTCGACATGGTGATCGCCGAGCAGTACCCGGCACACGCCGCCCCACACCACCCCGGCCTCGACCGGCGCGACCTCACCACCGACGCCATCCGGCTCGCCCTGCCCGCCCCGCCCGAATCACTGCACCCGGTCGACTCACTGGACTCGGCCCGGCACATGCCGTGGGTGATGGAACCACGCGGCGCCGCCTCCCGGCACTTCGCCGAACAGGTGTGCCGGCGGGCCGGATTCGAGCCCGACGTCCGCTACGAGACCGCCGACCTGCAGGCCCACATGCGCCTGGTCGAATCCGGCAACGCGGTCGCCCTGATCCCCGACCTGATCTGGGCCGGCCGCGGCACGTCAGCGCGCCTGCTGGAACTGGACGACGCCCCGCACCGCACCATCTTCACCGCCCAGCGGCTGGCCGGGGCGGCCTCCCCGGCGGCCCGGGCGTTCCGCGAGATCCTGGAGCACACCGTCGCGGGCGCATGATCGTCGATGCCATGATGGCCCGGTGCGAAGGATGTACGACATCGGAGCGTTCGCGGTCCTCGCCGCCGCCCGCTGCTGGCCCGGTAGCTGAAATCCGACGTCGAGCCCTACCCGTGCGCGCTGCGGGACGTGCGCGCGGCCGCCGTCGATCGCCCGCGCGAGGCGGACGACGTGTTCTCGTCCAACCTGCACCGGATGATGGTGTGGATGGGCCTGATGTTCGGGTTCCTGTTCCTGTTCGTCCCGACGAGCTTCCTGCCCACCCCGGACGTTCTGATCCAGGCGCTGGCGGTGCTCTTCACCTTCGCCTGCGGGCTGGTGTTGCTCAGCGCCTGCCGACTGTTCCTTTCCAAGATCCTGGAAGGACCCCTCCGCGCCCGGCTCGACGACCGCCCGATACCCCGCCCCGGCTTCGTGGGCTGGCTGACCTACCCGAACGACCTGGACGTCCTGACCGGCCTGCTCTTCGCGGCGTGCATGGCCCCGCCCCTGTTCTGAATCGGGCGGGGCCGGCCCGCCGGTACCGTCGCTTGCCGCTCACCGTCCGGCACGCACGACGACAGATCGAGTGCTCCCGTCGGTGCCCCGCACCCGCTGGCCGCTCACGGTTCGGCATGTGCGCGGCCTCAGCGGGCCGGGGCGTCGGGTGCGCGCCCACGAGATACAGATCGTGCGCGGCTGGCGGGGATACGGGTCAGCGACGGGTGTAGATGACGCCCAGTTTGTCCACCTCGGTGCCGGAGCGGCCGTGGAAGCCGGCGATCTGGAAGCCGGTGGGGGCGGTCCGGGTCACGCAGTCTGTCGTGGTGGTGCCGCCTTCCACCGAGCGGCCCTGGTTGGTGGTGAAGCGGGCGTAGAAGATTCGGGTGCGGCCGTTGTGCTGGGCGCGGCACATCTGGGCGCTTGCCACGTACTCGCCGGCGGCCAGCGTCAATGAGCGGGCGGTGCCGCCGGTGCCGCCGTGGGTCAGGGTGCCCAGGCTCACCTGGTCCACCCGGGAGCCGGCTCGCACCCCGACGGTGATGGGGGTGCCGGTGACGGCGTCGATGTCGGTGAAGTGGGTGCCGTGCGGGCCGCCGAACTGGTCGCTCAGGGTGTATGCGCTGTTCGCCGACCAGGTGAAGGCGGTGCTGATCGGGAAGTGGTCGGACAGCATCAGGCCGTCGGCGGTGCGGAAACCGGCGTCTTCGTTGTGGTAGCCGGTGGCGTTCAGGGTGACCGAGCGGCTGCCCCGGTAGAGGATCTTGTCGACCACCTCGCACGCGTCGGTGACCGCTGCCGCGTCGCAGACCAGGGCGTTCGAGCCGGCGGCCGGTGGGGTGCCGGCCCGTTCCAGCTTCACCCACGCGTCGGTCAGGCCGTTGGCGGCGTTGAAAGCGCGGATGGTGTCGGCGGCCCGGGTGTACCGGGTGTTGGTGTCACCCATCACCACCACCGCGTTGCCGGCCGAGTGGGTGCCGATGAACGCGGTCAGCTGGTTCAGGTTGTCGGCCCGGGACGTCTGGTCGCCGCTGCTGGTGCCGGCGTTGGTGTGCAGGTTGTAGAAGTCGACGAAGACACCCTCGGCCAGCCGGTGCCGGGCGAACGTGAAGCCTTTCGGGGTGAGGCAGTCGCCGGAGTCGAACTGGCAGGAGTTCCAGTCGCCGCGTTCGAAGTCGTCGTAGGGGATCGTCGACAGGGTGTTGAGTCCCGAGCCGAGGCCGGCGCCGCCGCTCGTCGGGGTGCGGTGGGCGTGCGTGGTGTCGGCCGCGTACAGGTGGGCGTGGTAGTTGAAGTCCTCCTGCACCTGCACGATGTCGAACGGGCCGAGCCGCTGGCCGATGGCGGTGTGCGCGGTCCGCCGGTCGACCTCGGCGCTGGAGATGATGTCGGGGAGACCGGCGACGTTGTACGTCAGGACGGTGAACGATCCGGACGCGGCGTGCGCCGGGGCGGGGGCGAGGACGAACGGGCTCACCAGGGCGGCGAGCGCGAGGACGGCACGTCTCATGGGGGACGCCTTCCATCGATGGGGGTTACCGGACGGTAGCGATCGGCCACCCGGCGATGGAAGTCCCTTTGAAAATAATTCACATCAACACCGGCGGCCGTTGGTGAAGCGGTCGTGTGCCCCGGCGAGTCTCCCTGCTCGTGAACCTCAGCCGCCGCACACTTCTGCTCGCCGGTGCCGCCACGCTTGTCGCCCCGGCCCGCCCCGCCTTCGCCGCCGCCCCGCCCGCCCTCGCCTTCGTGGACGCCTACCGGACGAACACCACGGCGAACCTGACGGCCGGGACCAACGCGGCCATCCGGATCCTGTCCGGGTTCCAGAAGGTGTGGGACACCGGCACCGCGTGGAACACCGGCACCCCGTTCGACCGGGAGTTCCTGCGGGCCAACATCCGGTACGTGGTACGGACCACCCGCACCCGGACCGCCGCCGAGGCCGCGAAGTCGTTCATCGTGGACCGGCAGCACCAGAGCTATTCGGTGATCGCCGGGCTGGGCCCGCTCGCCGATGCCTACCGGGCCGGGGCGCTGGCCGTCACCGGCATCACCGCCGCGCCGGCCACCACCCCGGCGACCACGGTCAGCGATTCGATCCCGGCCGGGGCGCCGGCCGGCTCCGCGCTGGGCGCCGGGTCCACCACGTCCGAGCTGGGCAAAGTGGTCACCCTGGTGAACACGCTGCGCGGCAGCTGGTCGTCCGGGAACCCGAGCAAGTTCGCCTTCCAATACCCGCGGCCGTGGCGGATGACCGAGAAGAACCAGGTCGTCGACACCGGGGCGGTCGACGGGTTCGGCTACCCGGTCTACGACTCGGACGTCGTGGTCACCCCGACCCTGCTGCGCCAGCGGAGCACCACCCCGGCCGAGGACGGCGGGTACGTCTCCGGGCACACCAACGCGCTGTTCCTGGCGGCGCTGGCGATGGCCTACGCGGTGCCGGAACGGTTCCAGGAGATGGTCACCGTCGCGTTCGACCTGGCGCACACCCGGATCGTCACCGGCATGCACTCGCCGGCCGACGTGATCGGCGGGCGGATCCTGGGCACCGCGCTGGCCGCCGCGATCCTCAACGACCCGGCGAACGCGGTGCTCAAGGTGGAGGCGCGGGCGCAGGCGCTCGCCTACTTCCAGGACCTTCTGCCGTACGCCGGGTCGGGCGCGGACCGGGCGGCCAACCTCGCGATCGTCGCGCCGAAGTTCACCTACGGCCTGCCGTCACGCCGTTCGAACCAGCGCTTCGTGGTGCCGCGCGGTGCCGAGGTGCTGCTGGAGACCCGGCTGCCCTATCTGGACGCCGCCCAGCGCCGGGAGGTGCTGCGGACCACCGGGCTGCCCGCCGGCAACCCGATCCAGGACGGTCCCGAGCAGTGGGGCCGGATCAACCTGTTCGCCGCCGCCGACGGATACGGCGCGTTCGACTCGACGGTCACTGTCGACCTGGACACCGCCGATGTGTGGCGCAACGACATCGGCGGCCGGGGTGGGCTGGTCAAGCGGGGCGGTGGTTCGCTCACGCTCACCGGCGACAACGACTACCGCGGCGGTACGGCAGTGGCCCGCGGCACGCTGGTGGCCGCCTCGAAGCGGGCGCTCGGCTCCGGCGACCTCACCGTCGACGGCGGCACGCTGCGCCTGGACGCCGCGAAGACGCATGTCAGCGGTTCGGCCCGGTTCGGTGCCGGCCGGCTGGCGCTGACCGTCCGCCCGCACGGCGCGGCCCCGCTCACCGTCGGCCGCGACGTCGTGATCGGTTCCGGAGCGGTCCTGGAGGTGGCGGTCGGCGGGAACGTCCGGGACGACAGGCCGGTCCCGGTGCTCACGGCGCGCCGGGTGCGCGGCCGGTTCGCGAAGGTCGTGGTGACCACACCGGGCTACCACGCCGCCCTGGACCAGCGCGGCGACACGATCACCGTGCGCCTGCGCCGGGCCTGACAGTCGTGGGGCGCGGNGTTCGGGTCCGAATCGGACCCGAACGCGGCACACGGGGTCGGCCCGGGGCTGTTGTGCCGCGTTGCGGTGCGTTCCGCGCCGGAACGCGGCACACGCCGGGCGTCTGGGGCATGCATGACCCGGCGGCCGGGGACGATCGGGGGGACCGCCTGCCGTGTCGCCGGAGCCCACGGGACTCTTCACGGCCGTACCGAAAGAAGGGGTATGCCTTTCAGCGCCGGATGATCCGGTGGCGCGTCGGTGATCACGGCGGTGACGCGGTCCGGCGGAAGGACCCGAAACGGGGAAGCGGCACCGACCTTCTCGGCGCTGGCCAGCACATACGTCTCGGCGGCGCGACTCGCCAGGACCCGTTTCATGGCCGCCTCGTCGGGGTCGCCGGTGGTCAGGCCGGTCTCGTGGTGGACGCCGGTGACGCCGAGCAGGAACAGGTCGGCGGTGACGTCGCGGGCGGCCTCGGCGGCGGCCGCCCCGGACGTCACCGCGGAGTGTTTGAAGAGCCGCCCGCCGAGCACCCAGACGTCGACGGTGGGGTGGTCGACCAGCGCGGCGGCGACCGTCGGGCTGTGCGTGACGATGGTCGCGGACAGCTCCGGCGGGAGGGCCGCGGTGACGGCGAGCGCGGTGGTGCCGCCGTCGAGCAGGACCGTGCTGCCGGGGCGGATCAGCGCGGCCGCCGCGGCGGCGACCCGCTCCTTGCTGGCGGTGGCGACGCCGGCCCGGGTGGCGTAGTCGGCGACCGCCGGGGAGACCGGCAGCGCGCCCCCGTAGACCCGCTGGCAGAGGCCGGCGGCGGCCATCTCGCGCAGATCGCGGCGGATGCTGTCCTCGGCGACTCCGAGCCGGGCGGCCAGATCCTTGGCGACCACCTTGCCGTCGGCTCTGAGGCGGGCCAGCAGGAAGTCACGACGCTCGGCGGCAAGCATTCCGTGTTTCTCCTTATTTTTGTCGACTGTTGCGCGTTTCGGAGTGTAGTTTGCCGGACGTGAACACACCAGGAATCGACGTTCCCGACGCGCGTGGCCGGGTCGGGCTGGACCAGGCTGGGCGCGACCTGACCGGCAACCCGTCCGTGATCGTGCGCGATGTCGAGCTGACCTCGGCCGGCTGGCACGTGCTGCGGCGCACCACCTATGACTACCGGCGGCGCGACGGCAGCTGGTCCACCGAGCAGCGGGAGACCTACGACCGGGGCGATGGCGCGACCGTGCTGCTCTACGACCCGGACCGTGGCACCGTGCTGCTGACCAGGCAGTTCCGCTATCCGGTGTACGTCAACGGCCACCCGGACGGGATGTTCCTGGAGACCGCGGCCGGGCTGCTGGACGGTGACGACCCGGTGGCGGCGATCCGGCGCGAGGCCGAGGAGGAGCTGGGTGTGACGATCGGCGAGCTGACGCCGGTGTTCGCGGTGTGGACCAGCCCGGGATCGGTGACCGAGCGGGTGCACTGTTTCGCCGCGCCGTACTCGGCGGAGTCCCGGACCTCGGCCGGCGGCGGGCTGGCCGACGACGGCGAGGACATCGAGCCGGTCGAGCTGCCGTTCGCCGACGCCCTCGCGATGATCGGGACCGGTCGGATCGCCGACGCCAAGACGATCATGCTGCTGCAATGGGCCGCGCTGACGCTTGACATGGATCGACTGCGGTCATTGGATGTTACCGGGAGGTAACACGATGATCGTTCGCCGGGCCGTGCTCGCCGCCACCCTGATCGCCGGGATCCTGACCGGGACACCGGCCGCCGCCGCGGACACCTGCGCGGCGCCCGCCCCGAGCCCCACCCGGCCCGGATATCTGATCGCCGACCCGGACTGCGACCTGGACGGCACCCCGTTCACCGCGCTTCCCGGGGCCCGGGTGCACACCGGAGTGGAGAACGGCGCGGCCTGGCGGATCGAGATCCCGCGGCGGTGGAACGGGAGACTCGTCGTCTACGCCCACGGCTATCGCGGCACCGGCACGACCGTCCACGTGAGCGATCCCGACCTGCGCGAGCACTACATCGACAAGGGCTTCGCCTGGGCCGCGTCCAGCTATGCCACCAACGGGTACGACGTGGATCAGGGCGTTCGGGACACGTACGCGCTGATCGGGGTCTTCCGGAGGATCCTCCGCCCGAAGCTGGTGTACATCAGCGGCGCGTCGATGGGCGGGCACGTCACCGCAGTCGCCATCGAGCGGTATCCGCGCGCCTTCGCCGGGGCGATGCCCTACTGCGGGGTGCTCGGCGACGTCGAACTGTTCGACTACTTCCTGGACGCGGGCGTGACCGCCGCCGCGCTCGCCGGCGTCGGCATCGAGTTCCCGCTCCGGCCGGGCGCCGACTATCCGGCACGCTGGGCCGGGCAGGTCACCCGGATCAAGGCCGCGCTGACCGAACAGGCCTGGTCCGACGTGCTGGAACGGCGCAGCGGCGGGGAACGGCCCGGATTCGCGGGGGCCTTCGGCTACTGGGACGCGGCCTCCCAGGGCGGGCTGCCGTTCCTGTTCAGCGTGTGGCCGGGGCTCAGCGGCGGCACCGCCGGGATCGCGTCCGGCAACCTGACCGACAACCGGCGGACCGTCTACCGCATCGGCGACACCCGGCGGCTGACCGCGGCGGAACGTGAACTGAACGCCACGGTGCTGCGGGTCGGCCGGACCGCCACCGACGGGGTGCCGCGGATCGCCGGCCGCCCGCCGGTGCCGGTGCTGTCGCTGCACGGGATCGGTGACCTGTTCGTGCCGTTCTCGATGGAGCAGGAGTACGCCCGGCGGGCCGCCGCCAACGGGCGCTCCCACCTGTTCGTGTCCCGCGCCATCCGGGACGTCACCCACTGCGGGTTCACCGCCGGTGAGGCCACCCGCGCCTTCGACGACCTGGTCGGCTGGGTGGAACGGGGCCGCCGCCCGTCCGGCGATCCGATCCTGGACCGGCGCGCGGTGGCGTCCCCGGGCTTCGGCTGCCGCTTCACCGTGGGTACCCGCCCGGAGTTCCCGGCCTGCCGCTGACAACACCGGCCAGATACCGGGAAGTGGACCGGGACAGGCCGGATCCGTGGTCCTACTGTTCTAGATGTGTATCCCTCTCTCGCCGATGACCTGGCCGCCCTGCCCGCGCTTCTCCAGAGCACCCGCGACTACGCGGTCGCCGTCCTCGCCGGGCTGGGGGAGCGGCCGGTCGCGCCCACCCCGGCCGACGTGCCGGCCGCCCCGCTGCCGGTCGACGGCGGTGGGACCGCCGGGGCGCTCGCCGAGTTCCAGCGCCGCTGGGCGCCCGGCTTCTCCGGCAGCGCCGGGCCCCGCTACCTGGGCTTCGTCACCGGCGGCAGCACCCCGGCCGCGCTGGCCGGCGACTGGCTGACCGGCGCCTTCGACCAGAACGGCTCCAACCGATCCGGCTCGTCGGCGGCCGCCCTGGAGGACGAGACGGTCGGCTGGCTGGGCGAGATGTTCGGACTCGGCCCGGCACACACCGGAGCGTTCGTCAGCGGCGCCACCATGTCCAACCTGGTCGGCCTGGCCATCGCCCGGGAATGGATCGGCGAACAGCGCGGCCTCAGCGTCGCCGGGCAGGGCCTGGCCGCCCTCGGCCCGGTCCCGGTGCTGTCCGGCGCCGCCCACTCCAGCATCTACAAGTCGCTGTCGATCCTGGGCCTGGGCCGGGACGCGCTGCGCCCGGTCGCCACCCGGCCCGGCCGGGAGGCGGTGGACGTGACCGCCCTCACCGAGGCCCTCGCGGCACTGGACGGGCAGCCGGCGATCGTGGTCGCCAACGCCGGCACCGTCAACACCGTCGACTTCGACGATCTGCGGGCCATCCTGGCGCTGCGCGAGCGGTTCCCGTTCTGGCTGCACGTGGACGCCGCGTTCGGCGGGTTCGCGGCCCTCTCCCCGGCCCACGCCCACCTGGTCGACGGGATCGCCGAAGCCGACTCGGTCTGCGTCGACCTGCACAAATGGCTCAACGTTCCCTACGACGGGGCGGTCCAGTTCACCCGCCGCCGGGATCTGCAGGTCACCGTCTTCCAGAACGCGGCCGCCTACCTGCCGCCGATCACCGGCACCCCGGACTTCTTCCACCTCACCCCGGAGAACTCCCGCCGGCTGCGGGCGCTGACCGCATGGTTCACCCTCAGCGCCTACGGGGTGGCCGGGCACCGCGCCATCGTCACCGCCGCCATCGACGCGGCACACCGGCTGGGCGAGCGCCTCACGGCCGTTCCCGGGATCGAACTGCTCGCGCCGGTACGCCTGAACGTCGTCTGCTTCGCCGTACCCACCGACCCCACCACCCTGGCACAGCGGATCGCCGACTCCGGTGAGGCGTTCCTGACTCCCACCGTCTACCAGGGCCGGCCGGCGCTGCGGGCCGCGTTCAGCAACTGGCGGACCGCCGAAGCGGACGCCGACCGGGTGGCCGACCTGATCGAGAAGACGGTGCGCTGACCGGCTCGGCAGGAGACGCCGGCCCGGACCGGATGGCCGGAAACCGGCTCGCGGGACGGTGGCGGCGGTTCTACCGTGGGCCGCGATGACGGAGACGTGGGAACCGGTGGAGACACTGCTCGGGGCGTTGCAGCGTGGACTGGGCCGGGGTGCCCGGTGGGCGGCGGGTGCGGACGGAGCCGGCGAGGCGGTGACCCGGTGCCTGGTGGAGGACACCCGGTGGGATCGGCAGGCCGACGAGCGGTCGATCTATCTGGCCCGGCTGGTCCGTGACCTGCGGATGCCGGTGCGGCCACTGCTGAGGATGCTGTGGGATGCCCCCGGTGAGGACGCCTTCGACACCGTGTCGCGGGTGCTGGAGCCGCTCGGCCGGACCGTTGTGGTTTCGACGATCTGGCCACCGGCCTGGCCCGGATCGGCGGGCCGGAGGCGGCGCGGGTGGTGCCGTGGCTGCACCAGCTGTGGACGGCCCCGCACAGCTACGAGCGGGCCGCCTACCTGCGGGCGCTGCTGGCGCTCGACCCGGCGGGTGCGGAGCCGCTGCTGGTGGAGGGGCTGTGGGATTGCGAGGACGAGGTGCGCCGGATCGCCGCCGAGCATGCCCGGCTGTCCGCGGAGGTGCGGGAGCGGCTGGTGTACCTCCGCGACGATCCGATGGAGGACGCCGGGGTGCGGGACGCGGCGGGGGAGCGGGTCCCGGCTCCGGGCCGGAGTTCGGGCTCCGGCCCGGAGGGGCGGGCGGCCGTGTGACGACCGGGGGACGGGTCGGCCACCGCACGGGACGCCCACCGGTGGGGGCGGGCCGGGAGCCGGCACCCCACCGGGATTCGGTGACCCGGTGAGGCGCCGGTCGTTCGAGGGGGCCGGTCAGGCGGTGATGTTCCACTGCTGGCAGGCGTTGCCCAGGGAGGCCCACTGGCGGACCGCGACGCCGTCGCCGGTGCCGCAGTCGGTGACGTCCAGGACCATGCCGTTGCCCCGGTTGGCGATCAGGTAGCCGCCGTTGATCGGGGTGAGGCTCCACTCCTGGCAGAAGTTCCCCAGCGACGCCCACAGGTTGAGGGCGGTGCCGTTGGCGGTGCCGCAGTTGACCGAGTCCAGGACGGTGCCGCTGTTGGCGTTGGTGATCCGGTAGTAGTTGCTGGTCGTCCTCGTGAACGTCCACTGCTGACAGGCGTTGCCCAGTGAGGTCCACTGCTGGATGGCGGTGCCGTTGGCGGTGCCGCAGTTCTGCGCGTCGAGGACCTTGCCGCTGGCCTGGTTGACCAGTCGGTAGCGGGTGCCCGCCGCCGGGAACGACACCGTGCCACCGGGGTCACCGGACGGGGCGGTCAGCGTGCTGGAGAGCTTGTCCGGCGTACCCAGATTGGGGGTGTTGTCGCTGTTGAAGTTGACCTTCTTGAGTCGTGTGGTGCGGGTGGCGCCGCAGCCCTGGGCGGTGGTCTCGTTGGCGTGGTAGGCCATCCACGTCTCGGTGCCGTCCGGGGACGTGAAGAACGAGTGGTGTCCGGGGCCGTAGACGCTGTTGGCGTCGGACCGCTGGAAGATCGGGGTGGACTTCTTGGTCCAGGAGGACGCGGACAGCGGGTTGGCGCCGGTCAGCGTCAGCATGCCGATCTTGTAGTCGGGGGTGTTGCAGGAGCTGGCCGAGAAGGTGAGGAAGGTCTGGCCGTTGCGCTGCAGGATGTACGGCCCCTCCTCGGTGTTGCCACCCTGCTTCTCCCAGTCGTACGTGGGATAGGAGATCCGTGTCCCGTAGGCGGAGACCGTCCACGGGTTGCTCATCGGCGCGATGAACAGGCTCTGCAGGTCACCGACCCAGGACGAGTAGAGGAAGTAGTTCGTCCCGTTGATGGTGGCGACACTGCCGTCGATCGCCCAGCCGTTGTTCGCCTGCACGTTGAGCTGGCCTTTGAAGGTGTACGGCCCCATCGGGTTGTCGCCGGAGCTCTCCAGCACGAACGAGCGCTGCCCGTCGCAGCAGGCGGCGGTGCCGGCCGAGTAGTAGAAGTACCAGCGCCAGCCGTTCGGCCCGTTCAGCCGGTGCACCGACGGCGCCCACACGTTGCAGCAGCTGGCCGCCGCGGTGCCGGTGTAGATCACCGACTCGGTGGCGCCGGGCAGCGCGGCGACCGAGGTGGCCCGCTTGATCACGATCTGGTTGTTCCAGGTGGTCGCGGCCAGGTAGTAGTAGCCGTTCCAGTAACCCACCCAGGGGTCGGCGCCGTACGGGGCGGACGCGACCGGATTGGTGAAGGTGGTCGCGGCCCGGGCCGGGGTGGGCGCGGTGCGGGCCTCGACGGCGACGGCGATCGCGAGGAGCAGCAGCAGGACGGCTCCGAGGGATCTGAGGCGTGCGAGAGACATGGCAGTCCCTTCTCAATGGATCGGGGATGCACCCCGGCGCACGGATGTGAGCGCGCCCGCCGATGGGGGTTGGCGGGCGGTGTGTGCACGGGGTGTTGCCAGTATGTTAACGATCACATCAAGACTGTCAAGACCGTCGATGTGCCCGTCGCACCAGATCCGCCGCCACGTCGCGCAGTTTGCGGTTCGCGTCCTGCGAGGCCTTGGTGAGCACGGCGAACGCCTCGTCCGGCCCGCACCGGCGCTGACCCATCACGATGCCCTTGGCCTGCTCGATCACCGCGCGGCTCGCCATCGCCGCCTGCATCTGCCGGACCAGGGCCGCCGTGCTGTCGTAGAGCTCGGCGTTGGCCAGGGCGATCGCGGCGTACCCGGTGAAGGCCCGCGCCAGCTCCACCGCCTCGTCGTCGAAGGCGCGGGAGGTGGTCGCGTAGACGTTCAGCGCCCCGACGACCGCCTGCCGGATCGGCAGCCCGACCGTGAGCGCACTGCGAACTCCGACACTTCCGGCATGCTCCGCCCAGCCCGGCCAGCGGCGCTCACCCTCCACCTCGTCGACACACACGGTCCGGCGGTCCGCCGCGGCGTCCAGGCAGGGCCCACGGTGGTACGAGTACTGCCACTCGTCGATCGCGGAAGCCGCCGGCCCGGTACTGGCGACGGTTCGCGGGCCGCCGTCGCGGACCAGGGTCACCGACACCTCGGCCGCGCCCGGCACCGCGTCCCGGGCCAGCTCGGCCACCCGGGCGAGCACGCCGTCCAGGCTGTTCTCGCCCAGATCGATCCGGCCCAGTTCGCGGAACGCGTCGATGGTGTCCATCCCGGCTCTGTACCCGCGGTACCGGTCCGTACACCGACCGGTATTATCGGCGTCCTGCGGCCGGAACCGACATCGGAGCCGGCGCATCGGCGTCAAGCAGCGGCGCGAACCCCGGGGTTCACGCGTTCCCCGGGCGACAAGATCGACAGTCACGAGCCGCCCACCGCGGTTCGTGCACCGCTGCGGAGAACCACTGACGTTGATGGCGCACCACCCGGCCGCCGCTGCCGCCTTCGCGGAGCTCGGCCGCATCAGACTGGGCGAGACCGATCTCGACGGTGTCCTGCACCGTGTCGCGGACCTCGCCGGGCGGACGATCCCCGGTGCCGCCCACGTCTCGATCACCCTGCTCCGGGAACGGGGCGTGGCCACCGTGGCGCGGACCGGCGAGACCGCCGAACGGCTGGACGACCTCCAGTACGAGCGCGGCGACGGCCCCTGCCTGGAAGCCTCCCGGGACGCGTCCACGGTGCTGGTGCCGGACACCACCACCGACCGGCGATGGGACGGCTGGGGGCCGGAGGCCGCCGCGGCCGGCGCCGGCAGCGCGCTGTCACTGGGCCTGCCGATCCGGGACGGCCTGCGCGGCGCGCTCAACCTCTACGGCACGGCGCCCCGGGCCTTCGACACCGACGCGGTCGCGCTGGCCGAGACCTTCGCCCGGTACGCCACGATCGCCCTGGCCAACGCCCACCTCTACGACACCACCGCCGACCTGGCCCGGCACATGCAGGCGGCGATGGAGAGCCGCGCGGTGATCGAACAGGCCAAGGGCATCATCATGGGGGAGCGGCGGTGCGGGCCGGACGAGGCGTTCGCCCTGCTCACCAAGGCCTCCCAGGACTCCAACCGCAAGCTGCGCGACGTCGCCGCCGCCCTGGTGGAGCGCACCCGCCGCGGCTGAACCGCGTGCCGCTTTCCGGCGCGCTCCGCGCCGTTGTGCGGCACGCGGGCTGGCATCGCGTGTCGCTTTGCGGTGTGTTTCGCGCCGTTGTGCGGCACGCGGGGTCAGTGGGTGTGCTGGGACAGGTGCCGGAGGGCCGGCTCGACGTAGCCGGCCACCGGGTAGCGGCCGTACCGGCGGGCCAGATCCCGCAGGTAGACCTCGGTGACCTCCTGCCCGGCCGGCAGCCGCCCGGCCACCCGGTCCGCGGCGATCGCCGTAGCCAGGGCGTTGATCCAGCCCCGGCTGGTCTCGCCGGGATCGATGCGCTGCCCGGTGGCCTGCAGGATCAGTTCCCGGTCGCGGTCGGTGAGGGTGGTGGCGTCCGCGCGTGCGGACCGGCGCGGCGTCGGCCGGGTGATGGACATGGGCGGTGCGACCTCCGGCGTGCAGCGTTCGTTGTTCTCCAGATCGGTGCGGGCCGGTTGCCGCTTAGCGGTTTTCCGGCCGGGGGACTTCTCCTCGCCGCGGAATTCATCTAGCGTTTAATTCAACATCCGATGAGTTTCCGGGAGGAGACATGCCCACCGCGATCGAGGTGGAGAACCTCGTCGTACGACGGGGGAGCCGGGCCGTCCTCGACGGGTTCTCCTGCGCGGTTCCCCAAGGCAGCGTCACCGGCCTGCTCGGGCCGAGCGGCAGCGGCAAGACCACCCTGATGCGCGCGATCGTCGGCGTGCAGGTGGTCGCCGCCGGCCGGGTCACCGTGCTCGGCCATCCGGCCGGCTCGGCGCCGCTGCGCCGCCGGATCGGCTACCTGACCCAGGCCCCCAGCGTGTACGCCGATCTCACCGTCGACGAGAACGCCCGCTACTTCGCCTCGCTCTACCGGCTGCCGGCCGCCGACGCCGTCGCAGCCGTCGAAGCGGTCGGTCTCGGCCCGACCCGGGGCCGGCTGGTGGCGGACCTGTCCGGCGGCCAGCGCAGCCGGGCGTCCCTGGCCTGCGCCATCGTCGGCCGCCCCGACCTGCTGATCCTCGACGAACCGACGGTCGGGCAGGACCCGGTGCTGCGCGACGAACTGTGGGACCACTTCCGCCGGCTGGCCGCCGAGGGCGCCACGGTGCTGGTCTCCAGCCACGTGATGGACGAGGCGAACCGCTGCGACCGGCTGCTGCTGATCCGCGAGGGCGCACTGATCGCCGACGACACCCCGGCCGCGGTCAAGGCGTCGGCCGGCACCGACGACCTGGACCGCGCCTTCCTCACCCTGATCAAGCGCCAGGATCGCGCCTTTCCGCTCTCCGGCCGAGGGGGCCCGGCATGATCCTGCTCAGCACCATCCGGCGGATCCTCACCCAGCTGCGGCACGACCCGCGGACCATCGGGCTGATCATCGTGGTCCCGCCGCTGCTGATCACCCTGATCTATTTCATGTACGAGGATCAGCCCGCCGTCTTCGACCGGATCGCGCTGACCATGCTCGGGGTGTTCCCGTTCATCGTGATGTTCCTGATCACCTCGATCGCCATGCTCCGGGAACGCACCACCGGCACCCTGGAACGCCTCTTCACCACCCCGGTCGGCAAACTCGACCTGCTGTTCGGCTACGGTGTCGCGTTCGGTCTGGCGGGGGCCGTGCAGGCGGCGGTCGCGGCCGGTTTCGCCTCCCTCGTGCTGGGCATGCGGACCGCCGGCGGTGTCGGCCTGGTCATCCTGATCGCCGTCGCCAACGCCGTGCTCGGCGTCGCCCTCGGGCTGCTGGCCAGCGCGTTCGCCCGGACCGAGTTCCAGGCCGTGCAGTTCATGCCGGTGGTCGCCGCGCCACAGCTGCTGCTGTGCGGACTGTTCGTGCCCCGCGAGGACATGGCGGGCTGGCTGCGGGCGATCAGTGACGTGCTGCCACTGTCGTACTCCGTGGAGGCACTGACCGAGGTGGGTGTGCACGCCGAGCCGACGGGCATCATGTGGCGGGACCTCACCGTGGTGGTGGCCGCCGTCGTGGTGGCGCTCGTGCTCGGTGCGGCCACACTGCGGCGCAGGACCGCGTAGGACGTACGGCGAAAGGGTTTTGATCGATGGTGCGACGGACCGGACGCCGGCCCGGCAACCCGGACACCCGGGAGGCGATCCTCGAGGCGGCGCGCGGAGCGTTCGCCGAGAAAGGGTTCGACGGCGCCTCGATCCGTGCGATAGCCACCGGCGCGCGCGTCGACCCGGCGCTGGTCCACCACTACTTCGGCACCAAGGACAAGCTGTTCCTGGCCGCGATGAACTCGCCGCTGGACCC
The DNA here is from genome assembly GCF_050589265.1 of Actinoplanes sp. G11-F43. Taxonomy (NCBI): domain Bacteria; kingdom Bacillati; phylum Actinomycetota; class Actinomycetes; order Micromonosporales; family Micromonosporaceae; genus Actinoplanes; species Actinoplanes sp. G11-F43. The sequence goes on from NZ_JBNZCE010000044.1 coordinate 42,062, forward strand.
CCTGGACATGCTCGCCGAGGCGACCGCGGGGGAGCGCGGCGAGATCGGCACCCGGATGGTGCGGGCCTTCCTGGAGATCTGGGACGGCCCGCGCGGCACGGCCGGGGTGGCGTTGCTGCGCTCGGCGGTCGGCAGCGAGTGGACCACGAAGCTGTTCCGCGAGTTCGTGGTCACCCAGGTGCTGCGCCGGGCGCTGCCCGGGCTCGGCCTGGACCCGGAGGAGGGCCGGCTGCGGATGACCCTGGCCGGCAGCCAGCTGGTCGGCCTGGCCCTGGCCCGTTATGTGATCAAGGTGGAGCCGCTGGCCTCCGCCCCGGCCGAGACGCTGGTGGCGGCCTACGGCCCGGCCCTGCAGCGCTACCTCACCGGCGAGCTGCCGGGGGTGTTCCCGGCGCCCTGACCGGTGTGCGGCACGCGCTGAGCCTCGGGTGCCGCGTCCGGTGCGGCACGGTGCGGGTGGTGGCGCGGCGTGTGGTGCGTTGCGGTGCGGATCGCGCCGGTGTGCGGCACGGTGCGGGTGGTGGCACGGCGTGTGGTGCGTTGCGGTGCGGATCGCGCCGGTGTGCGGCACACGACCGTCAGATGCCGGCGACCAGGCGGGACAGGTAGGCGCTGATCCGGGCCCGGGTCTGATCCGGCAGGCCACCGAACTGGACGCCGATCTCGGCGGTGCCGTCGCGGACCACCCGGCGGACCACCCGGGCGTCGTACGTGCCGGCCAGCCCGTCCAGGCTGAGCTCGACACGGACCGCGTCGCCGACCGCGAGCGGGGTGCCCGACGGAACCGTGCAGCCCAGCCCGTCCGAGCTGAGGTCCAGCAGGTCGGCGGTGAGCCGTGGCCGGCCGGCCCGGTCCAGATGGACGGTGCCGTGCACCGGCAGCCGGTCGTGCCGGCGCCGTTCCAGCCGGTCGGCCACCGACGACAGGTCGCCGATCTGCGCCATCGTCGCGTCCACGCTCATGTGCAGCCGGCCGACGATCTCGTGCTGCTCGTCGGCGATCCCGCCGAGCTGGCGCATCGCGTCCTCGATGTCACCCACGTCGCCGATGATCGCGCTGAGCGTCTGGGCCATCTGGGCCACGTCGGCCTCCAGCGCGGCGATCGTGCTGGTGATCTGCTCGGTCGAGTCGGCGGTGGTGTCGGCCAGGCCCTTCACCTCGTCGGCGACCACCGCGAAACCACTGCCCGCGGTGCCGGCCCGGACCGCCTCGATGGTGGCGTTCAGGGCCAGCAGCCGGGTCTGCGAGGCGATCCCGGAGATCACGCTGGCGATCCCGGCGACCTGGCGCAGGCTGGCGTTCAGCGCAGTGGCCGCCTCGTCGGCGCTGTGCGCCCGCTGGACCAGCGAGTTCGCCGCCTCGCTGGTGATCGACACCCGGTCGTTGGTGGCGGCGGCCGCGTCCCGGGCCGCGGTCACCTGGACCACCACGTCCTCCAGCTTGCCGCCGATCACCTCGGCGGTGTCGTCGATCGCCTCGCGGGCCCGTTTGCGCAACTGCACGTTCAGTTCCCGCTGATGCACCATGGACGCCTGGGCCTGGGCGTCCAGCTCGGCCCGCAGCCGGGCCAGCTCGGCGTCGCGTTCACGCAGCGCTTCGGTGAGTTCGGCCAGAGCCCGGGCATCGGAACCGGCGTCGCCGGTGGTGCGACGCCGGCGGAGTGACGACCAGAGCGGCATGATGATCAGACGTTACCGTGTCCGCCCGTCACCCGTCCGGGCTTTCACCGGCCCGCGAGGACCTCGTCGATCTGGCCCATGGCCAGCCGCATGCCCTCCTCCATGCCCATCTCCACCAGCCGTTCCAGCTGTCGCGCGCTGCGGAAGGTGGCGACCGTGGTCATCCGGGTGCCGGCGCCGGCCGGTTCCAGCCCGACCGTGATGTGCGTGATGTCCTCCGGGTCGACGGGTTCGCCGTCGTCGCCGGCGAACCCGTCGTCGAACTCCAGCCGGGCCGGCTCACGCACGTCGGTGATCTGCCACCAGCCGTGCGCCTTCGTCCCGTCCGGGCCGGTCATGTGATAGCGGACCGCGCCACCCGGCTCGAATTCGAACCGGTCGACGGTGGCCGGCCAGGTCGGCGGGCCCCACCAGCGCTGCAGCCGGCGCGGATCCGCCCAGACCTGCCAGACCTCGCCGGGCGGATGATCGAACTCGGCCACGAACGTCAGCGTCATGGTCTCGGTGCTCTTCTCGGTACGGACCACGGGCATCGCCGTCTCCTCTGCTCGGTGAACTCCTGCTCTACCCACTGACCGACCTGTCATCCGGCCTGTCCGGATGGGACCGTCGGCCGTGCCGCGAACGGTCACCCGGGAACTACCGTCCGAACATGCGGACCTCCGAAGCTCAGCCCGTCGTGGCCGGGATCGACGGCTCACGGACGCATCCGGTCACCGTGGATCTCGCCGCCGACCAGGCCGTCCGGCGTGGCGTACCCCTGCTCCTCCTGCACATCTGGCCCGGTCAGTACACCGGGCGGTACCGCTGCCGTGGGCCGGTTCCCGCCGAACCGGACGCCCGGCGGCTCCTGGACGCCGCCGCCCGGCGGGCCCGCCAGCGGGCACCCTGGCTGACCGTCGGCACCGAGTTGCGCACCGGCAGCCCGGCCGGGGTGCTCGCCGAACACTCCGAGACGGCCGCCCTGGTCGTCATCGGGCGCCGGGACGAGGGGCCGGGCCGCCCCGGCTGGGGCTCCACCGCCGCCTACCTGGCCCGGCACAGCCGTTCGGCGCTGCTGGTCCAGCGCGGCGGCGGGCAGCGGCACGGCCCGGTGGTGCTCGCCGTGCCCGGCCCGGAGGAACCCGCAGCCCCGGTGCGCCGGGCCTTCGAGGAGGCCTCGCTGACCGGCTCCAAACTGGTCGCGGTGCACGTCTGGCGGCCCGGCGAGGATCCGGTCCGGGCGCGGCGCTACCTGGTCGAGGTGCTCGCCGGGTGGGCCGGCCGCTACCCGCGGGTCGAGGTGGAGCCGCTGGCCATCCCCGAGCCCGAGGTGGCGTACACCCTGGAACGCGCCTCCCGGCGCGGACGCCTGCTGGTCGCCGGCATCCGGCACCGCGGACATCTCGGCGACCTTCTGCTGGGTACGGCCGGCAACGGCACCCCGACCGGCCTCAGCCCGGTCCTGATGATCCCGCCCGGCCCGGCCCGCACGGGACGCACGGCCCTGTCGCCCCGGACCGCACGGGCGGTGTCATAGGCCATGCTCTCCGTCTTCGACCACCTGGCGCTCCACCCGTTCCTCGCCGATCTGCCCGCCGAGGACCTGCACCGGCTGTCCCGGCGCGCCCGGCGGGTGATGTGGCCGGTCAACCGGCGGCTGTTCCGGGCCGGTGGGCCGGCCGAGAGGTTCTGGCTGCTGCACGCCGGTGAGGTGGTGCTGGACATGGACATCCCGGGCCGCGGCGACGTGGTGATCGAGCGGATCCGGGCCGGCAGTGTGCTCGGCTGGTCCTGGCTGCTGCCGCCGCGCCGGTGGGCGACCGGCGCGGTGGCCGGGGAGGTCTGCCAGGCGATCGAGTTCGACGCGAACTGTGTCCGGGCGCTGATGGCCCGGGACGACCGGCTGGCCCGGGACCTGTCCACCCGGTTCCTGGCGGTGGTCGCCGGCCGGTTGCAGGCCGACCGGCGGCGGCTCGTCGAACTCTATTCGCCGATTTCCCTCAGGGCGGAGGCCGACCGCCGATAGTCGGGGCCCGGAAACGCAACGCCCCCTCGGAGGTCGTCATGACCATCAGCATCGGAACCTCGTCCACCACGTCCGTCTGGGAGACCCACGCCGCCTGGCTGCGGCTGCGCGAGGACTGCACCCGGCTCGCCGCCGACCACGCCCGGGAGGTGGGCGAGCGCCGGCTGCGTGAGGACAAGGCGGCCGTCCTGGAGAGCCGGGACGAGATCGCCCGGATGACCCCGCCCGGGTTCATCGACGTCCTGATCTGAGCCGGCCTCCCGACCCGGGACGCCGGCTTCCCGGTCCGGGACGGATCTCAGATCGGGTGGATGGTCAGCGCCTCGGCCAGCACGTCCGTCGCGTCCTTCACGTCGACCTCGCGCATCTGCAGCGGCCCGCCGGTCTCGGTGAGCAGCGCGGCGTGCGCCCCGCCGGCGTAGACCGGCGCGAACCCCAGATCCCGGATGATCTGTGAGGCGGCCTGCCGGGCGTCCCGGTCGTCGGTGCACAGGTATTCGGTGAGCAGCGGGTCGTGCCCGCGCCGCCGGCTCAGCACATCGGTCGGCACGGTGTTGAACGCCTTCGCCCAGTGCCCCTCGTGCGCCCGGTCCATCAGCGCCTCCAGGCCGGAGATGTCATCCGGGATGTCCGGGTTCGTCACGTCGATGATGACCTTGTCGGCGAGCAGGCCCCGGGTCTGCTCCAGCGCCTCGAACGCGGACGACCAGTTCGGGCTGAAGATGATCACGTCGCCGAAGGTCGCCGCCTGCGGGATCGACATCACCTGCCCCACCTCGGTCCTCAGCCGCTCCGGGTGCCGTGAGGTGACCGCCACCTCGTGCCCGCTCTCGGCACACCACCTGGCCAGAGTGCCACCATGCTGACCTGCTCCGATGACCCCGATTCGCATGCTCCCAGGGTGCGCTGCCGATCATCCGGCCGCGTGGTGATCGGCGAAATCGCCGTAGATCATCCGCAGCTCCACCGTGACCAGGTCGCCGGCCAGCGCCTCCGGGTCGGCGGCGCCCTGGAACGCCGCGGCCCGCAGGTCGTCGATCAGCCCGGCCAGCACCCGCGGCGCGGGACCCGGCGGCGCCAGACCGGCCGCCCGGTCCCGCTCGATCCGCGCGGCCAGCCGCTCCACGTGCGCCGACCGCAGCCCGTCGCGCCACGACGCCAGCGGCGGGCAGCCGGGCGCGGCGGCCAGCGCCCCGGCCAGCAGCCGGCCCTGATCGCGCCAGAGAACGGCGAGCGCGGCCAGCGACCGGTGCAGCGCCGGAGCGTCCGGGCCGGTGCCGTCCAGCCACGGCCCGGCGCCGGCGCCCAGCCGGCCGCTGATCTCGTGCAGCAGCGCCACCACCACCGCGACCTTGGAGTCGAAGTAGAAGTAGAAGCTGGACCGGGAGATCTCCGCGCCGGCCGCCAGCTCGTCGATGGTGATCTCGGCGAGGGGCTTGCGGGCCAGCAGCTCCCGCGCGGTCTCCAGGATCGCCCGCTCGCGCCGGTCGCCCTTGCTCGGGCCACGGCGCCGGCCGGGGAGTGTGGTCATGCGTACAGATTAACGCGGTGTCGATTTTTTCGACGTAGTGTCGAGAAGTAACGACGACCCGTCTTCTCGCTGGGAGCCCCGATGAAAGAGATCCGCCTCGCCGCCCGACCGGTCGGCTGGCCGACCGCCGGGACGTTCGAGATCGCCGAGACGCCCACCCCGGTCCCCGGCCCCGGCCAGGTGCTGGTCCGCAACGTCTACATGTCGGTCGACCCCTACATGCGCGGCCGGATGAACGATGTGAAGTCCTACACCCCGCCGTTCCAGGTCGGCGCCCCGCTCGACGGCGGCGCGGTCGGTGAGGTGGTCGCGTCCGAGGACCCGTCGGTGCCGGTCGGAGCGTTCGTGGTGCACGCGCTCGGCTGGCGCGAGTTCTCCGTCGTCGACGCCGCGCGGGCCCGGCCGGTCGACCCGGCGGCCGCCCCGTCCCTCTCCGCCTACCTGGGCCTGCTCGGCATGACCGGCCTGACCGCCTACGTCGGGCTGCTCGACATCGCCCGGTTCCAGGAGGGCGATACCGTCTTCGTCTCCGGCGCGGCCGGCGCGGTGGGCAGCGTGGCCGGCCAGATCGCCCGGCTGCGCGGGGCGAAACGGGTGATCGGCAGCGCCGGCTCCGCGGAGAAGGCCGCTCACCTGGTCGACGAGCTGGGCTTCGACGCGGCCTTCAACTACAAGGACGGGCCGGTCCGTGACCAGCTGCGCGAGGCCGCTCCGGACGGGATCGACGTCTACTTCGACAACGTCGGCGGCGAGCACCTGGAGGCGGCGATCGCCTCGATGAACAAGTTCGGCCGGATCGCCCTGTGCGGCGCCATCGCGCAGTACAACGACACCGCCCCGCCCACCGCCCCGCGCAACCTGGCGTCGGTCATCGGCAAGGAGATCAACCTGCGCGGCTTCATCGTCGCCAACCACTCGGACCGGACGCCCGACTTCGTGGCCGAGGTCGGCGGCTGGCTCCGTGAGGGGAAGATCACTGCCCGCGAGACGGTGGTCGAGGGGATCGAGAACGCCCCGGAGGCCTTCCTCGGGCTCCTGCGCGGCGACAACACCGGCAAGATGGTGGTCAAGGTGGGTTAACCAGCGATTAAGCTCCACCCGGCGACCGGTTTGGGGCCTGTCGCCGGGAATGACCCAACACTGAACGGTAATTCAGTCGCGCTAACGAGTGGGACGGATACGGAACGTACGGTTGATCGCACTCATCCGTACGGGTGAGGTCACTGACGGAAAGCAGACACTAACGTTCCCGTGTGGCGAATCGGTTCCCCCTCTGGGGACAAGCGGGCTGGGCAAGTGCCGAAGTGGTCGGCGAGACGCACTACGCGAAGGCGATACGTGCCCTCTTCGGTGCTGACCTCGACCCCCGGGGCGCCGACATAACCGTGCCCGTCCAGCTCATACCCGACCGCTCCAACAAACACGACCGCAACGCCGTCGGAGTCTGGTCCGGAACCAACCTGCTCGGCCACCTGCCCCGCCCGGAAGCCGCGCGCTACGTCGACGCCCTCACCGCACTCACCAACCGGGGCCTCGTCCCCGAGGTCAACGCCCGGATCACCGGCCGGGAATGGATGGCCGCCGACGGCCGCCCCGCCGCGTTCGACGCCACCATCCGCCTCGACCTGGCCGAACCGCACATGCTGGTGCCCGCCAACCCGCCACCCACCCAGGAACACCGGCTGCTGCCGTCCGGCTCGGCCGTCCAGGTCACCGGGCAGGAACAATCACTGGCCGCCCTCACCCCGCTGCTCCGCGCGGAAGGCGAATGCTGGGCGTACGTCACCCTGCACGAGACCTCCGACCACCTGGTCGAGGTGCGCGCCGGCGACAGCCGGGTCGGTGACCTCAGCCCGAAGATGAGCGGCGAGTTGCTGCCCATCCTGCGGCACATGGCCGAACAGGGCGTCGTCACCGCGGCCCGGGCCATCGTCAAGGGCAACAGCGGCAAGAGCGAGGTCATGCTGTACGTGGCCCGAGTCCAGGATCTGCCGGAGTCCTGGCACGGCGCGGCGAAGCGGTCCGCCACCGCGGCCGGTCGCGGCACGGCAAGCGTCCCCACCGTCAACCCCGCCGCCGGTACGCCGTCCGCCCCCGGTGCGCCGTCCACCACCGGCTCCACGGGTTCCGCCGGTGCTTCCGTGCCCACCGGCGCGGTGCCCACCGGATCCGTCCCGGTGGCCTCCGGATCCGCGTCGCCGATCCCCGGTATCAACGCCCCCGGCAGCTCCGGGCCCGGCCTGATGTCCGGCGGACCCGCCGCCGGCGGCCTGGTGCCGAACTGGGTCTCCGAGGACGCCCTGCCGAGCTGGGCCTCCGGCCCGTCGCCGTCCCCGTCCTTGTCCCCGTCGTCCCCGTCCTCTTCGTCGTCCTCGTCCGGCGGCTCGTTCGCGCAGTTCCCGGCCGCCGGTCAGGCCCCGCCCGTGCCGTCCGGCCCGTTCCCCTCCGGCTCCTACCCGTCCGCCGCGGCTGCCGGTTTCCCGCCCGGAACCCCGTCCCTGGGAACCCCTTCCGCAGCCGGAACCGGCTTCCCGGAAACCCCTTCCTCGGCCGGCGCCGGTTTCCCCGGCACCCCGTCCGGTGCGCCGTCATCCGGAGTGCCGGGAACCTCCGGGTTCCCGTCCGCCGGCGGCTCGGACAGCTTCGCCCCGGTGCAGGACATGCCCGCGCCGTCCTTCCCGTCACCGTTCGCCGCGTCGCTGGGCGCTTCCTCGGTATCGCCCGCACCCCCGCCGTCCACCTCGTCGCAGCCGTCCGTCTCGTCTTCGTCGTCCGTCTCGTCCTCGTCGGGGCTGGGCTTCCCCGGGCCGGACGCGCCGAGCCCCGGCTGGCCCGGCCCAAGCGACAGCCGTCCCGGCTGGACCCCGCCGGAGAGCACCGGCTGGACCCCGCCGGACGAGTCCCGTTCCGGCTGGTCCCCGTCGGAGGGAGACCGTCCCGGCTGGACCCCGTCGGACGAGTCCCGTTCCGGCTGGTCGCCGTCGGACGAGTCTCGTTCCGGCTGGTCCCCGTCGGACGAGAGCCGGACCGGCCGGTCCCCGTCGGAGGCGGACCGCCCGGGTCGGACCCCGGCGGAGGGCGGCCGTCCCGGGTGGACCGAATCGGACAGCGGCGTCCCGGCGTGGAGCGCACCCGGCAACGGCGGACCGTCCTGGTCCGCCAGTAGCGGCGCGCTGCCCGATCTCTCCCGCGCCGGCGTGGCCACCGCGACCTCGGCCACCTCGGGTGTGCCGTCCTCCGGAGCGGGTGCGTCGGTATCCGGCGGGCCCGCCGGCACCGGTGTGCCCCCGTCCGGCGCGCCGGACGGGGCGACCTCGGGCCGACATGGTGCGGCGGCGACCTCACCGGTGCCGCAGACCGACGGCGCGCTGCTGACCGACCCACTGGCCCGCCCGGTCAGCCCGGCCGTGCCCCCGGTGAGCCCGGCACCCGCCGGTTCCACGGACTACGCCATCGCCGAGACCACGGTGATCCCCGCCCTGGCCGCCGTGGTGAAGGCCAACTCCGGAGCCATCGCCGGAATAACTCCGGTCTCCCCGGCCCCACCCACCGAGGCCAACCCGCACTCACCGAGCTCACTGAACTCACCCACCTCGCCGAACTCACCCACCTCGCCGAACTCACCCACCTCGCCGAACTCGCCGACCGACACCAACCCGCATGCGCCGATCCCGCCGGCACCGACCGGGATCAAATTCGTGGTCCCGCAGGGATGGCCGACCCCGCCGGACGGCTGGTACCCGCCCGAAGGCTGGATCCCCGACCCGTCCTGGCCCACCGCCCCGTCCGGCTGGCAGTGGTGGGTCCCCACCTGGGACTAGTTCCCACACGGCGAACCGCACAGGAGCCAGGCGCGGTCCAAGTCGGCAACCCGCGTCAGCCGCCCCAATCACCCACGGCCCACCAGCACAACAGAACGTTCTGTCTGCTCCAGGTGGGCCGACTTGCCACCCAGGTAGAACGTTCTGTCTGCTCGGGGTGAGCCGACCTGTCGGCGAGGTAGAACGTTCTGTCTGCTCGGGGTGAGCCGACCTGTCGGCGAGGTAGAACGTTCTGTCTGCTCCGGGTGGGCCGACGTGCCGGCAAGACAGAACGTTCTGTTTGGCTCAGGGAGGCTACTGGCCAGCGAGTTGGAACCTTTTGTGTGGTTCGGGTGAGACGAACTGCCGACGAGACAGAACGTTCTGTCTGGCTCGAGCCTGGCGAGCCGCCAGCGAGATGAACGTTATGACCTACCGGAGCTTTTGCCTCTTGGTCGCCAGCGCACTTGCGGTGATATTGCTCGTAGAGGTGACCGAACTCGGATCGGCCTTAGAGGAATCGCCGGCGAAAAGGAGCCTCGTCCCTTGATCGCCGCCTGATTTGCCGCCGATGTCCCATGCGAGCGCCCTTCCGCGGCAGATCTTGGACGATTTACCACCGAAATCGGTGGAAAATCCTCCAAGATTGCAGATTTTGCGGTTGTTCGTGCGAGAGGTTCACTGAGAGTGAGTCGTTGGCTACGGAGAAGGCTCTTTTCGGTGGTGAATCCTGCAAGATCGCGGCTGGGTGGATCGCCTGCGCGGGGGATCGGCGGCGGGCGGGCTGGTGGCCGTGGAGGAAGCTTCTGGGGGAAGTGAGCTGTCCGCGAGATGGAGCGTTCTGTCTGGCGGGGTTGGGGCGGGCCGTGGGCAAGACGGAACGTTCTGTCTGGAGGCGGTGGGGTGGAAGCGGGTGCGAGCGAGGTAGAACGTTCTGTCTGGGGGTGGTGGGGTGGAAGCGGGTGCGAGCGAGGTAGAACGTTCTGTCTTGGATGGCGGGGGTGGGGTCGGGGTGGGCTAGGACGAGATGGAACGTTCTGTCGGGGGTGCGAGCCTCGCGGTGCATCGGACTGTCTGGGCGGGTGGTCAGTCGTGGGGGTCGGCGTGGGAGGTTCGCCCCGGGGTGCGTACCGGGGGATCATGGTGTTGATCTGACGGCCCGGCTGGGTAGGGGCCACCCGGATGAGGGCTTGTCTGACTGATTCGGGTGGTTTCGTCGGCTTTTCTGGGTGGGATACGTCGGATTAACCCGGAAAAGCCCCACGGTGACCCACCTCGCCTTGCTGGAATGTGCAGATGCGGTGGGATGATGCTGACGGCTTGACCGGGCGGCCGGATGCGCGTGTCCGGGGAGTGCTGGAGACGTGGCGGGCCGGTCTGCTCGACCTCACCGCCGCCAACCCGCTGATCCACGTGGACCCGGCCGGTCCCGGCGTGGTGGCGATCGACAACCCGTCGCCGCGCGGGGTGCTGGAGGCGCTGCAGCAGGGCCGGGAGTGCGGCTTCCTGGGCGCCGAGGAGCAGGCCGAGGGGCCCCGCCCGCGGGCGATCAGCGCGTTCCAGACCGCGATGCCGGACGCCGACATGGACTCCACCTTGCGGTCGCTGCGCCGGTCCGCCCACCGGGACCAGCTGGAGTACGGCCTGTCCGCGCTCTACCTGACCCTCGGCACCCTGCACTGGAAGGACGCCGAACGGGAGTACGCCAGCCCGATCCTGCTGATCCCGGTCGATCTGGCCGACAGCGACCCGCACGACTACCCGCGGCTGCGGGCCCGGCCGGACGATCCGCTGGTCAACCCGGCGCTGACGGTGCGGCTGAAGGAGCACGGCGTCGAGCTGCCGGGGGTGGAGAGCCTGACCGGGCTGGACGTCACCGTCTTCTGGGCCCGGCTGGACGCGGCGATCAGTGAGCACCCGGAGTGGCACACCGACGAGGCGATCCTGCTGTCCCGGTTCACCGTGCACCGTGAGGTGGTCTACCACGACCTGGTCGACAACGAGCGGCAGATCCTGGCCCACCCGGTGATCCGGGCGCTGGCCACCGAGGCCCGGTCGCAGATCGACGCGTTCAAGTTCGAGCCGATTCCGGCCCGCAGTATCGACGACGTGGCGCCGCCGGATGACGTACCGCTGGTGCTGGACGCCGACGCGGCGCAGCGGGCGTGTGTGTCGGCGGCGCTGGGTGGGCGCAGTTTCGTGATGCGCGGCGCGCCGGGCACCGGCAAGTCGCAGACCGTGGCCAACATGATCGCCGCGCTGATCCACGCCGGGAAGCGGGTGCTGCTGGTCTCCGAGAAGGCCGCCTCCCTGGACGTGGTCAAGGACCGGCTGGCGCACGCGGGACTCGACGACTACCTGCTGGAGCTGCACAGCGACCGGACCGGGCGGGACGAGGTGGCCGCCACCCTGGCCGGGGCGCTCGACTTCATTCCGCTGCCGCCGCCCGGCCTGTCCACCGACGAGCGACAGGAGCTGCGCGAGCACCGGCAGCAGCTGAACGCGTACGCCGAGGCGATGAACGAGGTCCGCGAGCCGCTCGGGCACCGGCTGCACGACGTGCTGGGCATGTGCGCGCAGATGACCGACGTGGCGTCCGCGCCGGTGCCGCCGGTGCTGCCGGTCCCGCTGACCACCCAGTCCCTGCAACGGGTCCGGGACGCGGCCGAGCAGCTGGGCGGGGCCTGGCGCCCGGCCGTACAGGGTGAGGCGTTCCTGTGGCGTGACGTGGTCGACCGCAACCGTCTGGAGGGCACCCTCCAGCAGGCGCACACCGCCCTGGAGAACCTGCTCGAGGCGGTCGGTGAGGACCGGCTGGCGATCGCCTTCCGCACCCGGGACCTGGCCGACGCGATCGCGCTGACCACCCTGGTCGGGCACGCCGCCCGGCGCCCGGACGAGGCCGTCGACGAGTGGCTGCTGATGGAGAGCCTGGAGCCGGTGGCCCGGGCCGCCGAGGGGCTGCTGGGTCACCTGAGGTCGCTGCACCGGGCCGAGGAGGCGGTCCGGTCCCGGGCCGGGGTGGCCTGGGCGGCGCTGCCGTCGCCGGCGAAGCTGCCGATCGTACCCAGTCTGGCGCACCTGGATCCGCCGGCCATCGAGTTGTTGCCGCTGACCGCGGCCCAGGCCCGGGGGCTGGCCCGCCGGTTCGCCGAGGACGCCGACCGGCTGGAACAGCACCAGCACAGCCTGGACCGGGTGACCGCCCGGCTGGGCCTGCCGAACGTGGTGGCGTTCTCCGACCTGAACCGGGTGGCCGCCATCGTCGACCTGCTGAACCGGGGTGACAAGCCGGAGGCGGCCTGGTTCGACACGGCCGGGATGGCCGCCGCGCAGACCGCCGCCCGGATGCTGCAGCGGTCCGTCGAGGTGGTCCGGGTGGCCGAGGCCGCCGCCCGGGAGCACTTCAACGAGGCCGCGCTGGCGCACCCGGTGGACGAGCTGGCCGACCGGTTCGCCAACGTGCACAAGGGCATCCGGAAGCTGCGGTCGCCGTACCGGCGGGACAAGAAGGCGGCCGCCGAGATCGCCCGCCCGGACGTCAAGCGCAGCCAGGCGGTCGCCAATCTGGCCACCGCCGCAGCCTGGAAGAAGGCGCTGAACGACCTGGACCGGACCGAACGGGAGTACGCCCGGGCGCTGGGCCGGCACTGGCGGCGCCTGGACACCGACTTCGAGGCGATCAACCGGGCCCTGGCCACCGCCGGCGAGGTGATGCGGGTGACCCCGCCGGAAGCCCTGCCCGCGGTGATCGAGCGGGTCAGCGCGGCCACCCCGAACAGCGCGATCATCCGGATCGTCTCGGAGGCCCGCAAGGAGTTCGACAGGTGGATCCTGTCGCTGCGCCCGGCCCCCGAGCCGGCGCCCCGGCCCCAGCTGGCGGCCGGGCCGGTGCACGACGCGATCACCTGGCTGCGCGCCCACGTCGAGCCGCTGACCGCCGCGGCCGAGCTGGTCCAGGCGTACAGCGCGGCCGGCGGGCGGGATTTCACCCTGGCCGAGTCGGCTGCCGTCGGGCTGCTGCGGGAGACCGCCGCGGACGCCGCCGCCGCGCTGTCGGCCAACACCGCCGAGTACGGCCGGGTGCTGGGCGCCGCCTACAAGGGCACCCAGACCGATGTGGACGCGCTCGCCACCGCGATGGCCTGGACATCGGAGGCCCGCCGGATCCGGGTCGGTGTCGACACCCCTCTCACCCGGGACCAGGCAACAGCGCTGCGTGCGGCCCGGCCCACCGACACGCTGCCGTCCCGGGTGGCCGAGTGGCAGGCCGCCAAGGACGGGATCCTGCGGGCCTTCGCACCCGGCCGGCACGCCTCGCTCACCGCCGCCCTGGCCGACCACGGGCGGGCGCTGGAGCTGCTGCGGGCGCTGCTCGCCGACGCCGGCGGCCAGCAGGAGTGGTTCGAGTACCAGGCGGCCCGCGCCACCCTGGCCGAGCACGGCCTGTCCGAGGTGATCGACTTCTGTGCCGCCGCCGGCCTGGCGGTCGAGCAGTTGCTGCCGGTGCTCGGCCGGGCCCTGTTCCAGTCCTGGGCGGGCACCGTGATCCGCGAGGACGACCGGCTGCCACCGTTGGACTCCGAGGCCCGGGACCGCCTGGTCGAGGAGTTCCGGGTCTGGGACGCCCGGCTGCAGCGGGCCGCCGCGGCCGATGTGATGAACGCCGTCGACGAGATGCAGCCCACCGGCACCGCCGCGGCCGAGACCGCGCTGCTCCGGTCGGCCGCCGTCGAGCAGGGCCGGCGGATGCCGGTGCAGGAGCTGATCAGCCGCACCCGGCACGCCACCCTGGCGGTCAAACCGTGCTTCCTGACCGTGCCCGCCGACGTCAGCCGGCTCGTCCCGGCCGACCTCACCTTCGACGTGGTCATCATCGACGAGGCGTCCCGGGTGCCGGTGCCGGACGCGATCACCTGCGTCTACCGCGGCGCCTCGTTCGTGGTGGTCGGCGACGACCGGCAGCTCACCGCGCTGCCCACCCCCGGCGGCGGGCGCTCGGTCCTGGAGCTGGCCATCGGCTGTGCCGCGTTCCCGGTCCTGGACCTGGGCACCCACTACCGCAGCCGGCACGAGTCGCTGATCGCGTTCGCCAACCACACCTTCTACCAGGGCCGGCTCAACACGTTCCCGCCGGCCGGCCCGGCCGGCCCGGACGCCGGGGTGCAGATGTTCCCGGCCGCGCCGGAGAACGGTGACGCCGGGCTGGCCGACATGGTCGCCAGCCGGGTCGCCCACCACTTCGTCACCCGGCCCGACCTCAGTCTCGGGGTCATCGCCGCCACCCCCGAACTGGCCGGGCTGATCGAGGTCGCGGTCGCCGACATGGTGGTGCCTCCGGAGGACGACCGGCTGCACGGGTTCTTCGTCAAGGACCTGGAGACGGTCCAGGGCGACGAACGGGACGTGGTGATCCTGGCGGTCGGCGGCGATCTGGGCGGATTCGCCGGCCCGGACGGCTGGCGCCGGCTCAACGTGGCCAGCACCCGGGCCTGCCGCCGGGTCGAGGTGGTCTCGACGATCCGGGCCCGGGACCTGCCGGACACCGACGAGTTGCGGCCGCTCGCCGGATATCTGGACTTCGCGACCCGCGGTGAGACCGCGCTCGGCCTGGACGAGCCGCGGCCCGAGGCGCAGACCCCGTTCGAGGATTCGGTACGGGATGTGATCCAGTCCTGGGGATACCGGGTCCGTGCCCGGGTCGGCACCGGGGCATTCCGGATCGATCTGGCGGTGCGTGCCTCGGCCCGCCGCAACGCGCCGTACGCGCTCGGCATCGAATGCGACGGCACCACCTACGACTCGGCGCCCGCCGCCCGGGACCGGGACCGGTTGCGCGAGCAGGTGCTGCAGGATCTCGGCTGGAAGCTGCACCGGATCTGGGGCACCGCCTGGTACGTCGACCGGGAGCACGAGGAACAGCGGCTGCGGTCGGCGATCGAGGCGGCGCTGGCCGAGTTCCCGCCGGAGGAGGCGGCGCCCGAACTGGACGGCGCGGCGGTCGCTGTCGCCGTCGCCGAGCCGGTCGCTCCCGCCGACGCCGACGAGGTACGCGAACCGGTCGAGGAGATCGTCCTGGTCGACGAGCTGGCCGACCTGGAGGAGGAGGCGGACGCCTACCTGGCCGGGTTCGAGGACGTGCAGCAGGCGGTGCCGCGCGAATGGACACACGCCTTCCCGGGCGCGCACGACGAGGAGCACACCTGGGAGGAGGAGCCGCCGGTCCAGGCCGGGGCGCCGCAGCCCACCATGGACCTCGACCCGGACCTGGAGCCGGTCCTCCACGAGGAGGAGCCGGCCCTCGAACCGGTGGCACTGATCGAGGTGGAGACACCGGTCCGGGCGGCGGTGTTCGAGCGGATCGAGGAGGAGAACCGGGTCCGGCCGGCCGTGTTCGAGCGGATCGGGCGCGGCGAGCAGCCGCGGGCCGTGGTCGAACCGGGCAATCTGATCGACGAGTACGACGACGAGCCCCGGGTGACCGCCGCCGTCTTCGAGCGGGTGAGCCGGGCGGACCTGGCGCGGGCCGAGGCGGAACGGGCCGAGGCCGCGCGGATCGAAGCGGCCCGGATCGAAGCGGCTCGGATCGAAGCGGCCCGGATCGAAGCCTCCCGGATGGAGGCGGAGCGGATGGAGGCGGAGCGGATCGAAGCCGCCCGGATCGAGGCCGAACATCAGGAGGCCGAACGCCGGGAAGCCGCACGCCTCGACGCCGAGGAGGCCGCGCTCGCCGACGCGGTCCGGGCCGCCGCCGACTTCCACACCGCCGCGCCGGTCGAAGGGCTGCCGGTCGCCGAGCCGGTGTTCGTGGCACCCACCGAGATCGAGCCGGTGGAGAGCGCCGCAGCCGTCGAGGAGGCGCCGAAGCCGGCCCGCCGGAGCACCCGGACCCGGGCACCGCGCCCGGCGAAGGCCGCCCCGGCGGTGACCGCGGAGACGGCCGCCCCGGTGGTGACCGCGGAGACCGCCGAGCCGGTGCCGGCGCATCACGACCCGGGCGAGTGGACTCACCCGTACCGGAAAGCGAAATTGAACCCGCTGCCCACCGGAAGCGGCCCCGCCGACCCGGAGAGCCGCACCCGCCTCGCCGAATCGATCCGGAAGATCGCCGCGGTGGAGGGCCCGGTGCACATCAGCGTGGTCCTGCAGCGGATGCGCGACGCCTGGCAGATCAGCCGGATCACCAAGCCGGTCCGCGCCGCGATCGACGCCGAGATCGAGGCACAGGCCGCCAAGTCCCGGGTGACCTGGGCGGACGACTTCCTCGGCGATCCCGGGCAGATCGTGCCGGCGGTGCGGACCCGGGCCGACGGGGTGTCCCGCAAGGCCGACCAGATCGCCGACGCGGAGCTGCGGGTGGCCCTGGAGCACCTGGTCCAGGACGCCGGGGCGATCGAGGTGGACGGTCTGCTCGCGGCGACCGCGAAGGTGTTCGGCTGGGCCGCCCGGCGATCGCCGGAACTGGACGACCGGCTCACCGGGCTGGTCGCCGACCTGGTCGACGAGGGCCGGCTGGACCGCCGCGACGACGGGCTCAGCGCCGCCCACGACCTGCCCGACCCGCTGTCGCTGCCGCACCACACGGCGGCCACCGCCCGGTCCCGGCGGAAGGTGCGCACCTGACGTCCATCGATCCGTCGGCGCCGGTTCATCCGGGGCGTCTAGGGTCCGGCCACATGCGAAAGATCGTCTCTGTCGGAGCGCTGGCGCTGGCGCTCACCGCGGCCCTTCCCGGCCCGGCCGGCGCCGGCGGCCCGGCCAAGGTCACCACGCCGACGCTGACCGGGTTCGCGTCGCTGCCCGCCACCACCTTCGTGCCGGGCAGCGAGCCGTCCGGCAGCCTGATCACCGGGGACACCAACGGCATCCCGGCGCCCTTCGCCGACCAGCCGGTGCAGGGGTTCTCCGGGATCGCCGACAACGGGGACGGAACGTTCGACGTGCTGTCCGACAACGGGTACGGCAACCAGGCCAACTCGGCCGACTTCCTGCTCCGGATCCACCGGCTGGCCCCCGCGTTCGCCGCCGGTGAGGTGGACGTGCTCGGCGGGATCAGCCTGACCGACCCGGACGGTCACGTGCCCTGGCGGCTGACCCGCGCCGACCGGGTGCTGACCGGCGCCGACTTCGACGTCGAGTCGATCGTCAAGGACGCCCGCGGCGGCTACTGGATCGGCGACGAGTTCGGGCCGTACCTGCTGCACTTCGACCGGGCCGGCCGGCTGCTGTCCGCCCCGGTCCCGCTGGACGGGGTGATCGCGCCGGAGACCGCCGCCCGGACCGGCGTCACCGCCACCCTCGGCGGCAGCAAGGGCTTCGAGGGCCTGGCGAAGTCGCCCGGCGGCCGCCACCTGTACGCGCTGCTGGAGGGCACGGTCACCGGCGACACCCCCGGTGACCTGCGGTTCAGTGAATTCGACACCAGGACCGGGAAATACACCGGCAAGCGGTACGTCTACCGCCTCGGCGCCCCGAACCTGGCCATCGGCGACGCCGTCGCGGTCGACGAGAACCGCTTCCTGATCATCGAGCGGGACAACGGCCAGGGCGCCACCGCCGTGATCAAACGGATCTACCTGGCCGACAAGCGGGACCGGAACCGGGACGGGCTGCTCGACAAGACCCTGCTGGTGGACCTGATGAACGTCGCGAATCCGCACCGGGTCGGCGGCTTCGGCAGCACCTTCACCTTCCCGTTCCAGACCATCGAGGACGTGGTGATCCTGGACGAGAAGACCATCGCGGTATTGAATGACAACAACTTCCCCTTCTCCAGTGGCCGAACCTCCGGAAAAGCCGACAGCAATGAGTGGATCACCATTGCCCTGCCCGGCTCACTCCGTCCCGATAAGCGCATCTTTCCAGCTCAGGGCCGATAAGCAAACGCATTATTAACGTCCGGAAAACTGTCGGGCGCGCTGTCCCGGAATTGCGCTAATGGATTACCGTGGCGGCGTGCCCGTCGATATTCTCCGCGATCACACCCCGGCCCGCCTGCGGTTGTGGTCGCTGCTCACCGCGACCGCGGCGGCCGCCCTGCTGCTCGGCCTCACCGCGGTCATGGCCGGGGTGCGCGAGCAGGTCCGGGTGATCGGGCAGGAGGCCGCGCCGCAGGCGGCCACCGCCGCCGACCTCTACTTCGCCCTCAGCGACCTGGACGCCCAGGTCACCCGGATCCTGCTGGCCGGCGACAGCGACGAACTCGCGAGCAGCCGGGTCGACGCCCTCGGCCTCTACCGTGAGCGCGGCCACCAGGTCGACCGCGACCTGCAACTGCTGCTCAGCACCGCCGCCGAACCGGCCGTCGTGCTCCGGGTGATGGACGGGCTGACCGTCTACCGGCAGCGGGTCGGCCAGGCCCTGACCGCACCCGGCTCGCTCGGCCACTGGACCCAGGCCACCAACCTGCTGCACCTGCGGATCCTGCCGGACGCCGAGCGGTTGCGGGAGGACAGCGCCGAGCGCCTGGACGGGGTGTACCAGGCGAAAGGCTCGTACGAGTCGGCCGGCCTCGCCGTCCTGATCCTCCTCGGCGGGGCGCTGCTCGGTCTGCTGATCCAGCTCCAGGTGTGGATGGCCCGGCGGTTCCGGCGCACCTGGAACCCGGCACTGCTGGCTGCCACCACCCTCAGCGCGGTGCTCCTGGTCTCGGCCGGCGGCGTCCTCGACTACCAGTCCCGCACCCTCGCCGGCGGTCGTGACGACGGGCTCACCCCCTACCTCACGCTCTCCGGGCTGCGGGCGCTAGGCTACGACGCGGCAGCCGACACCGGGCGCTATCTGATCAGTGCCAACCTGGCCTTCTACCGGGACGACTTCACCGGCAAGACCGAACGGCTGACCGACGGCCTGCCCCGCCCCGCCGCCGAGCGCTGGACCGACTATCAGGAGATCCACCTGCGGATCCTCAACCTCGCCGACGCCGGCAAGGACGCCGAGGCGGTCCGGCTGCTGACCGGCATCCGGCGCGGTGACGCGGCCTTCGGCTTCGCCTGGTTCGACGCCTCCGTCGCTGCCGTCACCGACGAGCGCAAAGCCGAGTTCGATCAGTCACTGCGGGCGGCGCGGACAAGCCTGACCGGTGCGACGGTGCTGCCCGGCGTCCTGCTCACCGCGGTCGTCGCGCTGATTCCCCTCGCAGTACGGCGTCGGCTCGCGGAGTACCGATGAGACTTCGATCATCGACCGTGGTGGCGCTGCTCGCCCTGGCCGGATGCACCACACCGGCAGTCGAACCGGACCCGATCGCCTGCGTCAGCGGATCGGTCACCGGACAGGGATCGTCGGCGCAGACCAACGCGATCAACGCGTGGATCAAGGCCTACCAGATCGCCTGCCCCGACGTGGCGGTCGAATACACCGGCACCGGCTCCGGCGCCGGAGTCCGCGACTTCATCGCCGGCACCGGAGACTTCGCCGGCACCGACACCCCACTCAGCGCCGCCGACCAGCAGCGGGCCGACACACGCTGCCGTACCGGGCCGGCCGTCCACCTGCCACTGGTCACCGGGCCGATCGCTCTCGCGTACAACATCGCCGGGGTCGACGGTCTCCGCCTCGGCCCGGAAACCATCGCCCGGATCCTCGCCGGCACCATCACCGTGTGGAACGATCCGGCGATCGCCCGGGACAACAGCGGCACCACCCTGCCGGCCACCCCGATCCGGGTCGTCCACCGCACCGACAGCTCCGGAACCACCGCCAACGTCCGCGCCTACCTGACCGCCGCCGCCCCGTCCGCCTGGACCCACGGCACCGGCAGCGACTGGCCGGTCCCCGGCGGCCTCGGCCGTCGCGGCAGCCACCGGGTGGTCGCCACGATCGCCGCCACCGACGGCGCGATCGGCTACGTCGAGGCTTCCTACGCCCGGGTCACCGACCTGCCCGGCGTCCTCGTCGGCACCAGCGACGGCCGCTGGACCGGCCCGGACGACGCGGCGGCCGCGCTGACGGTGGCCGCCGCCCAGACCACCGGCGACCTGCGCCTGACGATCGGCCACGCCGCGGCAAGCGGCGGCGCGTACCCCATCGTCTCGGTCACCTACCAGATGGTGTGCCGCGGCTCCCTGCCGACGGCGGCCCGAGGTTTCCTGACATACGCCGCCAGCCCAGCGGGTCAGGAGGCGGTCACCAGGGCTGGTTTCGCCCCACTGCCGGCCGCGTTGCAGAGCCAGGTGGCCCAGACCATAGCCACCCTGAGCTGACCGGCCTCTCCATCCCAGCGCACCCGGCTGGATCCCTCGCGCATACGACCCGCACCCCCGCGTCTGGAGTACTCATCACCGGTGGACCGTGGTGCTCTGCCGGGCCCGGGGAGCCTTGTTCTCGGCTGCCTGATCACTTGCGGTCAATCCCTCGCGCGGGCAACCCGTCCCGCCGAGATCTTGGTGGATTTACCACCGGAAAAGGTGGTAAATACACCAAGATCGGCCAGGGTGGAGCCGGAAGGCGGACACTCGCGCGGGGAATTGACCGCGGACGGGCCGGCAGCCCCGAGGAAGATTCCGGGGCGTCTGGGCCCGCACACGACCGGCCACCGTGTGCCCGCATCGGGGCGGAGTCGAGGCGCCCCGCCGAGGATCAGCGCGACTCCCGGCCCGCCATCAAGAGCAAGACTCGGAAATGGTGGCAAATCACCCAGGATTCGGCCGCGAAAGGGCGGCCTTCGGCGTTGGGTCGAAAGCCGGAATGCGGGGTGGAAGCCGGAACGCGGGGTGGAAGCCGGAACGCGGGGTGGAAGCCGGAACGCGGGGTGGAAGCCGGAACGCGGGGTGGAAGCCGGAACGCGGGCTGGAGGATCCGGTGCCAGAGGCNTCGAGCGTCGCTCCATGCCCGGCCTGAGGCGTGTGCGCGGTCAGCGGGGTCGCGGATGCCCGCCCAAGGGGGTTGGCGGGCATCCGCTGGTCCGGTGGGGTGGGGCTACTTGGGGTTGCCGTAGTAGGCGCCGGGGCCGTGCTTGCGCTTGAAGTGGCGTTCCTGCAGGTGGCTCGGGGTGCTGGCCTGCGGGTTGAGGGCCAGTGTCTTGAGGGCCATCTCGGCGACGGCTTCCAGGATGATGCCGTGCTCGACCGACTTCATCGGGGTGGCGCCCCACGTGAACGGGCCGTGGTTGGCCACCAGGGCGGCCGGCATGCCGGCGGCAGCCTCGTCGTCGCCGATGCGTTCCACGATGACCCGGCCGGTGTTGAGTTCGTAGTCGGTGGCGCACTCCTCGGCGGTCAGCCCGCGGGTGACCGGGACCGGGCCGTCGAAGGTGTCGGCGTGGGTGGTGCCGAGGACCGGCACGTCCCGGTTGGCCTGGGCGAACGCCACCGCGTTCGTCGAGTGGGTGTGGGTGACGCCGCCGATCGACGGCCACGCCAGGTAGAACGCCCGGTGGCTTTCGCTGTCGACGGACGGGCGCAGGTCGCCGTCGAGGACCTTGCCGGTGGCCAGGTCGACCGGCACCAGGTCGTCCTCGGTGAGTTGGTCGTAGGCCACCCCGGACGGCTTGATCACGTAGAGGCCGGCTTCGCGGTCGATGCCGCTGACGTTGCCCCAGGTGAGCTGGGCCAGTCCGGCCTGGGGGATCCGCTTGTTGGCCAGCAGCACGGCCCGGCGCAGGGCCGTCGATCCGTAAGTCACGTCGTTCTTCTCCTCGACCGCCGGATGTGAGCGCCGGATGTGAGCACCGGATGTTAGCGCTCACCCTAGCGGAGCCACACGGGTCCGACACAAGGTCGAAACGCAGGTATGTTAGCGACAACAGGATGCCGGTGGGGCATCACCGCTGAAGTTACCCGGTCGTCCGGCGCTGCGTGACCACACGCACCATGTTGCGCAGGTGCCGGCGCAGGCCGCCGACCGGTTCGGGGACGGCACGGGAGTTGGTGCCGCGTGGCGGGAGGGCTCGCAGGTTGGGCGGCGTGGTGCGGGGGAGTGGGATCCGGGGCGCGCTGCCGGGCGCCTGCCAGGTGAACGCGGCGCCGCCGAGCACGACGGTACGGCCGGCGGGGCAGATGCCGGAGCGCCGGTCGGCGACCGCGTCGGTCGGGCCGTAGACGATCATGACGCTGGTGGCGTCACCGGTGCGTACCGCCCAGACCGCGCCGTAACCACGCAGCGCGGTCAGCAGCGCGTCCCGGCCACGCAGCGGAATGGTCACCTCGTGACCGGACGCGTCCCGGACGTGCAGGACGCCGGAGAGTCGTGGCGCGCGCCGGCGGAACCAGGCGTTCGCGGAGGCCATCGGTCACCGTCCCCTCGTGTGCGCGCAACCCCCGGCCGGTGCGGCCGGGCCCTGCGGGAACGGTGTGTCATCGATGAGCACCCCTCGGACTGTAGCGGCGCGAAGCCGCCGAACAACCCTCGGTCACTGATGAGCGTGAGTCGGATTCCGGTCAGCGGAGGAGAGCGAGGGGAGGGGAGCAGCAGGCGGGAAGGAGAGCACCGCCCCGGACCGGGGTGCTGGGACCGGTCCGGGGCGGGCGATCAGGGCCGGCGTCAGAGGCGTGTCGCCGCACTGGCCCGCGGCACCAGCCGGGGCGCCACCACCACGTCCTCCGGCGGCGCGTCCCCGTCCGGTACGGCCATGTGCCGCAGCAGCAGGGCGAGGGCCCGCCGCCCCAGCTCGGCGAAGTCCTGGTGCACGGTGGTGAGCGGCGGCAGGAAGTACCCGGAGTCCGGCATGTCGTCGAATCCGGTGACGCTGACGTCCTCCGGCACCCGCCGCCCGGATTCCTGGAGGGCGCGGAGCACCCCGAGGGCGATCCGGTCGTTGGCGCAGAACACCGCGGTCACCGAGGGGTCGGTGGCGAGCCGGCGGCCCTGTTCGTAGCCGGCGGCGGCGTCCCACCAGCCGGCGGTCACCGGGGGTACCACGGCGCCGGCCGCGTACAGGGTGTCCCGCCAGCCGTCGACCCGGGACTGGGCTTCCGGCCAGTCGAGTGGCCCGGCGACGTGGTGGACGGTGCGGTGGCCGAGGTCGAGCAGGTGCCGGGTGGCGAGGCGGGCTCCGGCGCTGTTGTCCACCCGTACGGTGGGGAATCCGGCTTGTCCGTCTCCGCCGACGGCCACGCAGGGCATGCCGGCGGGCGCGTGGGTGAGTGCCGTGGTGACCGCGTGTTTGGGGGCGATGGCGATGATCCCGTCGACGCCGTGCTGGACCAGCCGGTCGACGGCTTCGAGGACCGGCCGGTGGGACAGGTCCCGGACGGTGGCCACGCTGACCAGGTAACCGGCGGCCCGGGCGGCGCTCTCGATGCCGTACAGCATGGATTCGGGTCCGAAGAGGGTGGTCTCGAAGCCGACTATGCCGAGGGTGTGCGATTCGCGGGTGGCGAGGGTGCGGGCGGCCAGGTTGCGGCGGTAGTTGAGGGAGCGCATGGCGGCCAGGACCCGTTCCCGCGTCTCGGCGCGGACGTTGGGGTGCTCGTTGATCACCCGGGACACGGTCTGGTGTGAGACACCGGCCAGTTTGGCCACGTCACGCATGACGCTGCCGCGCTCTTTACCGGGTCTCGGCCGGGGCGCGGGCAGGGGTGGTGCGGTGGCCGGCTCGAAGCCCGGCACCTGGTCAGATGTCGCCATTGGACGATTCCTAGCAGCTTCCGCTCGATCACCACGGGTGAGATAGGCGTTCTTGCAACAGATCCGAAACGTTGATCGCTATCTCTTGACGGCTGGGTTGAGAACGGTAACACTCACGAAACGCAAGCTGTGACGGCGGTCGCAGTAGGACGCCGAGTTCCGCGGATTTTGCCTGGTAGGCGGGTCCGCTGCTTCTTTGTGAACGGTAACAGTTCTGGAGGGATTGTAGTGCGCAGGTCTCTGTCTGTAGCGGTTTTCAGTGGTCTCCTGGCCGTGTCCACGCTCGCCGGCTGCGGCGGTGGCGAGGGCGGCTCCGAGGGTGGCTCCGACGACGGCAAGATCACCCTTGGTTTCTCACAGGTGGGCGCCGAGAGCGGCTGGCGTACCGCGAACACCAAGTCGATCCAGGAGTCGGCCGCGGCCGCCGGGATCGACCTGAAGTTCTCCGACGCGCAGGGCAAGCAGGAGAACCAGATCACCGCCATCCGTAGCTTCATCACGCAGAAGGTGGACGTCATCGCCTTCTCGCCGGTGGTCACCTCCGGCTGGGACGCGGTGCTGAAGGAGGCCAAGGACGCCGACATCCCGGTGATCCTGACCGACCGCGCGGTCGACTCGCAGGACACCTCGCTGTACGAGTCGTTCCTCGGCTCGGACTTCAAGGTGGAGGGCCAGAAGGCCGGCGAGTGGCTGGTCAAGGAGTACGAGGGCAAGAGCGACCCGGTCAACATCGTCGAGCTGCAGGGCACCACCGGTTCGGCGCCGGCGCTGGACCGGCAGTCGGGCTTCGCCGAGGCGATCGCCAAGAACCCGAACCTGAAGATCGTCAAGACCCAGACCGGTGACTTCAAGCGTGCCGACGGCAAGACGGTGATGGAGACCTTCCTGCAGTCCACGCCGGACATCGACGTGCTCTACGCGCACAACGACGACATGGGCCTGGGTGCCATCGAGGCGATCGAGGCGGCCGGCAAGAAGCCCGGCACCGACATCAAGATCATCACGGTGGACGCGGTCAAGGACGGCATGACCGCTCTGGCCGACGGCAAGATCAACTTCATCGTCGAGTGCTCCCCGCTCCTCGGCCCGCAGCTGATGGACATCGCCAAGAAGGTCCACGCCGGCGAGACCGTCGAGAAGCGGATCCTCACCGAGGAGACCACCTTCACCCAGGAGCAGGCCAAGACCGAGCTCCCGAACCGCAAGTACTGATCGTCGAAATGCCCCGTAGGTCGCCGTGGCTGCAGCCACGGCGACCTACGGCGCTCGAAACGGAGCCATGATGGGCGAGCAGTCCCCGGTCCTCGAGATGGCCGGGATCCGCAAAGTCTTCCCCGGCGTCGTCGCTCTCGACGGCGTCGATTTCCGGTTGTTCCCGGGCGAGGTGCACGCCCTGATGGGTGAGAACGGCGCCGGGAAATCCACCCTGATCAAGGTGCTGACCGGGGTCTACGAGATCGACGGCGGCGAGATCAAGCTCGGCGGGACGCCGGTGCGGATCGCCGGCCCGCTCCAGGCGCAGCAGGCCGGGGTCAGCACGGTCTACCAGGAGGTCAACCTCTGCACCAACCTCTCGGTCGCGGAGAACATCTTCATCGGCCGCGAGCCCCGCAGGTTCGGCAAGATCCAGTGGGGGAGGATGCGCAGCCGGGCCGCCGAGCTGCTCTCCCGGCTCGACCTGGACCTCGACGTGTCCGCGCCGCTGAGCAGCTACTCGCTGGCGATCCAGCAGATGGTGGCGATCGCCCGCGCGATCGACATCGAGGCCCGGGTGCTGATCCTGGACGAGCCCACCTCCAGTCTCGACACCTCCGAGGTGGAGCAGCTCTTCCGGATCATGCGCCGGCTCAAGGAATCCGGCGTGGCGATCCTGTTCGTCTCGCACTTCCTGGACCAGGTGTACGAGGTGTCCGACCGGCTCACCGTGCTGCGCAACGGCCAGCTGATCGGTGAGTACAAGACCGCCGAGCTGCCCCAGGTCCAGCTGGTCGAGAAGATGATCGGCAAGGAGCTGGCCGCGCTGGAGGACCTGGAGGACAAGGCCCAGCGCAACCGGGAACGGGCCGCCGGGGCGAAGCCGGTGCTGGAGGCGCGAGGGCTCGGGCGCACCGGTGCGATCGCCCCCTACGACCTGACCATCCACGCCGGCGAGGTGGTCGGCCTGGCCGGGCTGCTCGGCTCCGGGCGTACCGAATTGGCACGACTGCTCTTCGGCGCGGACAAGGCGGACCAGGGCGAGATCCATCTCGACGGCACCGCCACCACCCTGCGGGATCCGCGCGCGGCCATGAAGCACGGCATCGCCTTCTCCTCGGAGAACCGCCGGACCGAGGGCATCATCGGCGACCTGAGCGTCCGGGAGAACATCATCCTGGCGCTGCAGGCCTCCCGGGGCTGGACCCGGCCGATCCCGCGCAAGAAGCAGGACGAGATCGTCGACAAGTACATCAAGGCCCTGCAGATCCGGCCCGCCGACCCGGAGCGCCCGGTCCGCAACCTCAGCGGTGGCAACCAGCAGAAGGTGCTGCTCGCCCGGTGGCTGATCACCGAGCCCCGGCTGCTGATCATCGACGAGCCGACCCGGGGCATCGACGTCGGCGCCAAGGCCGAGATCCAGAAGCTGGTCGCCGAGCTGTCCGACGGCGGGATGGCGGTGCTGTTCGTCAGTGCCGAGCTGGAGGAGGTGCTGCGGCTCAGCCACAAGATCGAGGTGCTGCGGGACCGTCGCCTGGTCGAGGAGCTGGAGAACACCGCGGGCGTCGACGCCGACCGCATCATGCAGACCATCGCCAGCGGAGCAACGTCATGACCTCCATACTGAAGAACCGTCTCTTCTGGCCGGCAGCCATCCTGGTGGTGCTGCTGGTCGTCAACGCGTTCACGTCCAACCAGTTCCTGACCGTCCACGACGGCCACCTCTTCGGTTCGCTGATCGACATCCTGCGGGGCAGTTCGGCGCTGATCCTGGTCGCGCTCGGGATGACCCTGGTGATCGCGACCGGCGGCATCGACCTGTCGGTGGGCGCGGTGATGGCCATCTCCGGCGCGGTCGCCTGCCTGCTGATCCAGGACCTGCCGAACCAGAACGCGGTCGGCTCGGTGCTCGGGATCATCGCCATCGCCATCGGGGTGTCGCTGGTGATGGGCCTGTGGAACGGCACCCTGGTGGCGATCATCGGAGTTCAGCCGATCATCGCCACGCTGATCCTGATGGTGGCCGGGCGGGGCATCGCCCAGCTGATCACCGACGGTCAGATCATCAACGTGCAGTCCGGCCCGTACGCCACCATCGCCACCGGCTTCTTCCTGGGATTGCCGGTCGCGTTCCTGATCGCGGCCGCCGCGGTCGCGCTGATCCTGCTGCTCACCCGGCGGACCGCGCTGGGCCTGCTGCTGGAGTCGGTCGGCGGCAGCCCGACCGCGAGCCGGCTGGCCGGCATCGGCGCCCGGCGGATCACGATCATGGTGTACGTGGTGGCCGGTGGCTTCGCCGGACTCGCCGGCCTGATCTACAGCGCCAACATCAAGAGCGCGGACAGCATCTCGGCCGGCAACCTGATCGAACTGGACGCCATCCTGGCCGTGGTGATCGGCGGCACCGCCCTGATCGGCGGCCGCTTCTCGATCGCCGGCACGGTGATCGGCGCGATCCTGATCCAGACCCTGTCCGTGACGGTCGTCGCGATCGGCATCCCGCCCGAGGCGAACCTGCTGTTCAAGGCAGTCGTCGTGGTGGCGCTCTGCCTGTCGCAGTCCCCGGACTTCCGGGCGAAGGTCTTCGGGCGGTTCAAGACGCGAGAGGTCGTGGCGGCATGACCGAGCGTAGCGAGCGTCATGATCGCGCTGTGGTGCGGGAGTGGGGAGACACGGCATGACCACTGCGTCCATGACACCGGTGACCAAAGGGCCCGAGCTGAACAAGCGGCGCCGGGTCTACAAGCCGAACACCAAGTACATCCCGATCCTGGCCACCCTCGGCCTGCTCGCGGTCATGTACATCACCGGCGTCGCCCGCTATGAGAACTTCGGCGACCCGAGCGTCTTCGTCAACCTGTTCCGGGACAACGCGGTGCTCCTGGTGGTCGCGGTCGGGATGACCTTCGTGATCATCACGGGTGGCATCGACCTGTCGGTCGGCGCGGTCATCTCGCTGACCACGGTGCTCACCGCGACGCTGCTCAAGGGCGACTGGCCGCCACTTGTCGTGCTCCCGGCGGTGCTGATCCTCGGCGCCCTGATCGGCGCCGGCCAGGGCGCGGTGATCCACTTCTTCAAGGTGGAGCCGTTCATCGCCACCCTCGCCGGGCTGTTCCTGGCCCGCGGCCTGGCACTGTTCATCAACCAGCAGTCGATCCCGATCCGCAACGAGACGTGGAGCGCGATCTCGGACTACCGGATCCCCCTGGCCGACGGGGTGGTCACCAAGCCGAACGCGATCATCGCCCTGCTCGTGGTGATCATCGCGGCGGCGGTGCTGGCCTGGACCCGGTTCGGCCGCAACGTGTACGCGATCGGCGGCAGCTCCGACTCGGCCCTGCTGATGGGCCTGCCGGTGGGGCGGACCCGGATCGTCGTCTACACCATCAGCGGGTTCTGCGCGGCGCTCGGCGGAGTGCTCTACTCGATCAACTCCACGTCCGGGCACGCGCTGCAGGGCAACGGCTACGAGCTGGACGCGATCGCCGCCTGTGTGATCGGCGGTGTCCTGCTCACCGGCGGTGCCGGTTACGTGTGGGGCACGCTGCTCGGTGTGATGGTGGCCGGCCTGATCACGACGATCATCAACTTCCAGGGCGACCTGAACGCGGCCTGGACCCGGATCGTCGTGGGCGTGCTGCTCTTCGTCTTCATCGTGATGCAGCGCCTTGTCACGAGAAAAGCGAAATAACTCTTAATAAGGACAAAGGGGTAACATGAGTAACGGGGAAGTCTGGTTCCTCACCGGGAGCCAGGGACTCTACGGCCCGGAGACGCTCGACCAGGTCGCCACCCAGTCCCGCGAGATCGCCGCGAGACTGGACGCGCAGCTCGACGCGGACGTCGTCTGGCAGCCGGTGCTGACCAGCCCGGAGCAGATCCTGGACATCTGCCGCCGGGCCTCCTCGGCCCCCGGCGTGCTCGGTGTGGTCGCCTGGATGCACACGTTCTCACCGGCCAAGATGTGGATCGCCGGGCTGGACGCGCTCCGGGCCCCGCTGCTGCACCTGCACACCCAGCACAACGTCGAACTGCCCTGGTCCGAGATCGACATGGACTTCATGAACCTCAACCAGGCCGCGCACGGCGACCGGGAGTTCGGGTTCATCGAGGCCCGGCTCGGGGTGCCCCGCAAGACGGTGGCCGGGCACGTCAGCAACCCGGCCGTGGTGGCCCGGATCGCCACCTGGGTGAAGGCGGCCCGGGGCTACGCGGCGATGCGCACCCTCAAGCTGGCCCGCTTCGGCGACAACATGCGGGACGTGGCGGTCACCGAGGGCGACAAGGTCGAGGCCCAGTTGCGGTTCGGCGTCTCGGTGAACACGTACGGCGTCAATGATCTTGTGGCCGTTGTCGATCAGATCGGCGATGCCGAGATCGACAAGCTGGTCGAGGAGTACCGGGACACCTACGAGGTCGCCCCGGAACTGCTCGGCGACCGGCTCGACTCGCTGCGCTACGGCGCCCGGATCGAACTCGGCCTGCGACAGTTCCTGACCGAGGGCGGCTTCAAGGCGTTCACCTCGAACTTCGAGGACCTCGGCGGCCTGCGCCAGCTCCCCGGCCTGGCGGTCCAGCGACTGATGGCCGACGGCTACGGCTTCGGCGGTGAAGGCGACTGGAAGACGTCCGTTCTGGTTCACACGCTCAAGGCGATGGCCCCGGGCGGCGGAACGTCGTTCATGGAGGACTACACCTACGACCTCACTCCGGGTAACGAGGTCATCCTGGGTGCCCACATGCTCGAGGTGTGCCCGACGATCGCCGCCGGCAAGCCCAAGCTGGAGATCCACCCGCTCGGCATCGGCGGCCGCGAGGACCCGGTCCGGCTGGTCTTCGACGCCGCACCCGGCCCCGCGATCGTTCTCGGACTCGCCGACCTGGGCGAACGCTTCCGCCTGGTGGCCAACGAGATCGAGGTGGTCCCGCCGACCGCGCCGCTGCCGAAACTCCCGGTCGCCCGCGCGGTCTGGAAACCTGCCCCGTCGCTGTCCACGTCCGCCGAGTGCTGGCTGACCGCCGGCGGCCCGCACCACACCGTCCTGTCGTCCGCGGTCGGGCCTGAGGAACTCGCCGATCTGGCCGAGATGGCCGGCACCGAACTCCTGATCATCGACGAGTCCACGACGACCCGCTCGTTCGCCAAGGAGGTCCGCTGGAACCAGGCCTACCACCGCCTGGCCCGCGGTTTCGGCCGATGAGGACCGGATGAGCGTTGAGTGAAGGTTGGACGGCCCCGCCCGGTTTCCCGCCGGTCGGGGCCGTTTCCAAACCCGATATCGTACGACTTATCCACAGCTGGACGTCGTCCGCGCGACACAGGCGGCCCGTCCCGGCCGACCCCGCGACCGCCGGGCGAAGCCCGCCGTCACCGGAGGGCGGCCCAGGACCGATCGGCATGCCGCGCTGCCGGCGACCGCTCCGGTGCCGGTCCGGGTGAGCGATCCGCGCCGGTCGAGTGTCCGCCCGCCGGCCGCCGGCGGGTGCTTCACAAGCCGGTTTGATGGGCCGCACCGGGCACAACTATGGTGAGCGGATGGCGTCGACCCTTGTCGATCTAGAGCATTCGTCGTTTCGGCACGAGGGGTTCTGCGCCGCTCTGGAACTGGCCGTGGCCGCCGCCCGGGAGCTGGGGCCGGTCCGGGGGCCGGTGACGCGGGACACCGGACTGGACGAGCGGGTCCAGCGGGACGCGATCCTGCGCCTACGGTCCGGGGCGACGGCCAACCCGGGCTTGCTGCCACTGCTGGCCGACGGCCTGTTCCGGGAACCGGACCCCGGTGCGCCGTCGAGCCCGGCCGGTAGCACGAGCCCGGCCGGTACCGCGGACGCCGCTGACGAAGTGCATCGCGCGCTGGCCGTGCCGGACCTGTTCTGCCTGGTGGCGCCGCCGGGGACGGTGCGGGCCCGGGCGGTTCTGGAGATCGTCCGGGCGGCCGTCGAGCGGGGTGAGCGGGTGCTGATCGCCGCGCCGGTGCCGCCCACCGTGGAGACGATCGTGGCCCACCTGCCGTCCGGGGCGACGGTGATCCGTGCCGATCAGGCCGGGTCCGGGCCGGGCAGTATCACGGACGCGGGGTCGGGGGTGCAGACCCGGATCCTGGCGCGTTCGCAGTCCGCGGCCCGGGCGCTGGAACCGTGGCTGGGGGAGCCGTCACCGGCTCTGGGCTGGCTGCGGCGGCTGACCACCTCGCTGGACGAGGCCGCCGAGGCGCGGGAGCGGGCCGACCGGGCGACCGCGCACCGGGAGGCGACGGTGTCCGAGGCCCGGGAGCGGCTGGGCGCCGGTCTGCGGGCGGCCGGTGACGCGCGGGAGGCGGCGGGCGCCGAGGGCGCGGCGACGGCGGCCGAGGTGGAACGATTGACGGCCGCGTTGCGCCGAGCCGAGAGTTCCTGGCTGCGCCGGTGGGGTGCGGGCGGGCTGCGGCGGCGGCTGGGGGAGGCGGTCCGGTTCGCGGCGGCCGCCCGGGCGGCGTCGCATCAGGCGGCCGCCCGCTCCGCGGAGAGCGCTCGCCTGCTGGCCCTGGCCGTGGAGCAGGACGGTGTGGTGCGGGCGGCGGCGGACCGGGCCGCGTTCGCTGATCTGGCCGCGGCGCGGGCGCTGGAGTCGGCCGAGCGGGCCGCGCATCATCTGGCCCGGCTGCTGGACGGGGTGGCCGAGGTCCCGGAGTGGGCGCCCGACCCGGCGGGGCTGGCCGTCTTCGCCGAGTACTGCGCCGGGCGGGAGCCGGTGCTGCGTGTCCGGGCCGGGTTGTTGCGGGAGTGGCGTCAGCGGGCCGCCCGGCCGACCCGGCAGTTGCATCCGGAGCTGTTGCGGTATGCCGACGTGGTGGCCACCACCTGCCTGGGTGCGGGCCGGCCGGAGCACGGTGATCTGGAGTTCGACCTGCTGGTGCTGGAGGACGCGTCCCGGGTGGCACTGCCGGAGGCGCTGGTGCCGCTGGTCCGGGCGCGGCGGGCGGTGCTGGTGGGGGAGTCCCGGCCGGCGCCGTTGCGGGACGCCGAGGTGGTGCGGGCCTGGGTGGCGGCGCGCTGCCCGGCCGGCGCCGACCCGGGTGAGCCGGCCGCGTTGTTGACCGGGAGTGTGTTCGCCCGGGTGATGTCGCTGGCGCCGGAGCGGAACCGGGCGGTGGCGGGCCGGTGACCGAGGCGGCGCACCTTCCGTTGCGGGAGGTGATCCGGCGGGTGGGTGCGCTTCCTGAGGTCCGGCCGGTGCGGTTCGTGCCGTTGCTGCTGCCGATGTGGGCGGTGGAGGTTCGGGCCACGGTCCGGGAGGCGCACGCGTACGACGTACTGGATCGGTATCTGACCCGGGCCCTGGCCGAGGCGGGGCTGTCCGGGATCGCCGAGCTGGCCGGGTTCCTCGGGGTGGAGCCGGTGCTGGTGGAGCGGACGGCCCGGTTCCTGGAGGGGATCGGGCACGTGCGGCGGCGGGCCGGCCGGCTGGAGTTGACCGTGCTGGGGCGCCGTTCGGTCACCGACGGGCGGCGTTACCTGTTGTCGGCGGAGCGGCGGATGACGTTGCGGTTCGACGGCTGCCGGGGTGAGCCGGTGCCGTTCGCGCACGCCACCCATGCGGTGTGGCTGGCCGAGCCGGTGCTGACGCTGCCGGACGGGACGGTGTTCGCGCCGGTCGGGACGCCGGCTGAGCTGCCCGGGGACGCGGTGGCCCGGCTGTTGGCGCGTGCCGATCTGGCGGATTTCACCGGCCCGGCGGTTCCGGTGGACGTGGCCGCCTCGACGCCACGGGCGGTGTGGCTGCCGGTCTATCTGGTGGAGTGCGAGGACGAGCCGCTGGTGTTCGGCTGGGCGGTGGACGGGCCCGATCCGTACCTTTTGCGGGTTTATCTCGGTAGCGCCGGGGAATGGGATCTTAACGTTTCGCAGTGTGGGGACCGCCACGGTCCCTGACCGACCAGGTTGGTCCATTACGGTCTACGGTGGTCCCATGCCCCGTCCCACCAAACAGCAGATCGACGACGAGATCCTCGAAACCGCCGCCCAGCTCTTCGCCCGGCACGGCTTCAAGGAGACCTCGGTCCAGCGGATCGCGGACTCGGTCGGCTACTCCAAGACCGGTCTGCTGCACCGCTTCCCCACCAAGGAGGCGCTGCAGGCGGCGGTCATCGACCGGTGCGTGGAGCAGATCCGCGACACCGGCTCCGACGTCGCCGGGCTGCCGGCCGGGCCGGAGCGGGACAGGGTGGTGCTCACCCACATCGCCGAGCTGGCCACGGCCAGCCCCGGCATCGTCGCCCTGCTGCTCTCCTCACTGCTCAGCGAGCCGGAGAGCGACATGGGCTGTGCCCTGGAGTCGATCGGCAAGAGCATCGCCGGCGCCTTCGGGGACGACCTCGGCGCCGACCTCGCCCGAGCCCTGCGGGTCACCGCGGCGCTCGGCGCGGTCGCCGTCGCCAGCGTGGCCCTCCGTGACCATCACACGCCCGAGACCACAGCCGCCCTCGCCGAGATCGGCTGGAACACGCTCGGGCACTGAAGACCACCCTCTTCAAGAACCAAGGGAACCTCTCATGGCAACGCTGCTGCACCGCCTCGGGCTGGCCTCGGTCCGACATCGTCTGCTCGTCACGATCGCCTGGCTGGTGGCCCTGGTCGCCGTCGGGGTCGGCGCGGGCACCCTCTCCGGCGCCACCGCCAACACGTTCAGCATCCCCGGCCAGGAGTCGACCACCGCGCTCTCCCTGATGGAGGAGCGGTTCGGGGACACCTCGTCGGGCGCCACCGTGCAGGTGGTGTTCCAGGCCCCGGACGGCCAGAAGATCACCGACCCGGTGAACGCCGCCCAGGTCACCGAGCTGGTCGGCACCCTGGGCAAGCTGCCCGGCGTGGCCGGCGCGTCGAACCCGCTCGACCCGCAGGCGCCCACCGTGTCACAGGACCAGGTGGCGGCGTACAGCTCGGTCACCTATCCGGTGCAGCCCTCCGAGGTCACCGAGGAGCAGCGCGAGGCCATCCTCGACCTGGTCGAGCAGGCCGGCTCCGGCGCGCTGACCGTGGAGGCCCGCGGTGAGGCGCTGAGCAACCCGGCCGACATCGGCGGCGCCTCCGAGATCCTCGGCGTCGTGGTCGCGCTGATCGTGCTCGCCCTGACGTACGGCTCCCTGGTCGCCGCCGGGATGAACCTGCTGACCGCGATCGTCGGCGTCGGCATCGGCGCGGCCGGCATCGTCACCCTGACCGGTTTCATGGACCTGCAGTCCACCACCCCGATCCTCGCGGTCATGCTCGGCCTCGCCGTCGGCATCGACTACGCGCTGTTCATCGTCACCCGGTTCCGGCACGAGCTGCGCCGCGGCCTGTCCGTGGAGGCTGCCGCCGCGATGAGCGTCGGCACCGCCGGGGCCGCCGTCGTCACCGCCGGCCTGACCGTGGTCATCGCCCTGGCCGGCCTGTCCGTCGTCGGCATCCCGTTCCTCAGCGAGATGGGCATCGCCGCCGCGGCCACCATCGTGATCGCCGTGCTGGTCGCGATCACCCTGGTCCCGGCCATCCTCGGCTGGATCGGCGCCCGGGCGCTGCCGCGTAAGCAGCGCCAGGCCGAGCCCGGCTCGGTGGACCCGGACGTGCTGCCGGACGGCCGCGGCTTCATCAAGGGCTGGGCCCGGATGGTCACCGAGCAGCGCTGGCTCAGCCTGATCGTCGCGGTCGCGCTGCTCGGCGTCATCGCGATCCCGTTCTTCTCGATGAAGACCACCCTCGCCCAGCGGGCCGCCGAGGGCAGCACCCAGGCGTACGCCCAGGAGATCATGGACGCCCGGTTCGGTCCCGGCGTCAGCAGCCCGCTGCTGATCCTGGTCGACGGGCCGAACTCGGCCGCCCACGCCACCGAGGTGCAGAAGCAGGTCGCCGGGCTGCCCGACGTGGCGATGGCCCTGCCGGCCACCCCCAACCCGGACGGGTCCGCCGCCCTCATCACGATCATCCCGGCGTCCGGTCCCGAGGACGAGAAGACCGTCGACCTGGTGCACGCGATCCGGGACCAGACCGCCGACGCGGACGGCGCCGAGGTGTACGTCACCGGCAGCACCGCGATCAGCATCGACGTGTCGCAGAAGCTCAACGACGCGCTGCCGGTCTACCTCGCCCTCGTCGTCGGCCTGGCGTTCGTGCTGCTGGTGCTGGTGTTCCGGTCGCTGATGGTCCCGGTCGTCGGGGTGCTCGGCTTCCTGCTGACGATCGGTGCGGCGTTCGGCGCCACGGTCGCGGTCTTCCAGTGGGGCTGGGCCGCCGACGCGGTCAACGCCGGCTCCACCGGCCCGATCCTGAGCCTCGCGCCGATCATCATCGTCGGCATCCTGTTCGGTCTGGCCATGGACTACCAGGTGTTCCTGGTGTCCCGGATGCACGAGGCGCACGCCCACGGCGCCGGCCCGAAGGAGGCCATCGTCACCGGCTTCCGGCAGGCGGCCCCGGTCGTCATCGCCGCGGCCACCATCATGTTCGCGGTGTTCGCCGCCTTCGTCCCGGAGGGCAACGACACGATCAAGCCGATCGCGTTCGCCCTGGCGGTGGGTATCGCCTTCGACGCCTTCATCGTCCGCATGATCGCGGTACCGGCGGCGCTGGCCCTCCTCGGCCGCGCGGCCTGGTGGCTGCCGTCCTGGCTGCGCTGGCTCCCCGAGCTGGACGTGGAGGGCGCGGCCCTGGAGCGCAAGCCCCCGGTGATCGACCCCGAGCCCACCCGGGACACCCTCCCGACGTCGGCCTGACCCGCCACCACCCCGCGTGCCGCACAACGGTCCGATCCGGACCGTTGTGCGGCAC
>NZ_JBNZCE010000044.1:77636-115745 GCF_050589265.1 Actinoplanes sp. G11-F43
CACGTTCGCGTGGGCTCGGCTTGTGTGCCGCGCCGTGGTTCGATCCGGACCGTTGTGCGGCACGTTCGTGTGGGTCCGGCTTGTGTGCCGCGCCGCGGTTCGATCCGGACCGTTGTGCGGCACGTTCGGTGTGGGCTCGGCTTGTGTGCCGCGGTGTGGTTCGATCCGGACCGTTGTGCGGCACGTTCGGTGTGGGTCCGGCTTGTGTGCCGCGGCGCGGTCCGGAACGGACCGGAACGCGGCACGCGGGGTGGGGGTGGCGGTGACGGAACGCTCACGCCCGGCGGTCGCGATGCGGTCCGGGCGGGCCGCCTGCCTCGCGGGGACGATGCGGGACCGTTTCGTGGGGCGTACCGAAGAAAGAATCAGGCGGCCAACCGGAAGAGTTCCGCATGGATCTGCCCGGCGGGGACCTTGAGTTTGCGGAGTGTGGACAGGACCGCGGCCGTCAGGGCGTGCGGGCCGCACACGTAGACGTCGCGGGCGGTGATGTCGGGGACGAGGCGGTGCAGGTTCGCCGGGGTGAACGGCTGGTTCGTGCCGCCGGTCCGCCCGGTGATCACGTGCAGGCGGGCGCCGCGCTCCCGGGCCAGGTTGCGGATCTCGCCGAGCAGGACCGCGTCGGCGCCCCGGCGCACCCGGTAGATCACCACCGCGCCGGGCCCCAGATCGGGATCCTCCAGCAGTGAACGGATCGGGGTGACCCCGATGCCACCGGCGATCAGCAGCGTGGACTGCCCGGTTCGGGTGTCCAGGGTGAAAGAGCCGTACGGGCCCTCGGCGAAAACACGTGCCCCGACCGGCAGATCGCGCAATCCAGCGCTGGTCGTGCCGATGCCTTTCGCGGTCAGGCGGAGTGAGCGGCCGTTCGGTGCCGCCGACAGCGAGAACGGGTTGACCTGCCACCAGCGGTTGTGCCCGGGGAACCGCCACAGGAAGAACTGCCCCGACCGGACCCGCAACCGATCCAGATCACGGCCGGTGACGTGCACCGACACCACGTCGTCGGACTCCGGGACGACCGCGGCCACCCGCAGCCGGTGCCGGTTGTTGCGGATCAACGGCACGATCAGCCGGCCGGTCAGCAGGGCGCCGAGCGCGAACACCCACAGACCCCACCAGTAGATCTTCGTGGCCGGGTTGATCGTGAACGCGGTGCCCTCGTAGACCTGATGCCCGATGCCGAGGACCAGGACCACATAGAACAGCAGGTGTACGCCGTGCCAGGCCTCGTAGGACAGCCGCCGCCGCGCGATCCGCACCGACAGCGCGACGATCACCACGATCAGGGCGACGGCGATCAGACCGAGGAGTACGGGTGTCTGCTTCGACAAGGTGAGCGCGGTCGTCAGCACGGGCACCCGGTCGTACCGGGCGAATCCCACGATCACGAACGCCGGGTGCAGGATCGCCAGCCAGAACACGGTGAACCCGGTCCACCGGTGCCAGCCGGTCAGCCGGTCCATGCCGAACGCCCGGTCCAGCAGCGGCAGCCGGGCCACCAGCAGCACCTGAACGGTCATGGTGAACGCCAGGTACAGCCCGAGCAGCCGGCCCACCTGCCCGAACACGTTGTGCGCGGGCGGCCCGGCGGTCACGAACATCAGGTGGAGGATCGCGAGATTGAGGATCAGGTACGCCCACACCGCCGCTGCTGCGAGGGCCCTGCGTCGACGGCGGACGGTGACAGACGGCTGGGCCACGGCGATCATCCGGTCTCCCCTGCTGAACTCCCATCTTCCGGGGTGTACCACCATCGGGGCCGTCAGGTTCAAGACAGAGACCGCAGCCGGATTCGAACCGGCGTGGACCGAGTTGCAATCGGCTCCCTGACCACTCGGGCATACGGCCGTGCATCGTAGACGTGCGGGCGGCAGGATTCGAACCTGCTCAGCTCAACGGCAACCGGGTTACAGCCGGCCCCGACTCTCCAACTTCGGCGCGCCCGCGGGGGTGGAAAACGAGAACCGCCCGCCCCTGAGACTCAGGGACGGGCGGCGTGGAGAACGCTGCGAACAGCCTCAGCCACACCACCGGTCCGGGGTGCGATAGATACAGAACATGATCGTTCTCCTCAGAGGTCGTTCGAGCTGAGATCGACAGTAGACGGGCTCCGTGCGCCCGGCAATCGATTTACCGGGACAGCGCAGCGTCATGAGACGGCGGTGTGATCGTTACAGAAGGATGTGGCGCATAGTACTGTCCGTTTCATGGGTGACGATCGATCTTCGGTGCGGGCTGCGGGGCGGCTTGCCGAGGACGAGGCCGCGTCGCCCGCTGTGCACTACGACGACGAGGAGCGGCCCGCCCGGGCGCTCGGTGGGCGGGTCGGGGCCGCCGTCTCGGTGGCCGCGTTCGGGGTCGCCCTGCTCGTGCTCTGGCAGGTGTTTCAGCCGCTGGCCCGGGGCAGCCAGTTCTACCTGATCATCTTCCTGGCGGGGACGCTGCCGCTGTGCTTCCTGGCGTACAGGTCGGGCTGGGGTAAGGGCCGGGACGCGCCGACCTGGACCGACCGGGTCCTCGCCGGGGCCGCGCTCGCCGTCTGTCTCTACCCGGTCGCCGGTGGGTACGACGTCTTCCTGGACCGGCAGGGGCTGCTGGAACCCGCCGACGTCGCCTTCGGCGCCGTGCTCCTGATCCTGGTGGTCGAGGCGTGCCGGCGCACCACCGGCTGGGCGTTGCCCGCGGTCTGCCTGGCCTTCCTGGCGTACGGCTACTACGGCGGTCTGCTGCCCCAGTCCTGGCCGATCGCGCACGCGGGGCTGGACTTCGCGCAGATCGTGGACGCCCTCTACAACTCGGGCAGCGGGTTCTACGGCACCCCGCTGGACGTGGCGGCCACGTACATCGTGCTGTTCACCATCTACGGCGCCGTGCTGGACCTGTCGGGGGCGTCCCGGTTCTTCGTGGATCTGTCGGTGGCCGCGTTCCGCCGGTCGCGCAGTGCGGCGGGGCGGACCGCGGTGGCCGCCGGCTTCCTGCTGGGTACGGTGTCCGGCTCGGGTACCGCCACCGCGGTCAGTGTCGGCGCGGTGACCTGGCCGATGCTGCGCCGGGCCGGTTATCCGCCGGAGCAGGCCGGTGGCATGCTGGCCGCCGCGGGGGTGGGGGCGATCCTGTCGCCGCCGACGCTGGGTGCGGCCGCGTTCATCGTCGCCGAATACCTGAACGTCTCCTACCTGACCGTGCTCGGCTGGGCGATGATCCCGACGGTCCTCTACTACCTGGGCATCCTGCTCGCGGTGGAGATCGACGTACGCCGCTTCGGGGTTCGCGTGGTGGAGGCTCCGCAGGCGAGCCCGTGGCGGCTGCTGGGACGGTTCGGATACCACTTCTCGTCGCTGATCGTGATCGTGGTGCTGCTCGCCCTGGGGCAGAGCGCGACCCGCGCGGTGGTGTACGCGACGATCCTGGCCGCCGCCCTGTCCTTCCTGGAGCGGTCCACCCGGCTGACTCCGGCGCGGGGGTTCGCCGCGCTGGCCGCGGGCGTGCGCGGGGTGCTGCCGGTGGTGGCGGTGTGCGCCGCCGCCGGGATCATCACCGCCACCACCACGAAGACCGGGCTCGGCGCCCAGCTGGCGTCGCTGCTGATCGACGGGGCGCGGGCGGTCAGCGACGAGCCTCGGGTGGTGCTGGCGCTGACCGTCGTACTGGCGGCGGTCGCTCTGGCCCTGCTCGGCCTGGCCATCCCGGTGACCGCCAGCTTCATCATCGGCTGGGTGATCATCGGCCCGGCGCTGCTCACTCTCGGGGTGCCGGCCCCGGCGGCGGCCATGTTCGTCTTCTACTACTCGGTGCTGTCCGAGGTCACCCCGCCGACCGCGCTGGCCGCGGTGGGCGCCAGCGCGATCACCGGCGGCCGTGCGGTGCCGACGATGTGGCAGGCGCTGAAGTACGCGCTGCCCGCCTTCCTCGCGCCGATCGCCTTCGTGCTGACCACCAACGGCGAGTTCCTGCTGGCCCGCGGCCCGTGGACCGGGGTGCTGTGGACGACGGCGGCGGCCGCGCTGGCGGTGTTCGCGCTGGCGATCGCGGCCGGCGGCTGGGCGCTCGGGGTGGGCCCGGCCGGGGCGCCGAGCCGGGTGCTGGCCGGGATCGCCGGGCTGCTGCTGCTCTACCTGGCGCCGGTGACCGTGGCCGCCGGGATCACGGCGCTGACGGTGGCGGTGCTGATCGCCGCGGTGCGCCGGAAACCACAGACCCCCCTTGCGATTAGCCCTCGCGAAGGAGAAGCATGAGACGAATTCTGGCAATCACGCTGGTCACCACACTCGCGGCCGCCACCGCGGCGTGCGGCGGCCGGCAGGACTCCGCCACCACCGACACCGGCGGCGCGGTCACCTGCGAGGTCGGCCAGGCCACCCGGGTCGGCCTCGCGACCGGCAACGCCACCGGCGTCTACTTCGCGCTCGGTAACGCGTACGCCGAACAGGTCAGTTCCACCGGAAAGAACGTGCAGGTCACGGCCGCGGAGACGGGCGCGTCGGTGCAGAACATCCAGCAGCTGGTGGCCGGCACCTACGGTGTCGCCTTCTCGCTGGCCGACACCGCCGCCGACGCGGTCAACGGCACCGGGGCGTTCACCGGGAAGCAGCCGGTGGCCGCGCTGGCCCGGATCCACACCAACTACACCCAGGTGATCGTCCGGAAGGCGGCCGGAATCACCGACGTGGCCGGGATGAAGGGCAAACGGGTCTCCACCGGTTCCCCGAAGTCCGGCACCGAAGTGATCGCGAACCGGCTGCTCACCGCGGCCGGCCTGGACCCGGCCAGTGACGTGCGGGCCCAGAAACTGGACCTGACGAAGACCGTGGACGGCATGAAGGACGGCACCATCGACGCGCTGTTCTGGTCCGGTGGCCTGCCCACCCCCGGCATCACCGATCTGCTCACCACCAGCGGCGACCAGGTCGGCTTCCTGGACATCACCCCGCTGCTGCCGGAGATGCAGAAGATCAACGAGGTGTACGCCGAAGGCACCGTCCCGGCCGCCACCTACCGCACCCCCGCCGACGTGAAGACCATCGTGGTGCCGAACGTGCTCCTGGTCCGCGACGACCTGGACGCGAACGTGGCGTGTGTGCTCACCCGGGCCCTGTTCGACCGCAAACCGCAGCTCGAACAGGCCAACGCGGCGGCCAAGGAGATCAGCCTGGACACCGCCCGCCGCACCGACCCGGTGCCGGTGCACCGGGGCGCCGCCAAGGCCCTAGACGATCTCGGCGCACCGAAGTAGAAGACCGGATGCAACCCTTCCGTCCTGTCGGCTCGTGATTAGCGGGACCGACAGGATGGAGGGACCGAGCATGAGCGACCGCGACGTCGCGTTCGCCGAATACTTCGCGGCACGATCCTCGGCGATGCGGGCGACGGCGTTCCTGCTGTGCGGCGACTGGCATCGGGCCGAGGACCTGACCCAGACCGCGTTCACCAGGCTCTACCTGCGCTGGAACCGGGTGCACCGGCATGAGTCCCTGGACCCGTACGTCCGCAAGGTCCTGATCTCGGCCTTCATCGACGAGACCCGGTGGGGCTGGTGGAAGCGGGAACGCCCGCACGACGCCCGGATCGAGCGCACCACCGACCCGGACCCCACCGAGGACCGGGTGACGCTGATGCGCGCGCTCGCCGAAGTGCCGCCCCGGCAGCGGGCCGTGCTGGTGCTGCGCTACTGGCAGGACCTGACCGTCGAGGACACCGCGGCGGCCCTCGGCTGCTCTCCCGGAACCGTCAAGAGCCAGGAGGCGCGCGGCCTGCAGACCCTCCGAACGCTGGTCGCCCACCCCGTCAAGGCTGATTGAGGAGCCGGCATGGACGAGAACGAACTCCGCACCGCCCTGCGCGCCACCGTGATGTCGCACCCCGAACCGCCACCGATGCGCTCGCACACCGCCGTCGCCGCCGCCCGCCGGTCGATGCACCGCCGCAACCTGCTGGCCGGCGCGGGCGCCGCCGTCGCGATCCTGGCGGTCACCGTCGCGGTGATCCCGGCCCGCGGCTACTTCGGCGGCGGTACGGGCATCCAGCCCGCCGCCGCCCCACAGCCCTCACCGAGCGCGCTGCCCGACGACTCGCCGACCAAGCCGTCCTGGCCCGCCGAAGCCGGCGGTGACGCCACCGCGGACAGCGGACAGCACTACGACACCGGGAAAGCCCTGCTCGACGACGTGCTCGACCTGGTGCCGGACGGGTACACCGCCCCGGACGGCAGGAACGGCGAATACGACTACCGCAGTCACCAGGCCAGCATCCAGGACGGGGGCTACTGGGCGTACCTGGTGAGCATCGCCCTGCGTAAGGACGACGGCTACGGCGGCCTCACCGTCGAAGTGCACGAGCCGGGCAACACGCTGCCCGGCGACGTGTGCGGCGTGGCCACCGCGTTCTGGGGCCGGGGCGGGACGTGCACCCCGCGGACCGTCGACGGCCGGAAGGTCGGCGTCGTGCGTGAGAACGCCGGGACCGAATGGGCCGCCTACCGGCACACCGACGGCACCGTGGTCTACGTGATGCAGTCGACCGAGACGGGGTGGGGTTCGGAGGCCGGCCTCGGCCCACTGCCCACCCTGCCCCTGACCGGCGCCGAACTGGCCGCCGTCGCCGTCGACGACCGCTTGCGCTGAACCCGGGCCGTCACTCCGGTCCCGTGTCAGGCCGGTTCGCGGCCGGCCACGGCGACGGTGATCGCCTGAGGCAGCGTGTCGTAGGTCGGGAAGACCCCGTCGAGGCGCGCCGCCCGCAGCACCGACAGGAAGAACGGCGGCGCCGCGGCGAGCAGCAGGTCGCCGCCGTTCCCGCGGGCCGTCTGGCGGGCGGCGAGCAGCACGCCGAGGCCGACCGAGTCGACCGCTTCGACCTGCCCCAGGTCCACGACGATCCACGGGTGCACCGTCAGAGCCGCCGCCAGCGTGGTGCGCAACCGCTCCGCCACGGCCAGGTCGACGTCGCCGATGATCCGGGCCACCGACGCCCCCGGCATGGTGTGCACCGTGATCCGGGTGCCGGGGGTGTCGTCCGGCTCGGATCTCCGCTCGTCTCGATCGTTGATCACCGGGATGCTCATGCGCACACTCCTCGCCGTGTCCTGACCGATCACTGCATGTGCGATGTTCCCTCCCGAACATGACACATGCATGACAATGCGGTGGATCACGCTGATGACCGGCACGAATGTAGCCGCTCTCGAGGCCGCCGGCCCAGCCGCCGACGGTCGGCCGTGCCGGGTTCGGATCGCTTCGGTGTAGCTGAGAGCTTTCGGCACCGGCTCATCCTGTCGGCGCCGACCTGATCAACACAATGAGAAAGGGGAGCGCGGTCCTGGCGGGAACCGCGCTCCCCGGACCCCGTGTGGTGCTACGGGGTGGTGGCGGTGGAGGTGGTGCGGGCGACCACCTCCACCGTGTCGAGGGAGAGCAGTTGGGTCTCGGTGGCGGTCAGGCGGGTGCGGGCCTCGTCCGGGACCGAGATCGGGGAGCCGGCCGCCAGCGGGAGGACGTGCAGGGTCAGGTCGGTGGACGGGGTCCAGCCGATGTCGGTCAGGTTGATCGTCCAGCCGGCGCCGTCCCAGAAGCGGTCGGTGACCGGGGTGCCGTCGACGCGGAGTTCGGCCATGTCGCCGGCCCAGATGATGCGCAGCAGGGCGTCGCGGGTGGGGTCGGCGGCCCACGACGGCGGGGTCAGCCGGTAGACGGCGGCCAGTTCGTCGAAGACGGCCGGGGACGGGGCGGACGGGCGGCCGTCGTGCTTGCCGTAGCTGACCGGGACGGTTCCGGCGGCGGCCCGGATCTCGGTCACCGTGACCGGGGCGGTCGACGGAGTGAACGACTGCGGCACGGTCAGTGGGGTGAAGGCGCGGCGGCTGGGGTCGTACACCCGTACGTCGGCGGGTTTGGTCGCCTTGACGGTGACCGTTCCGCTCGCGTCCCACTGCAGCTCGTCGTCGCTGAGGAGCAGGCGGCGGCCGCCGTCCTCGGTGACCCAGACGGTGCCGGCGACCGTGGCGGGCAGGACGAGCACGTCCAGGCCGTCCAGGGGCAGCGGTTCGAAACCGGGCGTGACGGTCTGAACGTTTCCGGACACCTCGATTTCGGCGGGGATGCCGTCCTCGGCGATCAGCACCAGGGTGGGCACGGGGCCGGGGAGCAGGGTGAGGGCGGAGGCGGTGGCGTAGGTGACGGTGCTGCCGCCGACGGTGAGGTTGATCGGCCAGCGGGCCAGGGTGCCGGGCGGCACGTCGACCGGCCGGGACGGGAAGGTGATCTCGCCGGTGGGCAGCTGGATCCGGAACCGGGCGTCGTGGTGGACCGGCAGCGGGAAGTGCGGCTGGTGCCAGGAGACGAACAGGAAGCCGCTGACTCCGTCGCTGCGCAGCGCGTACCGGAGAGTGCTGGAGTCTTCGACGCCGGTCGGGCGGATCTCCGGCAGGCTGGACGGCATCTCCGCCAGGACATGACCGAAAGCGGCCAGGAACGCGTGCTGACGGCGCAGTTCGGCGTGGCTGGGCGCCAGGGTGCCGGCCTCGCCGATCGGGGCGTGGAAGTCGTACCCGAGGCGGGTGATGTCGTTGGGGTAGCCGGTGGCGTGTGATTCCTGCAGGTCGGG
Source organism: Actinoplanes sp. G11-F43 (assembly GCF_050589265.1). Taxonomy (NCBI): domain Bacteria; kingdom Bacillati; phylum Actinomycetota; class Actinomycetes; order Micromonosporales; family Micromonosporaceae; genus Actinoplanes; species Actinoplanes sp. G11-F43. Next base: position 86,238 of record NZ_JBNZCE010000044.1, read on the forward strand.
GCCGGGGTTGGTGCCGCCGGTGTACATGTAGTAGCCCTGCCAGGCCGACCCGTTGCCGATCTTGCAGTGGGCGATGGCGGCGACGTCCAGGGCTTCCGGCCGCGGGCGCCGGTGGTAGGCGGTGGCCATGCCGCCGCCGAGTTCGCAGGTGGCGGCCGGGAAGAGGTCGGACGGGGTGCGCGGGCCGCCGGACGCCGCCTCAATCGCCTGAGCACGCCGCACGTCGGCGCCGATGCCCGCATCATCCCAGATGTGGGAGAAGAAGTAGTGGTCCCGGAATGTCGGGTCCCAGGGGGCGTCGGCGTCGACCCAGAAGCCGTCGCCGTAGCCGCCGTAGAGCGGCAGCACCTCCTCCTCGGGCAGATCGGCGCCGCCCCAGGCGGTGGCCGTCCAGATCGGGGCGGACATGCCGGCGTCGCGGGCCATCCGCTTGAGCGTGACGAGGTGGCCCGGCTGGTCGTACAGCTCGTTCTCCAGCTGGATGCCGATGATCTTCGCGAAGCCGGCCGGCCCGACGGCGGCGGAGACCGCGGCGAACCAGCCCTCGACGAGCTCCAGGTACGACGGGTCGTCGGTGCGGTGCCGCACCGGCGCCTGCTGGACCCAGTCGGGGAATCCGCCGTTACGGGCCTCGCCGTGGCACCAGGGGCCGACCCGCAGGACCACGTCGAGCCCGGTCTCCACGGCCAGGTCGACGAACGCGGCCACGTCGAGGTTGCCGTCGAAGCGCGCGGCCTGGTCGCGGGTGGGCTGGTGGTGCAGCCAGAACAGGTAGCTGGCCACCACGGTGACCCCGCCCGCCTTCATCTGGCGCAGTCGCTCCGCCCAGCGCTCGCGCGGGACCCGGCTGTAGTGCAGCTCGCCGGAGACCGGGATGACCGGCATGCCGTCGCGGGTGAGGTAGCGGCTGGTCAGCGAGAGGCCCGCGCGCACGTCCTCGTCGTTGCTCATCCGCGGTCGGCGCAGCGGAGTCGCCCAGGCTTGGTGGCGAACAAAAAGCGGCTCGGGCCACGACATGGGATCACTCCTTGCTGGTTTGACTGTAACCGGTCACAGGCCGGCAGGCTCGAACGATACACAGGCGTAACGGGTCGGACGCAAGGGCTTGACACATCGCCGTAACACCAGCACTGTAACCGGTCACAGGGGTTGTGCTGAGCGACACGCTTCCAGCGCGGCATCCGTCTCCGGCTTCCCGTCACCGGCCAAGCCGACCAAGGAGGATCCATGAAGAAGAAATTCGCACCGCTGATGGCGGCAGTCACCGCAGCGGCTTTGTTCACCGTCACCGCGTGCAGCAGCTCCGGATCGTCGGAGGAGGGCGCCGTCGACCCGAACGAGAAGGTGGCGCTCACCTACTGGACCTGGACCCCGAACATGGACAAGGTCGTCGAGGCCTGGAACGCCAAGAACCCGAACATCCAGGTCACGGTCAACAAGCAGGACGGCGGCGACCCGGCCGTCACCAAGCTGCTGACCGCGATCAAGGCGGGCTCCGGCGCGCCGGACATCATGCAGGCCGAGTACCAGAAGGTGCCCACCCTGGTCTCCTCGGACGCGCTCGCCGACATCTCCGCCGAGGTCGGCGCGCTGAAGGACAAGTTCCCGGCCGGCGCGTGGAACGGTGTCTCGCTCGGCTCGGACGCGGCGTACGGCGTCCCGCAGGACTCCGCCCCGCTGATGTTCTTCTACCGTTCCGACGTCTTCGAGAAGAACGGCCTGGAGGCCCCGAAGACCTGGGACGACTACGCGGCCGCCGCTGAGAAGATCAACAAGGCGGACCCCAAGCAGTTCCTGGGTACGTTCTCGGCCAACGACGCGGGCCTGTTCACCGGTCTCGCGCAGCAGGCCGGCGCCTCCTGGTGGGGCGTGAACGGCGACGCGTGGAGCGTCAACATCAACGACGCCGCCACCCAGAAGGTCGCCTCCTACTGGGGTGGCCTGGTGGAGAAGGGTGTCATCGACAACAAGCCGATGTACACCCCGGAGTGGAACGCCGCCCTCAACGACGGCACCCAGGTCGGCTGGGTCAGCGCGGTCTGGGCCCCGGGTGTGCTCGACGGCAGCGCCAAGGACACCAAGGGCAAGTGGAAGGCCGCCCCGATGCCGCAGTGGGACGCCACCTCCACGGTGACCGGCGCCTGGGGTGGCTCGGCCACCAGCGTGACCACCCAGTCGAAGCACAAGAAGCAGGCCGCCCAGTTCATCACCTGGCTGAACAGCGACCCGGAGGCCCTGAAGCTGCTCGCCGACACGGCGTTCGTCTACCCGGCCGCGAACGACGCGACCAGCGTGCTGACCGAGCCGCCGGCGTTCTTCGCCGACCAGGCGGACTACTACACCATCGCCGGTGAGGCCTCCAAGCAGCTCGGCCCGTTCACCTACGGCCCGAACGTCAACGTCGCCTACAGCGCGTTCAACGACAACTTCGCCAAGGCCGCCGAGTCGAAGAAGGCCACCGCCTTCACCGAGTCGCTGGCGACCATGCAGCAGACCACCGTCGACGACCTGAAGAACTCCGGCTTCAACGTCGCCGGTTGAGATCGTCTCCGGGTGGGCGCGGCCGCCCGTGCCCACCCGGAGCGCTCGGAAAGGAAGATTCGGCGATGTCGCTGACCACCACCGCACCGCGCAAGACCGCGGCGCCCCCGAAGCCGGGCACCACCCGGGCCTCGGGCAAGCGTGCGGGTACCCCGTACGCCTTCCTCGCTCCCGCGATGTTCCTGTTCGCCGCGTTCCTGGCGGCGCCGATCTTCTACGCCGCCTATCTGAGCCTGCGCAAGGTGAAGGTGAGCGGCCTGGGACTGGGCGCCAACGCGCGGACCGAGATCTGGGCCGGCCTGGAGAACTACTCCCGCTCGCTGACCGACCCCGACTTCCTGCCGAGTGTGGGGCGGGTCGGGGCGTACGGCCTGATCGTGGTCCCCACCATGCTGGGCCTGGCCCTGATGTTCGCGCTGCTGCTGGACGCGAACCGGACGCGGGAGTCGATCGGCAAGTTCTCCCGGATCGCGATCTTCCTGCCGTACGCGGTGCCGGCAGTGGTCGCCTCGCTGTTGTGGGGTTTCCTCTACCTGCCCCGGGTCAGCCCGATCACCGACATCTTCGAGGCCGTCGGGATCACCGCGCCGAACCTGCTCTCCGCCGACCTGACGCTCTGGGCGGTCGCGAACATCGCGATCTGGGGCGGCACCGGCTTCAACATGATCGTCATCTACACGGCGCTGCGGGCCGTGCCGACCAGCCTGTACGAGTCGGCCCGGATCGACGGCGCCTCGGAGATGGCCATCGCCTGGCGTATCAAGATCCCGATCGTGATGCCGTCGCTGGTGATGACGTTCGTCTTCTCGCTGATCGCCACCCTCCAGGTGTTCGCCGAGCCGATGACGCTGCGCCCGCTGGCCAACACCATCTCCACCACGTGGACGCCGCTGATGAAGGTCTACCGGGACGCGTTCGCCCGCAACGACATCTACGCGGCCGCCGCCACCTCGGTGATCATCGCGCTCGCCACGTTCATCCTGTCCTTCGGCTTCCTGAAGCTCGTCGGGCGCCGGGCCTTCAACCAGGAGGACTGATGCACACCATGAAGAGAAGCAAGCTCGCGACGTTCCTGCTCATCCTGGGCGCCGCCTACTGCCTGCTCCCCGTGCTCTGGGTGCTGATCGCCTCGTCGAAGAGCGCCGGCGAACTGTTCTCCACGTTCACCCTGATGCCCAGCACCCACCTGTGGGACAACCTGGTGGACCTGAACGCGTACCGGGACGGCCTGTACTGGCGCTGGATGGCCAACACCGCGCTGTACGCCGGTGTCGGCGCCGCCGCCTCCACGCTGATCTCGGCGATGGCCGGGTACGCCCTGGCGAAGTTCGACTTCCCGGGCAAGAGCGCGGTCTTCAACACGATCCTGGCCGGCGTCCTGGTGCCCGGCGTCATCCTGGCCATCCCGCAGTACCTGCTGCTGGCCAAGCTGGGCATGACCAACACCTACTGGGCGGTGCTGCTGCCCAGCTTCATCAGCCCGTACGGCATCTATCTGGCCCGGATCTTCGCGGCCGCGTCGGTGCCGACCGAGATCCTGGAGGCGTCCCGGATCGACGGCGCCGGCGACTGGCGGACCTTCGGCCAGGTGGTGCTGCCGATGATGCGGACCGGTCTGGTGACCGTGTTCCTCTTCCAGTTCGTGGCGATCTGGAACAACTTCATGCTGCCGTACATCATGCTCGGCGACGACCGGCTCTACCCGATCACGGTCGGCCTCAGCGGCCTGCTCAACCAGGGCGCGAGTCAGCCGGCGATGTACACCGCGGTGGTGACCGGCGCGCTGGTGTCGATCGTCCCGCTGATCGCCCTGTTCCTGACGCTGCAACGCTACTGGCAGGTCGACCTGGCCGCCGGTGGTGTGAAGGCCTGACTATGATCCCGAACGTGTCGCGCAAACGCCCCACCATCCGCGATGTCGCTCGCGAGGCCGGGGTCTCCTACGCGACGGTCTCCCGGGTGCTCAACGGGCGGGACTGGGTCAGCCCGGAGGCGATCCGTTCGGTTCGTGACGCCATCGCCCGCACCGGTTACACGGCCAACCCGCACGCCCGCTCGCTGGCCACCGGCAAGTCCGGATCGATAGCGTTCCTGCTCACCGAGCCGCAGCACCTGCTCTTCGAGGACCCCAACTTCTCGGTGCTGCTGCGCGGTGTGGCCCAGGCGCTGTCCGACCGGGGTCTGACGCTGATCCTGATGATCGCGTCGACCCCGGAGGAGCGCGAGCGGACCGTCACCTACCTGGCCGGCGGTCACGTGGACGGGGTGCTGCTGGTGTCGCCGCACTCCGGCGACCCGCTGCTCCAGCAGCTGGTCCGGGCGGAGATCCCGATCGTGGCCTGCGGTCAGGTGCTCGGCTTCGAGGACTCGATCAGCTCGGTGTCGGCCGACGACTGGATGGGCGGGCGCTCCGCGGTGGAGCACCTGCTCGCGGCCGGCTGCCGGCGGATCGCCACCATCACCGGGCCGCAGGACCAGTTCGGCGGGGTGTTCCGGCTGCGCGGCTACACCGACGCGCTGCTGGCCGCCGGGATCGCGGTCGACCCGCGCTACATCGAGCACGGCGACTGGAGCCGGGAGAGCGGCGCCGCGGCGATGCGCGCGCTGCTCGCCCGGGTGCCGGATGTGGACGGGGTGTTCGCCGCCTCCGACGCGATGGCCGCGGCCACCCTGCCGGTGCTGCGCGAGGCCGGCCGCAACGTGCCCGGTGACGTGCGGGTGGTCGGGTTCGACGACTCGGTGCTGGCGGTCACCACCGAGCCGACCCTGACCACCGTGCGCAATCCGATGGAACGCATCAGCGAAGAGATGGTCCGGCTGCTCACCGACGTGATCGCCGGGCGTACACCGCTCTCCATCACCGTGCCCACCTCTCTCGTGGTGCGCGGCAGCTCCCCCTCCTAACAGCAGTTGCCTTACAAAAACGCCCTTTTTGTCACGGAAGACTGAAGGAGTGTCATGAAACCGTCCCTCGCCGTCGCCGCGTTCCTCGCGGTGGCACTCATCCCCGCCCCCGCCGCCGCGCATCGGAAATCCACCTGGGAAATGCGCGGCGCCGACGTCTCCACGCTCCAGCGGTCGCTGGAACTGGGACAGAAGTTCTACGACGTCCGCGGAAAACGCGACAATCCCTACGAGATCCTCGAACAGGCCGGCGTCAACTATGTCCGGCTGCGCATCTGGAACGATCCGACCAGCGGCTACTCGAACAAGGCCAAGGTGCTCCAGCAGGCCCGCGCGGCCAAGGCCAAGGGCATGAAGCTGCTGATCGACTTCCACTATTCCGACACGTGGGCCGACCCGGGCAAGCAGTTCATCCCCAAAGCCTGGGAAGGGCACGACCTGGAGCAGTTGAAGACCGATGTCTACGATTACACGTACGACATCTGCAGCAGTTTGAAGAAACAGGGAACCGCGCCCGACAGCGTGCAGATCGGTAACGAGATCAACGTCGGGATGCTCTGGCCCACCGGCCAGGTCGGCAACAGCGATTTCGGGCCGCTCGCCGGGCTGCTGAACGCCGGTCACGACGCGACCAAGGCGTGCAGCCGCAAGACCGAGGTCATGGTGCACACCGCACTGGCCGGGGACATCGGCGCCGCGCACTGGTTCTACGACGGAATCACCGCGGCGGGCGCCCGGTGGGACATCACCGCGCTGTCCTACTACTGCATGTGGCACGGCTCCCTGGACAATCTGGCCACGGTCATCGGTGACGTGAAGTCGCGTTACGGAAAGCCGGTCGTCATCGCCGAGACGGCCTATCCGTGGACCACCGAGAACTTCGACCACCTCGAGAACATCATCCTGTCCGAGGCCCCTTGCGACGGAATCCCCGCCACGCGCAAGGGCCAGGCGCAGCAGTTCGCCGCGGTACAGACGACGGCGAAGAAGGCCGGCGCGATCGGTGTCTTCTACTGGGAACCCACCTGGACCGGAATCCCCCGCAACGGCTGGGACACCGAGGACATCGAGAACTCCGGAAACGCCTGGGAGAACATGGCGACGTTCGACGACAGCGGACGGATCAACCCCTACGTCCGCTGGCTCCGGTAAATCCCCGTTTATAAGGAGCGACAAATGAAGATGAAGGCCGCCGTCACGGCGGTGATCCTCGCGATCGCCGTGATGGTCAACCCCGCCCCCGCACAGGCCGCCTCCCTCACCATGCTCGGCGCCGATCTGTCGACGCTGCAGCGCACCCAGGATCTGGGCGGCAAGTACTACAACGCCTCGGGCGCCGAGGCGAACCCCTACGACATCCTGAAGTCGGCCGGCGTGAACTACGCCCGGCTGCGCGTCTGGAACAACCCGGCCAGCGGTTACAACAACAAGGCCAAGGTGCTGCAGCAGGCGGCCGCGATCAAGGCCAAGGGCCTGAAGCTGATGGTCGACTTCCACTATTCCGACACGTGGGCCGACCCGGGCAAACAGTATCCGCCGGCGGCGTGGGCGTCCTATTCGCTCAGTCAGTTGCAGACGGCCGTCTACAACTACACCTACGACGTCTGCACCAGCCTGAAATCAGCCGGCCTCACCCCGGACAGCGTGCAGATCGGCAACGAGATCAACGTCGGCATGCTGTGGCCGCGCGGCCAGGTGGTGAACAGCGATTTCGCCCCGCTCGCGGCGCTGCTGAAGCAGGGGTACAACGCGACGAAAGCCTGCAACAGCGGGACTCAGGTGATCGTGCACACCGCCAATTCCGACAGCATGACCAACGCGCGCTGGTTCTACGACGGCATCAAGGCGGCCGGTGTGACCTGGGACGCGACCGCGCTGTCGTACTACTGCATGTGGCACGGCACGCTCGCCAATCTCTACAACGTGATCGTCGACATGCGCACCCGGTACGGCAAACCGGTGATCGTGGTGGAGACGGCGTATCAGTTCACCAGTGCGGACGCCGACAGCGAGAAGAACTCCATCCCCGGAACCGTGCTCTGCGACAACATTCCGGCGACCTGGGCCGGGCAGGCGCAGCAGTTCACCTGGGTGCAGAACACCGCGCGCAACGCCGGCGCGGTCGGTGTCTTCTATTGGGAGCCGACCTGGTACGCGATCAAGGGCAACGGCTGGGCGCCGGAGAACATCAACGGCACCGGAAACGGCTGGGACAACATGGCCGTCTTCGACTGGGGCGGCAAGGTGAACCCCTACATCAAGTGGACGGCGTGACGTACTGAAAAGCGGCCCGGTCCGGTTCTCCCCGAGCCGGGCCGCATCCGGTCACGCGCCCTGGACCGTCACCCAGTCCAGCTCGCCGGCGTAGTAGTCGCAGCCCACCTTGACCTGATCGCAGTCGCTCTTGCCGCCGATCGAGACGGCCCAGGTGTTGTCGATCGTGCCGGTCCAGCCGTAGCGACCGGCGGCCAGCCGCCCGTCGATGGCCAGGAAGACGCCGGAGCGCAGCCGGGAGCACCGGACCACGTGCCAGGCGCCGTCGTTGATCCGGTACGGCGAGATCAGCTCGATGGTCCCCTTGGAGCCGCGGTAGGTGCAGGTCGGCCGGCCGTTCGGGATCTGCAGCTTCCAGCTTCCGCCGGGCACCGTCGCCTGGCCCTTCTGAATGATGTTGCCGAACTTGTTGGTGGTCTTCAGCCGCAGGGTGACCGCGAAGTCCCGCTCGCCCGGGTCGAGGTCCGGGTGGTCGGGAACGCTGATCAAATGGCCGGGCCGGGTCGGCGGAGTGTCCGGTTCGAGTCGTTCGAAGCGGTAGCCGAGGGTCGTACCGTCGTACTGCCCGAGGCCCACCTCGGCGCCGATCCGCCCGTGGTGCCCGCGCCCGGAGGCGTCCACCATCCAGGTCTGCCCGGCCGTCTCGTTCATCGGCCAGACCGCCATCGTGCTTGCCGAATCCGCCTCGGCGGGTGTCGCGGCGGAGGAGAATAAACAGGTGAGAAGGGTGGAAGCGGCAAGCATGCGACGGTAAGCCATGGCTCGTCCTTGCGTCGGTTGCGTCGGGTTCGTCCGTCGCGTCGGAAAGGTGGGCCAATTGAGCTTAATGCGAGACTTGTCCAATTATCTGGCAATAACCATGCGTGTTCGCATGATGACCAACGCCGCTCTCGCCGACCGCCCCGCGTGCTTGGTAGCATCCGCCGATCATGGCCAGAGCTCCGGCCACCCCTTCACGAGATTCCGGCCGGGTGCCTGACTACACCCCTGTAGATAAAGGATCGTGTCGAAGTGCTGCTCAATGGGACGGACAGTCAGACCTCGGAGCATGCGGTGATCGCCCCCAACCCCGGCCTGCCCAACCAGGCTCTGCAGGTGCTGGCCCTGGCACAGCGCACCGCCGAGGAACACGTGGCGAGCGCCCAGCACCACGCGGACAAGATTCGCACCGACGCCCTGGCCGCGGCCGAACAGATCGCCCGGGACGCGCAGGCCCACGCCAACAACGTGCGCCGTGAGGCCGACCGGGTGCTCGCCGAGGCCCGCGCCGGCGCCGAGCAGATGGCCCGGGACGCGCAGGCCCGTGCCGAGGAGGCCCGGCGCACCGCGGAGAAGATCGTCGCCGACGCCCGCTCCCGCGCCGAGACCATCGGCTCCGACGCCCACGCCGGCGCAGAACAGCTCAAACAGCAGGCCCAGCAGCGGTACGACGACGTGGTCGGCAGCCTCGGCGCCAAGCGCGAGGCCCTCCAGCAGCAGATCGAGGCCCTCGAACAGTTCGACCGGGAGTACCGCGGCCGGCTCACCGGCTTCATGCAGAGCCAGCTGCGCGCCCTCTGGGTGGACGCGCCGCAGATGAACGAGTACGTCGAGGAGGAGCCGGTCGCCGAGGTCCTCGAAGCGGCCCCCCACCAGCCGCAGGCCCAGGCGCAGGCGCAGTCCCGGCACGCCCAGCCGGGCGACGACGCCGAGACCGCCGACGAGGACACCGCCGACGAGGACGAGCAGCGGAAGTAGCGCTCAGCCGCCGAAGACCCGGACGCCGTCCACCCAGGTCCCCAGGACCCGGGTGGACGCGATCTCCTCCGGCGCACCCAGGAACGGATCCCGGTCCAGCAGCACCAGGTCGGCGCGATTCCCCGGCCGGATCGTGCCGGTGTCGTCCAGGCGATTCACGAACGCCGAACCCGCGGTGTACGCGGTCAGCGCCGTCGCCAGGCCCAGCCGCTGCTCCGGCAGGAACACCGGGTGATCCTCGCCGGGATGCACCCGGTTCACCGCCACATGGATCGCCTGCATCGGATCCGGGCTGCTCACCGGCCAGTCACTGCCCGCCGCCAGATGCGCCCCGGACCGCCATAGATCGCCGTACGGGTACTGCCGGGCCGCCGTCTCCGCGGACAGGAACGGAATCGTCAGCTCGTCCATCTGCGGCTCGTGGGCCGCCCACAACGCCTGCAGGTTCGCTGTCGCGCCCAGCCGCCGGAACCGCGGCACGTCATCCGGATGCACCACCTGCAGATGCGCCAGATGCGGCCGGGTGTCCCGGAACCCGTTCGCCGCCCGCGCCGCCGCCACCGCGTCCAGCCCGTCGCGCACCGCCCGGTCCCCGAGGGCGTGGAAATGCGCCTGGAAACCGTGCGCGTCCAGCTCCGTCACATATCCCGGAAGCTCCGCCGGGTCGATGAAGGACAGTCCCCGGTTGGTGGTGACACAACCGCAGCCGTCCCGGTAGGGCTCGGTCATCGCCGCGGTGAAATTCTCCGCCACCCCGTCCAGCATCAGCTTCACACTGTCGCAGCGCAGCCGCCCCACCGAGAACCGCTGCCGCTTCTCCAGCAGCTCCGGAATCTGCTCGGCGCCCCGCTCCCGGTCCCACCACAGTGCACCGACCACCGTCGCGGTCAGCCAGCCCTCCCCGGCCGCGGCCAGATAGGCGTCCGCCACGTCCGGATAGCCGTTGGTGGCGCACACCATCGCGTCCTGCCAGGCGGTCACCCCCAGCGAGTGCAGCATCGCCTGGGCCCGGCGCAGCCCGGCGATCCGGTCCGCGGTGGTCACCTCCGGCAGCAGCTCGCCGACCATCTCCATGGCGCCCTCCTGCAGGCCGCCGGCCGGCGAACCGTCCGGAGCCCGGTCGATCCGCCCGTGCGCCGGATCCGGGCTGTCCGCGGTCAGCCCGGCGATCTCCAGGGCCCGGCTGTTCACCCAGGCACCGTGATGATCCCGGTTGATCAGATAGACCGGCCGGTCCGGCACCACCCGGTCCAGCAGCTCCCGCCCCGGCACCCCACCCGGGAAACTCTCCAGCGACCAGCCGCCGCCGACGATCCACTCGTCGTCCGGATGCGCGGCGGCGAACACGGCCACCCGCCGCAGGTACTCGTCCAGATCGGTGGTCCCGGTCAGGTCGCACTGGTTCAGCTCGACCCCGCCCATCACCGCGTGCACATGGGCGTCCTGGAACCCCGGCAGCAGCATCCGCCCGGCCAGGTCGACGATCTCGGTCCGCCGCCCGGCCAGCTCCCGCAGATCGTCACCCACCGCGACGATCCGCCCGTCCCGGACGGCGACCGAGGTGGCCGGCCCGGCCCCGGCGCTGAACACCGCGCCCCCGGAGAAGATCAGGTCAGCGTCCATCGCGGCCTCCCGGTTCGGTGTGGTGACTTCCGGCGCGAATCGCACCGGAGATCACCACGCGATCTTGGCTGGCGACGGGCCCTCTCACCCGGCCCGAGCAGCGTGCCGCTGAGCTTACCGAGCAGTGCCGGCAGGATGATCGCCAACCGCATCACGCCGGTCCGGCCGCCGTTCCGACTGTCGATCAACAGATCGCTCGGACCGCCCGGGAAGGGCGACTTCACCGGCCGCGGCCTCCAGATCGATCCCGGCCAGAACGGCACACCGCCGGCCACTCAGTGCTCCCGGGGCGTAGGAGCGGGTATCCGACCCTTAATGCGTGGAGCCCGGCGGCGGGGTCGTTCATGATCGACGGCATGAGTGGCAGGTTGCGCGGCATCGCACACGAGACGGTCTCCATCGTGGAGCGAGGGTGGTACGAGGGGCCCGGCGGCGTGGTCGACATCGCCGCCGACGTGGCCCGCGCGGTCGCCGGGACCCGTCTGTACCTTCCCGGCGACGACCTCCCCGGCGACGACCTTCCCGGCGCCGACCAGCCCGGTGACCAGCAGCCGGGTGCGAGCCCCGGCAAGACCGCCGTCGTCGAGATCACCGGGGAGAGCAGCCTGGACGCGGCACGACGGCTCGGCGACGGGGTGGCCTGCCTCAACTTCGCGTCGGCACGCAACCCGGGTGGCGGCTTCCTCAACGGGGCGCAGGCCCAGGAGGAGAGCATCGCGCGCAGTTCGGCGATCTATCCATCACTGCGGGCGGCCGGTGACTTCTACGCCTTCCACCGGGCCGATCGCGGGATCCTCTACACCGACCGGGTCATCCACTCGCCGGCGGTGCCGGTCTTCCGGGACGATCGCGGGCGGCTCCTGGCCCACCCGTACCCGGTGTCGTTCCTGACCTCGGCCGCCCCCAACCGTGCCATGATCGCCCGCGACCAGCCGCATCTCCTGACCGAGGTCTCCGGCGTCCTCATCCGCCGGGCCCGCCGGGTGCTGCGCGTCGCCGCCGCCCACGGGCACCGTGACCTGGTGCTCGGCGCGTGGGGCTGCGGTGTGTTCGGCAACGATCCGGGCGAGGTGGCGCGGGCCTTCGCCGCCGCGCTCGCCGACATCCCTTTCGACCGGGTGGTCTTCGCGATCCTCGACAGGCGGGATTCGGTACGCGATGTGTTCCGTGCCGCATTCGCCTGACCATCGGCGCTTCCCGGCGGGTATGGTTCGCGGACGGTAGGGTTTCGGTTACCGCCTGTCCGCCGATCGTGTCCGGCTGGAGTGCGTCATGTCGACGGGTACCGATGATGTGCTGGTTCGCCTCGGGCGCTGGGCGCTCGCCAAGGTCTGGTTCGGCGTCGTGGTGTCCGGCGGTTGGGCGATCGGGCAGCACTACGACTGGCCGCGGGCCTTCCTGAGTGCGGCCGCGGTCCTCGGTGCGGTCGCCCTGGCCATGGCGTCCTCGTTCCTTCCGGTGTGGACGAGACAGCGGCCCAGCGGCATTCCGGTGGCCGATGTCGGATTACGCGTCATGGTGTGGGGCGGCCTGATCATCGCGGTGATCGCCCTGCTCATCGGCATGCCGGCGGTCGGCATGGTGGCGGCCGCCCTGCTCGTCAACGCGGCGGCCCGGACCTTCGGTGACCCGTTCGCTCCACTGTTGCGCCGTCTGCGTGCCACCACTCCGGTCCACGCCGGCCGCGCCCGCCGGCACACCGCACCGGTCCGTCACGCGCCGCCGGTACGCCATGGGCCACCGTCCCGGGCCCCGGCATCCGGTCGCCCGCCGTCACCACCTCGCCCAGAGCCGGGGCCTCGCCCGGCGTCATCGCCTCGCCCAGCGCCAGGGCCAGGGCCTCGCCCGGCGTCATCGCCTCGCCCAGGGGTGCCGCCTCGCTCAGAGTCATCGCTACGCGCGGAGGCATCGCCTCGCCCGGCTCCCTCGGACGTCCCGGTGGCCTCGTCGCGTTCGTCCGCGTCGGGCCGGTGAGCGGAGAGTCGCATCGGGTTCGACGTAACCGCCCCGCGATTGGTCGAGCCGGGCTGACCGCTCACTTCGCGGCGGATCGAGCGGGACGGACGTGGGGCCGATCGAGGTATTTGCCACCGAGCAGGTCAGAGTGTTCCGGAAGCGGGCTCGAACTCTGAGTTTCGCGGCTCGCCAGAGGGCTCGGGCCTGACGGATGGCCTGCCGCGGTGGCTTTTCGCGAATCCCCAGTGGCCTTCTCGTGGAGTCTTAGATGACGCTGCCGCATGACCAGGTCCGGATCAATGAGGGGCCTCCAGGCCCGGCGGCACATTCCCGGTGGGAATGGCCATTGTCAAGGCCTCTGCTGGGCTCCGCCCCGGCACGGGCACACCGTGGCCCGACATGCGTGGGCACAGACGCCCCGGGCCCACGGTCCACCGGTCGTGTTCCCGCGCCCGTGTCTTCGGCCTGGCCGGCTCGTACGAACCATGGACGTGTGCGCCGGCCGGACCCGGGCCGGTGTCTTCGGCCTGACCGGCTCGTACGAACCGTGGACATGTACGCCGGCCGGACCCGGGCGGACGCCGGCGGCTGACGGATCATGACGGAGTCGCCGACCCGGTCCCGGCCACAGTTCACCACCCCGATACGGGATTGACCCGAGTGCGGTACGGAACCGGGCAGAAGGGTCGAAACGGTGGTGGATCCTCCGCGATCCGCCGTGGGGAGGAGCGCGGTGGAGGGAGAGGTGGGCGTACCGGCGGAAGGGTTTTGGGTGGTTGGCCTCAGCAGGTGGGAGGAGTGTGCCGAACGGGAGTAGTACGGGTGCGGGCCTAAGCCGGAAGAAGAGAGATCACGATGACCGTGACGACCGGGCGGGGGTTCTGGGCGGATCTCAGCGTCAACATCAAGATCCTGGTGGCCATCGGTGTCGCCGCGCTGGTGGCGCTGGTCGTCGGGCTGCTCGGGCTGAGTGCGCTCTCGGATGCCAGTGCGGCGGCTCAGCGGATCTACGCGGGCAACCTGGCGGGGGTGTCGGCGCTCGGTGTGGTGCAGAACGGGATCACCCAGTCGCGGCTCGACCTGGCCCTGCACGTGGTCTACACCGACAGCGCGTCCAAGGGGCGGCTCGAGGACACGTTCCAGGACGATCTGAGGGAGGTCGAGGCGGGGTTCGACACCTATCAGAATGTCGGGCCGGTGGTGCCGCCGGAGACCGTCGACAAGCTGCGGAAGGCCTGGCAGGACTATGTGACGATTGCCGAGGACCAGCTGATCCCGGCCTCCAGAAAGAACGATCTGTCTGCCTGGGGGACGATCCGCACCGAGCAGGTCGGACCGGTCGTCGAGGACCTCACCACACTGCTCACCGAGGTCGCCGCGGCCGAGCAGACGGCTGCCGCCGCGGATGCCAAGGCCGCCGCCGACAGCTACGACTTCAGCCGGATCGAAGTCATCATGGTGCTGGTCGCCGGCAGCGCGATAGCGCTGGGGCTGGGCGTGTTCGTGGCCCGTGCCATCGTCCGCTCCCTGAAACGGGTGATCGCGGTCTGCGAGGGCCTGGCCGACGGGGATCTGACCCGCAGCACCGGCCTCAGCTCACGGGACGAGCCGGGCCGGATGGGCCGGGCACTGGACGCCGCGATCCTGAAACTGCGGGAGACGGTGAGTACGATCGGCGGCTCCGCGGTCACCCTGGCCGGCGCCTCCGAGGAACTGTCGGCGGTCAGCGCCCAGCTGCGGGAGGGCGCCGCCGACGTCGCGGACAAGGCGGGTTCGGCCAGCGCGGCGAGTGAGCACGTGAACGCCGGCGTGCAGTCGATCGCGGCCGGCGCGGAGCAGATGAGCGCGTCGATCACCGAGATCGCCTCGAACGCCGCGGACGCCGCCCGGGTCGCCCAGGAGGGTATGGCGGTCGCCGAGCGCACCAACAACCAGGTCGCCGAGCTGGGTGCGGCCAGTGCCGAGATCGGCGACGTGGTCAAACTGATCACCAGCATCGCCGAGCAGACGAACCTGCTGGCCCTGAACGCCACCATCGAGGCGGCCCGTGCCGGGGAACTGGGCAAGGGTTTCGCGGTGGTGGCCGGCGAGGTGAAGGAGCTGGCCCAGCAGACCGCCAAGGCCACCGAGGAGATCACCGACCGGATCGGTGCGATCCAGGTGTCCAGTGAGTCGGCGGCGCACGCGATCGGCGAGATCACCCAGGTCATCCAGCGGATCGGCGACTACACCACGACCATCGCCTCGGCGGTGGAGGAGCAGACCGCCACCACCGGGGAGATGAGCCGCTCGGTCGCCGACGCCGCCACCAGCAGCGGGGACGTGGCCCGGACGGTGTCGGGGGTGGCCGAGGTGGCGTCCGCGACCGCCGACGGGGCCCGCGCCACCCAGCAGGCCGCCGTCGACCTGACCCGCCTGGCCGGCGACCTGACCAACCTGGTCGGCGGATTCAGGCACTGAACGTGACGTGTAATCGCTGACCCCGAAGGACACAGATGGACGCGCCGTACGGACTGACCCGGCCCACGTTCGACGACGCGCGGGAGGCGGTGCACCGGGTGCACGGGGATGACGGCCCGCGCATCTGGCAGCACCTCGTCAAGGCGGCCGGCCTGTCCGGCCACGAACCGGACGCGGTGGACCGGCTGCTGTCGCTGATGGAGACCGCCGACCCGACGACCCGGCTGTGTGCGACCGCGCTGCGGATCCGGGTCACCTCGTACGACTGCCTGGCCGTCGCTCACCACGATCTCAGGAGCGCGATATGAACACCGACACGAACACCGAGCTGTTCGAACGGCTCGGCATCCCGGAGCGGATCAAGGAGATCGCCGGTTACGACCTCTACTCCGCCGACCTGCGCACCAGCCTCGACGCGATCGCCGAGCGGAGTGCGAAGCTGCTGGAGACGCCTGTCTCGCTGGTCTCGATCCTGCTGGACACCAGCCAGTTCATCATCGGCTCGTACGGGGTGTCCGGCTGGGTGGCCTACGCGCACGGTGTCCCGGCGGAGTGGGCGATGTGCACCCACACCGTGCTGGCCGGGAAACCGTACTGCGTGGTGGACGCCCGGGAGGATCCGAAACACGCCGACAATCCGATGGTGGGCATGACCGGGTTACGCAGTTATCTGGGTGTGCCGTTGAAGGGATTCGGCGGGCACACCATCGGCTCGCATTGTGTGGTCGACGCCAAGCCGCGAATCTTCACCGATGTCGACCGGGCCGTTCTGGCCGAGGCCGCCGACGAGGTGATGGGCCTGCTCGACTCCTGTCGGCTCGCTTAGAAACGAAAAGATCAAATCGTTCCATTCATCGCGCTGAGCAGCGGCGACGTTTTTTTGTCATACCCCGGGCGCATCATCGGGGTATGGGAGAACCAGCAATGCCGATTCACCGCCGGATCGAGCTCACTGTCCCTGAGGCTCGCCTGCGGTTCCAGCAACTGGTCCGGGTCACCGGGCTCACCGATCAGGTCACCGTGATCGTCGACGGTGGCCGTCCGCTCGCCGCGATCGTTCCCGTCTCGTCCATTCCCACCACACCCACCCCGAATTCCCCCACCCCGCATTCCCCCGGCCCGAATGCCGAGGGGTGGATGCGCCGGATCGAAAAGGTGCGGGAGGACGTGCGGCGGCAGCACGCCGGCCGGATCGAGGAGTTGTCGCGGGCGCTCGACGAGGCCTGGCGGCTGCTCGACGAGGTGCGCCCGCCCGGCACCGACCGGACCGCCGACCTGCTGCGGGCGACACATTCCGATCTACGCAAAGCCCATCGGCAGGGCCGGGGATAAGATCGGACGATGGCGGGCCAGCTCGATCTTTTCGTTCCGGGAGTCGTCTTCCTCGACGTGATCTTCACCGGGCTGCACGAGCTGCCCGGTCCCGGGACCGAGGTGCGGGCGTCCGGCATGGGTTCCTGCCCGGGTGGGGTGGCCAACCTGGCCGTCGCCGCGAGCCGGCTGGGCCTGCACACCGGGCTGGGCACCGCGCTGAGCACCGACGCGTACGGCGAGTTCTGCCACCGTGTGCTCAGTCATCAGGAGGGCATCGACCTGTCCGCGTCCCGGCGGGTCGGCGACTGGCATTCGCCGGTGACCGTCTCCCTGGCGTACGACCGCGACCGCAGCATGATCACCCACGGTCATCCGCTGCCGACCGACGCCGAGGGCCTGGTCAACGGCCTGCCCGCGGCCCGTGGCGCGGCGGTCAGCCTGGCGCCGGAGGGGATGGGCTGGGTGAGCCGGGCGCGGGCGGCCGGGACGAAGGTGTTCGCCGACGTCGGCTGGGACGAGACCGAGCAGTGGTCGGGTGACGTGCTGGAGGTGCTGGCCGACTGCCACGCCTTCCTGCCGAACGCGGTGGAGGCGATGCGCTACACCCGCACCGACGATCCCCGGCAGGCCCTGGAGAAACTGTCCGCCCTGGTCCCGGTGGTGGTGGTGACCTGCGGCGCGGACGGCGCGCTGGCCATCGACTCGGCCACCGGTGAGGTCGCCGACGTGCCGGGCGTCCCGGTGGACGCCCTGGACCCGACCGGCGCGGGCGACGTCTTCACCGCCGGTTTCATCACCGGCTCGCTGGGCGGCTGGCCGCTGGCTGACCGGGTCGCCTTCGCCACCCTGGTCGGCGCCCTGTCGGTGCAGCATTTCGGTGGGTCCCTGTCGGCGCCCGGCTGGGGCGACATCGCCGACTGGTGGCGGGTGGTCCGCGCCGACCCGGGCCGGGCCGAGCTGGCCCGCCGCTTCGGTTTCCTGTCCGAGGTGATCCCGCCGGGCAGCCGTCATGCCGTGCACCGGGCCACCGCCACCATCGCCCGTCTCTCCGACGCCACCCCGGACCGCTGAGATGCGCCTGACGATCCTGGGTGGGGGCGGGTTCCGGGTTCCGCTGGTGCACCGGGCGCTGCTGGCCGACCGGCGGCGGACCGGGATCACCGAGCTGGTGCTGTACGACGTGGACGATCGCCGGCTCACCGGGATCGGCCGGGTGCTGCACGCGCAGGCCCGGGACGTGCCGGGCGCCCCTGAGCTGATCACCACGACCGACCTGGACACCGCGGTGACCGGGGCCGATTTCGTGTTCTGCGCGATCCGGGTGGGCGGGCTGCGCGGGCGGGTCACCGACGAGCGGGTCGCCTTGGGGCTGGGGGTGCTCGGGCAGGAGACGGTCGGGGCGGGTGGCATCGCCTACGGGCTGCGCACGGTGCCGGAGGCGCTGCGGATCGCGGACCGGATCGCGGCGCTGGCCCCGGGCGCGTGGACGATCAACTTCACCAATCCGGCGGGACTGGTGACCGAGGCGATGGCGTCGCGGCTCGGCGACCGGGTGATCGGCATCTGTGACTCGCCGTCGGGGCTGGTGGACCGGGTGGCGCGGGCGGCCGGCGCGGATCCGGCGACGGCCCGCTTCGACTACGCGGGCCTCAACCACCTGGGCTGGCTGTACCGGCTGGAGGCGGACGGCACCGACCTGCTCACCGGGCTGCTGGCCGATCCGGGACGGCTGGAGTCGTTCGAGGAGGGCAAGCTGTTCGGGGCCGGCCGGATTCGGGAGCTGAACGCCGTACCCAATGAATATCTGCATTATTACTACGACCCGGCCGGCACGCTGGCGGCGGTGCGTGACGCGCCGCGGACCCGGGGCGAGTTCCTGGCCGGGCAGCAGGAGCGGTGTTACACCCGGCTCAACGATCCCGCGCGCGATCCCCTGGACGCCTGGCTGGAGGCGTGGCGGGAGCGGGAGGCCACCTACATGGCGGAGAACCGGGAGCTGGCCGGGGCCGGTGAGCGGGAGCACGACGAGTCGCGGCCGGCCGGTTACGAGGGGGTGGCGCTGGCGGTGATGCGGGCGCTGGCCCACGACGAGCCGGCGACCCTGATCCTGAACGTCCGCAATCGCGGCCGGATCGGTGTGCTGGACGGCGACGCGGTGGTCGAGATCCCCTGCACGGTCGACGGGAACGGTGCGAAGCCGCGGGCCATCGGGGAGTTCCCGGCCCACGGCACGGGTCTGGTGCGGGCCGTCAAGGAGGCCGAGCGTCACATCCTGGAGGCGGTGACATCAGAATCCGAGCTCGCCGCCGTACGCGCTATGAAGGCGCATCCCCTGGTCGGCCCGGAGACGACCGCCCGCCGTCTGATCAGCGCCTATCGCGACGCGTTCGCCGAGCTGGACTACCTGCGGCCCGCCTGAGGGGACTCGGACGGGCCGTCGGCGTGCGGATCAGGCGGCGACCTCGGCCGGGTGGCGCGGCGGGATCGAGTGGTCGATCTCGCGGGCCGGCTCGCGGTTCGGCAGCGCCAGGCGGATGACCTTGGCCCAGGCCGAGGCGACCTGCACGATCATCGGGCCGGAGACGTACTTCAGGTCGTACTTGTCGAAGAGCGCCTTCACCTTCGGGGCGATCTGCGCGTACTGGCTGGACGGCAGGTCGGGGAAGAGGTGGTGCTCGATCTGGTGCGACAGGTTGCCGGTCATGATGTGCATCAGCTTGCCGCCGGAGATGTTGGCCGAGCCGAGCATCTGGCGCAGGTACCACTCGCCGCGGGTCTCGCCGGTGATCGAGGTGCGCTCGAAGGTCTCGACGCCCTTCGGGAAGTGACCGCAGATGATCACCGAGTGGGCCCACAGGTTGCGGACCACGTTGGCGATCGCGGTGGCCGCCATGGTGCCGAAGAAGGCGCCGACCGGGTTGCCGACGGCCAGGCCGGCCGGGATGGTCAGGGCCGGCTGCACCAGGTAGTCCTTGGTGGCCTGCTTGCGGATCTTGCGGCCGACGGCGCGCAGCCGGGCCCGGAACTCGGGGTTGTCGCGGCGCTTCTTGGTCTTCAGGTTGCGGCCCAGCTCCAGGTCGTACGCGGCGATGCCGTACTCGAAGAGGATCGCGTTGATCAGGTTGTAGAACGGCTGGCCCAGGTGCGCCTTGGTCCAGCGCTGCTGCTCGTCGACGCGCATGATGCCGTAGCCGAGGTCGTTGTCCCGGCCGACCACGTTGGTGTACTTGTGGTGCAGCTCGTTGTGCGAGTGCTTCCACTGCTCGGCCGGCGACGCGTGGTCCCACTCCCAGGTGGTGGAGTGGATCTTCGGGTCGCGCATGAAGTCGTACTGGCCGTGCAGGATGTTGTGCCCGATCTCCATGTTCTCGAGGATCTTGGCGATCGACAGGCCGACCGTGCCGAGGATCCACGCGGGCGGGAAGACCGACAGCATCAGGGTGGCCCGGCTGGCCAGCTCCAGGCGCCGCTGGATCTTGATCATCCGGCGGATGTGCGCTGCGTCCTTCTCCCCGCGGGCGGCCAGGAACTCGTCGCGGATCGCGTCGAGCTCGCGGCCGATGCTCTCGATGTCCTCGGGGGTGAGGTGGGCGATCGGGTTGGATTCCTTGCGCTGCAGCGTCGTCACGGCACTTCCTAGCTGTAGATGTCGTCGTTTCAGGCGTCGAACCGGCAGGGGCCGGCGGCGGTGTTCACACAGGTCTGGATCAGGACGTTGTCGCCGTCCACCTCGGTGGCGGTGGTGATGGTGCCGTCCCGGACGTCGCGCACGATGCCCTCACGCATCGGCAGCACGCACTTGTAACAGATGCCCATCCGGCAGCCGGACTGCATCAGCTGCCCGGCGGCCTCGCCGGCGTCGAGGATGGTGGTGCCCCCGGGCACCTCGGCGCTCACCCCGGACTTCTCGAAGGTGACCGTGCCGCCGTCCCCGGCGACCAGCACGGTCGGGCGGAACCGCTCGACGTGCAGGCGCTCGGCGGCGCCCGCGTCGGCCCAGTGCTCCTGCAGGTCGTCCAGCAGCTCGGCCGGGCCGCACGCCCAGGTCTCCCGCTCCAGCAGGTCGGGCACCAGCTCGGCGATCCCGGCCGGCTTGAGCCGCCCGTCGGCGCGGGTGTGCCGCTCGATCAGCCGGATCCGGCCGTCGGCGGCCAGCGCCCGCAGCTCCTCGCCGAACACCACGTCCTCGGCGGTCTTCGCGGAGTGCACCACCACCACGTCGGACATCTCCGGCAGGCAGCTGCGCAGCATGCCCATCACCGGGGTGATGCCGCTGCCCGCGGTGATGAACAGCGCCTTCGCCGGGCGCTGTGCCGGCAGGACGAAGTCGCCGGACGGCAGATCCAGGTGCACGATCTCGCCCTTGCGGGCCCGGTAGCGCAGATACGAGCTGACCACACCGTCCTGGACCGCGTTGACCGTGACGGTGAACCGGCCGTCGCGGCGGGCGGCCGCGCTGCTCACCGAGTAGGCGCGCCACAGCCGGACGCCGTCGATGTCCACACCGAGCCGGATGTACTGGCCGGGCTCGTGCGGCTCCCAGCCACGCCCCGGGCGCAGCTCCAGAGTGACCGCGGTCGCGGTCTCGGGGCGCACCGACTCGATCCGGGCGCGCAGGACGGTGGGGTTGCGCAGGGGTGCGATCACGTCGAGGTAGTCGGCCGGCACCACCGGAGTGGAGATCAGCTCGACAACTCGCCACGCGCCGTCGCGCAATGTCTGTGTAACAGGCACATCTCAAGACTGCTGCTTCACAGAGGCAAAGTCCTGACCAGCAGAAGTGAATCGAGGCGAGCATAATTGTTCGCTGGGGACAAGAGTCGGACGGATTGTGCTAAGGAGTTCGCGTGAAACCATCGCTGCGCGACATCGGGTCCTACCGCCTGCCGGTCGAGGTCGTCGATCCGCTCCGGCACGGGCTGGCGGCGGTGTCCGCGTCGACCATCGCGGCGATCATCAAGGAGGTCCCGGCGTACGCGGAACCCTTCGCCGGCGAACTCGGGCTCAAGATCGCGCGGGCGGTCCGGGCCGCCCTGGGCGCCTTCCTCAACCTGGTGTCGCGTCCCGGCGCCGACCCGGGCACCCCGATGGCGTCCGCGGTGGAGGCGGCCTACGCGCTCGGCCGGGGCGAGGCCCGCAACGGTCGCAGCCTGGACGCGCTGCTCGCGGCGTACCGGGTGGGCGCCCGGGTGGCCTGGCGGGAGCTGGCCGCGATCAGCGTCCGGGCCGGGCAGCCGGCCGCCACCATCGCCGACTTCGCCGAGCTGGTCTTCGCCTACATCGACGAGCTGTCCGCGGCCAGTGTCGCCGGGCACGCCGACGAGCTGGCCGCCTCCGGCCGGATCCGGCTGCGCCGCCTCCAGGAGCTGGGGCAGGCGCTGATCGCCGGCGAGCCCGCGCACGTGGTGCAGGGCCTGGCCGAGCAGGCCGAGTGGGCGCCGCCGCAGACGCTGACCGCGCTGATCCTGCCGGAGCGCGCGGCCCGCTGGGTGATCGACCTGCTCGACCCGCGCACCCTGCAGGCCGCCGACGCCGTCCCGGACCTGCCCGGGACCACGGTGCTGCTGGTCCCGGACCCGCAGGGCGCCTCCCGGCCGACCCTGCACCGCCTGCTCACCGGCCACCACGTGGTGATCGGCCCGGCCCGGCCGTGGACCGAGGCGAAGAGCTCGCTGGACCGGGCGATCCGGGTGCACCGGCTGGCCCCGCCCGACGACGGCGCGGTGGTCGACACCGAGGATCATCTGGCCGCCGTGGTGGTGACCGCCGACCCGAGCGCCCTGGCTGATCTACGGGCCTGGGCGCTGGCCCCGCTCGACGGGGAGCGGGGCGCGGCCGCCGCCAAGCTGGTCGAGACGATGCGCAGCTGGCTGGTGCACCAGGGCCGGCGCGAGGACGTCGCGGCGGAGCTGTTCGTGCACCCGCAGACGGTCCGCTACCGGATGGCCCGGCTCCGGGAGCTGTACGGTGACCGGCTCCGGGATCCGCGCTGGGTGCTGGCGCTCACCATCGCGCTGGCCGTCCCGGAGTCCTGAGATATACCAAAGTCTCGGGCCGTCGACTTTCGCCCACTGTCCGCCCGGATCCGCCCTGGCATAGCGTGACGGCATGAACTCACCCCGGCGCGAGGTCACCGTCCTCACGTTCTCCCCAGGGACCCGGCTGCTCGTGACGGCCGGCCCGGCCACCGCCGGGATCCTGCTGGCCGTGCTGGTGCCGTTCCTGGCCCGCTGGCTCGACGGGATCGGTTTCCCGGTGCTGGGCGTGGTCTGGCGGGTGATCGCCGAGGTCGACACGTGGTGGAAGATCGCGGTCCAGGCGGGCATCTTCGCGTTGCTCGGCGCGCTGGCCAGTGTGGAGATCACGCGCCGGCTCACCCGGGTCACCATCGCGGCCGACGAGGTGCTGCTGGAGACCGGGGACGAGTCGGTCACCGTGCCCCGTCCGGTGATCGACTTCGTGTTCATGACCGGCGATCGGCTGATCATCCTGGATCCCGACTCGCGCCAGATGTTCCACGGTGAGCCGCGGGCCGAGGCGGCGATGCTGGAGCGGGCCTTCACGGATCACGGCTACCCCTGGCGCGACGGCGATCCGTTCACCGACCTGTACCAGCCGTGGGTGCCGGAGTCCGGCGAGCTGCCGGTCGCTGTCGAGGCCGTCCTGTCAGCTCGTGCCGTGGCGCTGCGGAAGAAGGCCGGCAAGGAGTCCGCGGAGCTGCGCGCCTCTCTGGAGAAGCTGGGCTATGCGGTCCGTGACGACGGCGACCGTCAGCACTGGCGGCCTCTGGTGCGCTCATGACCGCGGCCGGCCGGCCGGACCGCGGCCGGGCCTGGGACGTGACGGCGATCCTGGCGTCCTGGTTCGGCGGGCTGCTGCTGCTCGGCGAGGCCGCCGAGATCCAGGGCTTCGACGACGACACCACCTTCCTGATCTACGTGAGCGGGTGTGTGCTCTGCCTGGCACTGTGGTGGCGGCGCAGCCATCCGATGCCGGTCGCGCTGTTCCTGGCGGCCGCCTCGGTGGTCAACGACGCGGCCGGGCTGGCCGGGCTGATCGCCCTCTTCACGGTGGTCTCACTGCGCCGGGGCCGCCCGGTCGTGGTGATCACGGTGGTGAACTTCGCCGGCGGCGTCGCCTACGCGTACCTCTATCCCGATCCGGCCGTCCCGCCGCTGGTGGCCCTGATGCTCAACGTGGCGCTGCTGGCCACCACCGTCGCGGTGGGCGTCGCCGCCCGCTCCCGGCGCGAGCTGATCGCGTCGCTGCGCGAGCGGGCCGCCCGCGCCGAGGAGGAGGCCCGGCTGCGCGACGACACGCTGCGCGCCCGGGAACGGGAGCGGATCGCCCGCGAGATGCACGACTCGCTGGCCCATCGCATCTCCATGGTCAGCCTGCACGCCGGCGCCCTGCACATCCGTCCCGACCTGACGCCGGACGAGGTCGCCGAGGCCGCCGAGACCATCCGGGACAGCGCCCACCAGGCCCTGGAGGACCTGCGGGAGATCCTCGGCGTGCTGCGGGCCGGCCCGGCCGACGCCCGGCGCCCGCAGCCCGATCTGAGCCACCTGCCCGAGCTGGTCGCCGACGCCGAGCGGGCCGGACTGCCGGTGACCGTCACCGACCGTCTCGACAGCCGCCCGGCCGGGGCCTCGCTGGGCCGCACCGTCTACCGCCTGGTCCAGGAGGGCCTGACCAACGCGGCCAAACACGCCCCGGACGAGCCGGTCACCGTGCTGCTGGACGGCGCGCCCGGCGAGGGCCTGCGGGTGCGCGTCTCCAACCCGCTGCGGACCGGGCCGCGCCGGGCGCTGCCGGGCTCCGGGTCCGGGCTGATCGGGCTGGCCGAGCGGGTCGACCTGATCGACGGGCGGCTGCGGCACGGTGTGCACGGCGACCCGCGGACCGGTCTCACCTTCGATCTGGAAGCCTGGTTGCCATGGCCGACCCCACCGTCCGCGTCCTGATCGCCGACGACGACCCGCTGGTCCGGGTCGGACTGTCCCTGGTGCTCGGCGCGGACCCGGCGATCCAGGTGGTCGGCGAGGCCGGCGACGGCGCCCAGGCCGTCGCGATGGCCCGCGAGCTGAAACCCGACGTGGTCCTGATGGACGTGCGGATGCCCCGGATGGACGGGCTGGCCGCCACCGAGGAGCTGCGCCGTGCCGGGCCGGCGCCGGCGATCATCGTGCTGACCACCTTCGACACCGACGCCAACCTGCTCGGGGCGCTGCGGCTGGGGGCCAACGGCTTCCTGCTCAAGGACATCGCGCCCATCGAGATCCTGAGCGCGGTCCGCCGGGCCGCCGCCGGCGAGTCGATCCTGGCCCCGGCGGTGCTGCCCCGCCTGATCGAGTTCGCGATCGGCCGGGACGAGCCGGCCGAGCCCGCGCCGCGCACCCGGGCGCTGGCCGTGCTGGGCCGGCTGTCGGAGCGGGAGCGCCAGGTGGCCGACGCGGTGGCGACCGGGGCGTCCAACGCCCGGATCGGCGCCGACCTGCACATGAGCGTGCCGACGGTGAAGGCCTACGTGTCCCGGGTGCTGGACAAACTGGAGTGCGCGAACCGGGTCCAGGTGGCGGTGCTGGTGCACGAGGCCGGGCATCGGGATACATGATCGTTACGGAAGTCGTGAGGGTCGTTACACCCGGTGGCTTCCACCGGTAACAGGGGCTAGGTTGGGCTTCGGCGCAAAACCCACTGGGGCAGTATGTTTTGCGACGCTCGTCACAACTGCTGACCAGGGTGTTCACGTGATCGAAATAAGCGGGCTTCGCAAGACGTACCGCTCCAGGAAACGGGCCGTCGTGGCGGTCGACGGCGTGGACCTCCGCGTCGGCGAAGGCGAGGTCTTCGGCGTCCTGGGGCAGAGCGGTGCCGGCAAGAGCACGCTGCTGCGCTGCGTCAACATGCTGGAGCGGCCCGACGAGGGCACCGTCTCGGTCGACGGGCGTGACCTGACCCGCCTGCGCCGCAAGGACTTGCGGCTCGCCCGGCACGGCATCGGCATGATCCACCAGCACTTCGCGCTGCTGTCCTCGCGCACGGTGGCCGGCAACGTGGCGTTCGCGCTGGAGGTCACCGGCACCCCACGGGCCGAGCGCCGGGCCCGGGTCGCCGAGCTGCTCGACCTGGTCGGGCTGGCGGACCGGGCGGACGCGTACCCCGCTCAGTTGTCCGGTGGCCAGAAACAACGGGTCGGGATCGCCCGGGCGCTCGCCGCCCGGCCCAAGGTGCTGCTCTCCGACGAGGCCACCTCGGCGCTCGACCCGGAGACCACCGAGTCGATCCTGCGGCTGCTGCTCGACCTCAACAGGAGGCTGGGCCTGACCGTCCTGCTGATCACCCACGAGATGACCGTGGTGAAACGGATCTGCACGTCGGCCGCGGTGATGCGGGACGGCCGGTTCGTCGAGTCCGGCTCGATCGCCGAGCTGCTCAAGCGGCCGGAGTCGGAGCTGGCCCGCGACCTGTTCCCGCTGGGCGAGCGGGAGGACACCGCCGGCACCACCGTCGTCGACATCACGGTCAGCGGTGACGACGCGGACGAGCCGATCATCGCGGATCTGGCCCGGCGCTTCGAGACCGACGTCCGGATCCTGGCCGGTTCGGTGGAGACGCTGGCCGCGACCCGGGCCGGCCGGCTGCGGATCGCCCTGCCCGGCACGCCCGCGGACAACCAGGGCGCCCTGGATCACTTGCGCAAGCGCGGAGTCACCCGATGACCTGGTCCGAAGTCCTCGAACTGCTCAACCTGGGTTTCCAGGAGACCGCCTGGATGGTCGGCGTCTCGGCGCTGATCACCGCGGTCGGCGGCCTGCTCGTCGGGGTGCTGCTGGTGCTCACCGACCGGGGTGGCCTGCTGCCGATCCCGCCGCTGAACGCGGTGCTCGGCCTGATCGTCAACGTGGGCCGGTCGCTGCCGTTCATCATCCTGCTGGTGGCGGTGATCCCGTTCACCCGGGCGATCGTCGGCACGTCGATCGGCACCGACGCGGCGATCGTGCCGCTGACCATCGGCGCCATCCCGTTCTTCGCCCGGATCGTCGAGTCGGCGCTGCGGGAGGTGCCCGGTGACGTGGTCGCCGCGGCCACCGCGATGGGCGCCACCCGCACCCAGATCGTCGGCAAGGTGCTGCTGCGCGAGTCGCTGCCGGGCCTGGTCGCCGGTCTGACGATCACCGTCATCGCGCTGGTCGGCTACTCGGCGATGGCCGGTGTGGTCGGCGGCGGTGGCCTGGGTGACCTGGCCATCCGCTACGGCTACCAGCGTTTCGAGACCGAGGTCATGATCGCCACGGTGGTCGCCCTGGTGGTCTTCGTCCAGCTCGTCCAGATGGTCGGTGACCTGCTCGTCCGCCGGTTGTCACACCGCTGAGACCCCGCGGGCCCACTGCTGTACGGGTCCGTCCGATTTCCTGCTAGTCCCATGGAACTGAAAGGTAAAGAAATGCGCCGCCGCTCCTTCGCCGCCGTCCTGGCCGCCGCAACCCTCACCCTGGGACTGGCCGCTTGCGGCTCGTCCGACGACACGGCCGCTTCCGGCGACGGCACCCTCAAGGTCGGCGTCAGCCCCGTCCCGCACGGCGAGATCCTGAAGTACGTCGCGGACAACCTGGCCGCCGCCGAGGGCCTGAAGATCGAGATCGTCGAGTTCAACGACTACATCCAGCCGAACGTGGCCCTCAGCGAGAAGCAGCTGGACGCCAACTACTTCCAGCACATCCCCTACCTGGACGAGGAGGTCGCCGCCAAGGGCTACAAGTTCACCGCGCTCAAGCCGGTGCACATCGAGCCGCTCGGCGTCTACTCCAAGACCGTCAAGTCGCTCGCCGAGGTGCCGGACGGTGGCGTCGTGGCGATCCCGAACGACCCGTCCAACTCGGGCCGCTCGCTCAACCTGCTCGCCAAGAACGGCCTGATCACCCTCAAGGACGGCGTCGGCGTCAAGGCGACCGAGCAGGACATCGCCACCAACCCGAAGAACCTGCAGTTCAAGGCCCTCGAAGCGGCCCAGCTCCCGCGCAGCCTGGAGGACACCGCTATCTCGGTGATCAACGGCAACTACGCGATCGAGACCGGTCTCAAGCCGTCGACCGACTCGCTGGCGCTGGAGACCGGGGACGACAACCCGTACGCCAACCTGGTCGTCGTCCGGGCCGGCGACGAGGCCGACGAGCGGGTCGTCAAGCTGGAGAAGCTGCTGCACTCCGCCGAGGTCAAGAAGTTCATCGAGGACAAGTACCAGGGTTCGGTCCTGGCCGCGTTCTGACGTCCTCGCCACAGTGAGATCCCGGGAAGCCCCGCGCTCCCCGGGATCTCCCTGCCTGGTCAGCAGGCGCCCTGGTCCACCCACACGTCGGCGGATCCGGGCGTCTCGCCCTGCGTCCACCACTTGGCCTTCCACTGCCGGCTGTTGTGCTTGACCACGGTTCCGCCCACGTAGGCCGTGCCGCTGTTCCACGCGGCGGCCGAGCACGAGCCGGTCGGCGGGGGAGTGGTGCCGCCGCCACCGATGTTGACGTCGACGCACGAGTAGAACGCCATCACGGTGTCGGCGACGTTCCACCGGGCCAGCACGGTCTGCCGGCCGCTGTACCCGGCCAGGCTCACGGTGTGCGACTTGGTGGCCCCGGGCTGCGCGCCGCCGTCGTTGAACGAGGCGATCCGGGTGTTGCCGATGAAGTACTCCCAGGTGGAGGTCGCGTGCCGGGCGGTCAGCACCCAGTTGAAGGTGACGCTGGTGCCGACCGTCGCGGCCGGCCAGTTCCGCGAGGTGTCGTTGAGGACGCCGAACCGGCTGCCGCCGCCGTTGCACTGCATCGAGCCCTTGGGCGCCTCGACGCTCTGCGGCTCGTAGACGATGTCACCGCAGCCGGAGACCGCGCCGCTCGCGCAGTTGGCCTGCCGGCTGGGCGGCGAGGAGATGTAACCGTGTGCCGCGGCGGGTGACGCGACCAGGAGCGATCCGGCGGCTCCCACTACGGCGACCGCGAGCAGGGCGAGAAGTTTGCGCATGTCACTCCTTCAAGCGATGAACATCGATCGACACTTGTGACATGAGTTTAAATAAACTTTCCTAAATGAAAACCCCTGCGGCGCAATCTGCCAAGAAGAGGGCTGGCGCGGAGCCCTCCGGCAGGCGCATCATCTGCTTATGAACAACCAAGCCGAGGCTGTTTCCGCACGTCAGCGCAGCGAGCGCTTCGGCGCCCTGCCCAAGCGCATCCGCCCCGACGACACCGTCGAACTCGTCGACACCCGCCACCACGACGCGTGCGCCGCCACCGCCCTGAGCCTCGAGCACGAGAGGGCGCTCCACACGGCCGCCTGACAGAAACTCTTCCGGGGGTACGCTCCACGGCCCCTTCGCCGGACATCGCGTCCCGCCTCGTCCTCGCGAGGCAGGCGTCCCCTCCCGGCCGACCCGCGCCCGCCGGGCGAATGCGTCCGTTCCCCCCACCCCAACGCGCCGCTACGCGGCACGCGGTGCGGGCCGTCGGTTCGCCTGCCGCGCCGCGGTCCGCTCCGCGCCGCTACGCGGCACGCGGTGTGGGTTTGGGGTTTGTGTGCCGCGTTGCGGTGCGTTCCGCGCCGCTACGCGGCACGCGGTGTGGGTTTGGGGTTTGTGTGCCGCGCTGTGGTGCGTTTCGGACCGCTGTGCGGCACGCGGTGTGGGTTTGGGGTTTGTGTGCCGCG
>NZ_JBNZCE010000045.1:0-177425 GCF_050589265.1 Actinoplanes sp. G11-F43
CAGGGCCGCCGCACACTCGGCCAACCGCGCCGCGAACACCGGCGACTCCCCAGCCAGCTCCCGGCCCATCCCGATCCACTGCGAGCCCTGGCCGGGGAAGACGAACACCGTCCGCCCGACACCACCCGGAACGACCTGACCGGTCACCACACCGGCAGCCGGCTGACCCGTCGCCACCGACACCAAACCATCGGGATCCGCACCGATCACCACCGCACGGTGATCGAACACCGACCGCGATGTCGCCAGCGACCACGCCACATCCTCAGCAGGCAGTNGCTCCGCAAGCGCCACCGCCGTCCGACCGGAGATCGGCCACACCGGAACACCCGCCGTGAGAACTGACGGCACCACAACCGGAGCCGACACCTCGACGGTAGACGGTGCCTCTTCCAGGATCATGTGCGCGTTGGTGCCACTGATCCCGAACGCCGACACACCAGCACGCCGGGGCCGATCACCAGCCGGCCACTCCCGAGCCTGCGACAACAACTCGACACTGCCCGACGACCAGTCGACATGTGACGACGGCGTCTCGGCGTACAGAGTGCGCGGCAGTTTCCGGTTCTGCAGCGCCATCACCATCTTGATCACACCAGCGACACCCGCCGCCTGCTGCGCATGACCGATATTGGACTTGATCGACCCCAGCCACAACGGCCGATCGGCAGACTTCTCCTGACCGTACGTGGCCAGCAGAGCACCCGCCTCGATCGGATCACCCAACGCGGTGCCGGTGCCGTGCGCCTCCACCACATCCACATCAGCAGCGTTCACCTGCGCGTTCGCCAGAGCCGCACGGATCACACGCTGCTGCGACGGACCGTTCGGCGCCGACAGCCCGTTCGACGCACCATCCTGATTGACCGCGCTACCCCGAATGACAGCGAGAACCTCATGACCGTTGCGCTGCGCGTCGGAGAGCCGCTCCAGCATCACCATGCCGGCACCCTCGGCCATGCCCATGCCGTCCGCACCATCACCGAACGCCCGGCAACGGCCATCCGACGACAACGCCCGCAACCGCGAGAAGCCGACGAACTCGCTCGGATCGGCCATCACCATCACACCGCCGGCCAGCGCCATCGAACACTCGCCACCACGCAGCGCCGACACCGCCTGATGCAACGCGACAAGAGACGAGGAACAGGCGGTGTCCACCGACACCGCCGGACCGACCAGACCCAGGGTGTACGAGATCCGGCCGGACAGCACACTCAACGCGCTTCCGGTGATCAGATGCGCCTGAACGTCCGGCTCCCCACCCACAGCCGCGGCGTAATCAGACGTGGTGGCACCCACGAACACCCCGGTGCCGGACCCCTTCAACGAAGCCGGATCGATACCCGACCGCTCGATCGCCTCCCACGACGTCTCCAACAGCAACCGCTGCTGCGGATCCATCGCCAAGGCCTCACGCGGGCTGATCCCGAAGAACTCCGCATCGAATTCCGCGGCCCCGGTGACGAAGCCGCCCTCGGTCACATACGTCGAGCCCTCGACATCCGGATCGGCGTCGAACAGCGCCGCCGCGTCCCAGCCACGATCCGCCGGGAAACCCGAGATCGCGTCACCACCCGCGACGAGCAGGTCCCACAACTCCTCCGGAGTGCTCACCCCACCCGGATACCGGCACGCCATGCCCACGATCGCGATCGGCTCCGACGGGGCAGCCGCGGTCACCGACGTGACCTGTCGCGAGGTGGCACCCAGCAGCCGGGTCAGGATCTCCTCGGCCAGAGCCGTCGGATTGGGGTAGTCGAAGACGACGGTGGCCGGTAGCCGTACCCCGGTCGCGGTGTTCAATCGGCCCCGCAGCTCGACGGCGGTCAGCGAGTCGAAACCGACGTGCCGGAACGCGCGGTCGGCCGGCACTTCCGCGGCAGATTCGTGCCCCAGGACGGCCGCCGCCAGCGAGCGCACCAACTCGATCACCGTACGCCGCTGTTCGGCCGCCGGCATCGTGGCCAGCCGGGACGCGTACTCGCCGCGGTTCTCCGGCTCCGCGACAGCGCTATCCGTCTCCCGTACCTCGGGAATCGTGTCCAGCAGTGGACGCGGACGGGCCGCGCGGAACACCGGAGCGAACTTCGCCCATTCCACGTCGGCGACCGCGATGAACGTCTCGTCCTGGGTGAGGATCCGCCCCAGGGCCGCCAGCGCCTTGTCGGTGTTCATGAAGTTCATGCCCTGCCGCAGCAGGCTGCTCGGGGTCACCCGGCCGGGCGCCTGGTCCATCGTCGCGTCGACGGCGGCCCAGTCCTGGGAGTTCCAGACACCCCAGGCGATGGACGTCGCGGGCAGACCCCTCGCCCGGCGCTGCTCGGCGAACCCGTCCAGGAAGGCGTTACCCGCGGCGTAGGCGCCGTGATCGTTACTGCCCCAGGTCGCCGAGATCGACGAGAACAGCACGAACTCGTCGACATCGATACCGGCGGTGGCCTGATCGAGATGTACGGCCCCGGCGGCCTTGGCGCCCATCGCGTCGGCCAGGTCCGCACGGCTGGTGTCCTCCACCCGGGCCAGCGATGCGAGGGTGGCGGCGTGGATCACCGTCGACAGTCCGGGCCCGGTCTCCCCGATCCCGGACACCATCCCGGCCACCTGCTCGTACACACCGAGGTCGCAGCTGATCAGCTCGACATCGGTGCCGGCGTGCGCGATCGATGCCGCCAGGCCGGCCGCACCGGGGGCGGACGGGCCGGACCGGGAGGTCAGCACGAGTCGGGGGGTGTCCTGTTCGGCGAGCCACCTCGCCACGTACGCACCGACGGATCCGGTGGCGCCGGTCAGCAGTACCGTCCCGCGGGGTGACCACCGCTGACGTTCGGTAGCCGGCGCGGCCTCGGCCCGGATCAGGCGCCGGACCAGCGCGCCGGGTTCCCGCAGCGCGATCTGGTCCTCGTGGTGCCCGCGCGCGAGGACGGCGGTCAGCCGGCTACCGGTCCGTGCGTCGAACTCGGTGGGCAGGTCGATCAGCCCACCCCAGAACTCGGGGTGTTCCAGCCCGACGGCCCGGCCCAGTCCCCACACCGCGCTCTGCGCCGGGCTGATCGCCGTGCCGTCGCCGTCGCCACTGCGCACGGCGCCTCGTGTCAGCAGCCAGAGGGGCGCGGTGGAGGATGCCCGGTGCAGCGCGTGGACGAGGTCGAGCGTCGTCGCCGTGCCGCTCGGCACCCACGGGTGGCCGGGATCCGGGGTCTCGTCCAGAGCCAGCAACGACAGCACGCCGGTAGCGGTCGCCAGCACGGATTCGTCGAGGTCGCCGGGGCCCGCCGCGGTGACGATCGTGGCGCCGGCACGGGTCAGCGCGCCGGCGATCGCGGGTGTCTCGGGTGTGTCGCCCAGCAGCAGCCAGGTTCCGGAGAGCGCGGGTGTGGCCGGGCCGAGGTCCATCGGCTGCCAGGTGACGCGGTAGCGCCAGTCGTCCAGGGTGCGGGTGGCCGGCGCGGCGGCCTGTCGTGCCTCGGTCCAGAAATGGCGTCGCTGGAACGCGTACGTCGGTAGACCGACCGTTCTCCCCCCGCCCAGCACCAACGACCAGTCGACGGCGACGCCGTTGACGAACGCCTCAGCGAACGACGCCATCAGACGCCGCGCGCCACCGTCATCACGACGAAGACTGCCCACCGTGACAGCGGCGTCGACAGCCTGGATCAAGACGGGATGCGGGGAGACCTCAACGAAGACGCCGTGACCGGAATCGGTCAGCACCCTCACAGCCCTGTCGAACTCTACGGTCTCCCGCAGCGAGGAGTACCAGTAGCCGGCATCCAGTTCCGGACCGGCCAGCCAGTCTCCGCTCAGCGCCGACACCATCGGGATCTCCGCCGGGCCAGGCACGATCCCGTCCAGCACGGTCAGGATCTCGTCCCGCAGCTGCTCGACCTGCGGACCATGCGACGCGTAATCCACCGGGATCAACCGGGTCCGCACCGCATCACCGCAGGCGGTCTCAAGCTCCCGCAACGCCGAAGGCTCACCCGACACCACCGTCGCCGACGGACCATTCACCGCCGCGATCGACAGAAGATCACCAAAGGAGGCGATCCTGCCCCGGACCGCGTCCACCGACTCCGCGATCGACAGCATCCCGCCATGACCCGCCAGAGCCGTCAAAGCCCGGCTGCGCAAAGCGACAACCTTGGCCGCGTCCTCCAACGAAAGGATCCCCGCCACCGCAGCTGCGGCGATCTCACCCTGCGAATGACCCACTACGGCATCTGGCTCGACACCGGCGGCACGCCACACCGCGGCGAGGGAAACCATCACCGCCCAAAGTGCCGGCTGGACCACGTCAGCGGACTCAAAACCATGACGACCAGCCAGTACGTCATCCAGTCGCCAGTCCACGAACGGCTCCAAAGCCGCCCCACACTCAGCCAACCGCGCCGCGAACACCGGCGACGACTCCGCCAACTCCCGGCCCATCCCGATCCACTGCGAGCCCTGACCCGGGAACACGAAGACGGTGCTCCCGGCAGCGCCCGAGGTGACCGCGCCGGTCACCACGCCGGCGGCGGGCTGCCCGGTGGCCACCGATGCCAGACCGGCCAGCAACTCGTCACGGCCGGCACCGACGACCACCGCACGGTGATCGAACGCCGACCGGGTCGTCGCCAGCGACCACGCGACATCCCCGGCCGCGAGTTCCGGCCGGGCCACCACGTGCTCGCGCAGCCGGCCGGCCTGCTCCGCCAGGGCCGCCCCGGTACGGCCGGAGACCAGCCACGCCGGCAGGTCCGCGGCCAGCACCGGCGGCGTACCGGCGGGGGTGGTCGTCTCGGCGGTTTCGGGGGCCTCTTCCAGGATGACGTGCGCGTTGGTGCCGCTGACTCCGAAGGAGGAGACGGCGGCCCGGCGCGGGCGGCCGGATTCGGGCCAGGGGGTGGCCTCGGTGAGCAGGCGCACGTGCCCGGACTCCCAGTCCACCTGTGGTGTCGGCGCGTCGACGTGGAGGGTCCGGGGCAGCCGGCCGTGGCGCATGGCCTCGACCATCTTGATGATGCCGGCGACTCCGGCGGCCGCCTGGGTGTGGCCGATGTTCGCCTTGATCGAGCCGAGCAGCAGGGGCCGGTCCGCGCCGTGTTCCTGGCCGTAGGTGGCCAGCAGGGCCTGGGCCTCGATCGGGTCGCCCAGGGTGGTGCCGGTGCCGTGTGCCTCGACCGCGTCGATGTCGGCCGCGGTCAGTCCGGCGCCGGCCAGGGCCTCCCGGATCACCCGGCGCTGGGCCGGGCCGCTCGGCGCGGTCAGCCCGTTGGACGCGCCGTCCTGGTTGACGGCCGAGCCGCGGATCAGCGCGAGCACCGGGTGGCCGTTGCGGCGGGCGTCCGAGAGGCGTTCCAGCAGCAGGATTCCGGCGCCTTCGGCCCAGCCGGTGCCGTCGGCGGCGGCGGCGAAGGAGCGGCAGCGTCCGTCGGGTGAGAGGCCGCGTTGTTCGCTGAACTCGATGAACGTCTCGGGTGTGGCCATGACGCTGATGCCGCCGGCGAGGGCCAGTCCGCATTCTCCGGTGCGCAGGGCGTGTGACGCCCATTGGAGGGCGACCAGGGAGGAGGAGCAGGCGGTGTCCACGGTGACGGCGGGGCCTTCGAGGCCGAGGGTGTAGGCGACGCGGCCGGAGACGAGGCTGCCGTCGCTGCTCGTCGCGCCGTAGTCGTGGTACATGGATCCGGCGAAGACGCCGGTGCGGCTGCCGCGCAGGGTGTTCGGGTCGATGCCCGCGCGTTCGATCACCTCCCAGGTGATCTCCAGGAGGAGTCGCTGTTGGGGGTCCATGGTCCGGGCTTCGCGGGGGCTGATCCGGAAGAACTCGGGATCGAACCGGCCGGCGTCGTACAGGAAGCCGCCCTGGCGGACGTAGCTCTTGCCGGGCGTGCCCGGCTCGGGGTCGTAGAAGGTGTCCGGATTCCAGCCGCGGTCGGCCGGGAACGGGCCGATGGCGTCGCGGCCCTGGTCGACGAGGGTCCACAGCTCTTCGGCGGTGGTGACGCCGCCGGGGAATCGGCAGGCCATGCCGATGATGGCGATCGGTTCGGAGGTGACGTCGGCGGCGGCGCGCAGGCTCTTGATGTCTCGGCGCAGACGCTCGTTCTCGACGAGCGAGCCGCGGAGCGCTTTGATGATCTCTTCGGCCTTGGCATCCATCGCCGTGTCAGCCTCCGTTCGGGTTCGTGGTCGGCGCGCCGGGGGCGCGGAGAGAGTCGAGAAAGGCGCCGAGCACCTCGGCGAAGCGTTCCGGTTCCTCGAACTGCGGGGCGTGGCTGGAGTTCTCGAGGAGTTCCCAGCGGGCGTTCGGGATGAGGTCGTGGAACGGCTGGACGGTGACCGGGGTGGCCTCGTCGTGGCGGCCGGAGACGATCAGGGTGGGCACGCTGATGTGGGGCAGGTCGTCGATGACCGACCAGTCGCGCAGGCTGCCGATGACGTGGAACTCGTTCGGGCCGTTCATCGCGTGGTAGACGGCCGGGTTCGCGTTCATCTCGACGAAGGTGGCCATCAGGGGCGCCGGCAGAGGGTCGAGGCGGCAGAAGTGCCGGCCGTAGAAGACGAGCATCGCCTCGGTGTACTCGTCGCTGTCGAAGGTGCCGGCGGCCTCGTGGCGTCGCAGGGTCTCGTCGACTCCGGGCGGGAGCTGCGCGCGCAGGACGTCCATCTCGGCGCGCCAGAGCCGGTACGAGGCGGGGGCGTTGGCGATCACCAGGCCGCGGAGTCCGGGTGGGCGGTGCGAGGCGTGCCGTGCCGCGAGCATCCCGCCCCAGGACTGGCCGAGGAGCACGTAGTCGTCGGCGACGCCGAGTCGCTGGAGCAGGTTGTCCAGCTCGTCGAGGAAGAGTTGCGGGGTCCAGAAGCCGGGGTCGGCGTCCGGCAGGTGGGTCGATCCCCCGTTGCCGATCTGGTCGTAGTGCACCACGGCGGTGCCGTGTTGGGCGAGAGCGGCCAGAGGGAGCAGGTAGTCGTGGGTGGCTCCGGGCCCGCCGTGGACGACGACCAGGGTGGGCCGGCCGGCTCGCGGGTGCCCGGTGACGCGGTACCAGGTCGCGTACTGCCGGAAGGGCACGGTGCCTCTGGCCGTGGGCGGGAAGGTCCTGTGCACGGTCATGTCAGGCCACGCGGAGTCGAGTCGTTTGCAAAACCACCCCAGGTCGAGAGGTCGCGTGGGGTGTCGGTGCACCCTCGATTACTTGGAACGAACGATAGGCAGCGGTGAAATCGTCACCAACCCCTGATCCCCCCTAGCCCGACCCCTTACCTTCGGCCGCGGATTGGAAAGCCATTTGCCACAAGGAATGGCGTGGGTCGTCATCACCGGGGAAGAAGGAATGGCGACGAGATCCGGCGCCGGCGCCGGATCAGCGGAGTGAATACTCAAAAAATCGGATAATTCACCCCTCGTCGGCATTCCTTTGTCCGGAACACCGCCCGCCCTGGTCACCCGGAGTGACCAGGGTTCGCACCCGCGAAATACCCTCAAAAACTGGGAACTAACTGAGAAACTGAGAGCTGACTGGGAGATCATCAATCAATCCAGTCAATGCACGTAAACACTTCGTCCGGATTGGACTCAGCGCTTGACCATGGCAGCGAATGACCGTTAACGTCACGGCGATTAAGGACCCTACGGGGGAGGTCCGCAGTGCTCGTAGAACGCTCGAAATTGCTGGCAGATCTCAGCGAACTACTGGTCCGGTCAACACGAAACAGGGGTGTCGTCGCCGCCATCAGCGGATCCACTGCGGTGGGCAAGACCACCGTCCTCAGCACTCTGGCCAGCCGGGCGTCGATGGCGGGCAGCATGGTGCTCAGCGTCGTCAACGCGCCGCACGACCGCGGCCATCCGTTCAGCGGGCTCGCCCAGCTCTTCCACGGGCTGCACGCGCACAAACTGGAGAACGGCGTCGCCGGTGCCGACATCCCCAGCGGCATCCATCTGGACGGTTCGGTGGAGATGGGCGCCCCGCCGCACCCCTCGACCACGATCCAGGACCGCCTGGCCGCCGTCGCCCAGCACACCCACCGGGTCGTCGCCGAGCTGGCCGCCGAACGAAGTCTGCTGATCACCGTCGACGACATCCAGCACGCCGACGAGGCCACGCTCTACTGCCTGCGCTACCTGGCCCAGCGGCTGACCCAGCCGTCGGTCACACTGATGATGACCCGCGGTCCCCTGCTGCTCGACGAGCCGGCGCCGCGCATCCTCGACGACCTCATCCACCAGACCAGCGTCCGGCGTTTCCAGCTGCACCAGCTCTCCGCCGAGGGGACCCGGAAGCTGGCGGAGAGCCTGAGCACCTCCGCCCTGCCCGAGCACTTCATGACCGAGGTCCATCGGCTGAGCCAGGGCAATCCACGGCTCGTCGAAGCCCTCGTCGAGGACTTCAACCTGCGCGCCGCCTCGGACCAGGTGACCTGCGGCGACGACTCGGCGATCCACCCCGGCCTCACCGACGACCTGTCCACCGGGCCGGTATTCCAGCAGGAGGTCCTCAGCTGTGTGCACCGGCTGGGCCCGTACGCGGTCCGGGTGGCCCGCTGCGTGGCGCTGCTGGGCGGCGCGGCCACCCCCCTGTTGTTGAGCCAGCTGAGCGGGATCAACAAGGAACTGGTCGAACGCTGCCGGGAACTGCTCACCAGCATCGGTGTGGTGGACGCCCGCCTACGGCATCCCAGCATGGGCCAGGCGCTGCTGCACGAGATGCCTCACGACGAGCTGGCCGACCTCCGGCACCGCGCGGCCGCCCTGCTGTACGACGACGGGGCCCCGCCCCGGGCCGTCGCGGCACACCTGCTCAACTCCGGCCCGCTGCACGAGGAGTGGGTCGTGCCGGTCCTGCAGGACGCCGCACAGCACGCGCTTATGGAGGGCGAGGTCAGCCTTGCCCTGAAGTGCCTGAAACTGGCCCGGGAGTCCAGTTCGGACGAGACCGAGCGCGTCTCGGTGATGTCGCGGTACGCCCTGGGCCAGTGGCAGCTCAAACCCGGTCATTCGGCCCAGCACTTCCTGCGGCTGAAACAGCCGATCACCGCGGGCAAGCTGCCCGGTGGGGACGCGCTGCGGATGGCCGAGGGGATGATGTTCCACCTCCACTTCGACGACGCCCTGGAGATCGTCCACCACGAACACGACGACCACGAGGGCACCCGGACGGCGCTGCACGGCACCCGGCAGCTGATGTCCGCGGAGTTCCCCGGGCTGCTCGAACGGCCTCGCCGGCCGGTGCCCGAGGTACGGCCGTCGGCGACCTCGCCGTCGGACGTGCGTGCCCTGCTCGCCATGACACTCGCCATGGAGCGGGGTTCGGACGAGGAGGCCGTCGACCTGGCCGAGCAGGTGCTACGCAGCAGCCACTCCCCCGAGCCGTGGAAACTGAACGGGCTTCCGGCCGCGCTCACCGCGCTCTGTTACGCCGACGAGCTGGAACCGGCCCGCAAGTGGTACAAGACCATCATGGCCGACTCCCGGACGTACGACGCGCCCGCGGAGCTGGGACTGCTGGAGTGTGTCGGCGCGCTGATCTCGCTGCGGCTCGGTCAGCTGCCCAGGGCGGTGCAGCAGGCCCAGTCGGCGCGCACCCGGTTGTCCGGACGCAGCTGGAACATCGGAAGCGCCATGGCGGTGGCGTTGCAGGTCGAGTCACTGACCGCGATGGGCGACCACGAGGCGGTGGTCAAGCTGCTCGCGGCGGAACCCCCGCAGGCGCTGTTCCTGACCCGGGCCGGGCTGCATTATCTGTACGCGCGGGGCCGGCACCACCTGGCGACCGGCAAGACGAGCATGGCGCTCACCGACTTCCTGGGCTGCGGCACGCTGATGCAGCGGTGGAAGGTCGACACGCCCACGCTGGCGCCGTGGCGGCTGGGAGCGGCCGAGGCCTGGATGCGGCTGGGCAACCCGGACCGCGCGGCACAGTTGCTGGAGAAGCAGCGGGCGGCGCACCCGACCGGGCTGACCCGGTCCCGGGGGATGACCCTGCACGCCCTGGCCCGGTTGCAGCCGATCCGCAAGCAACCACCGGTGCTCCTGGACGCGTACACCTGCCTGGAGGCGAGCGGCGCCTGGCACGAGGCCGCCGGTGTGCTCGCCGACCTGAGCCGCGCCTATCAGGAGATGGGTGAGACGGTGGTCGCGCGGCAGACGTCGCAGCGGGCGTGGCGGCTGGCCAAGAGTTGCGGTGCCGAGTTGCTGTGCCAGTCCCTGCAGCCGACCCGGGTGTCGCCGGCCAGCGAGCCCAGGGATACGGCCGGGCCGGGTGAGGGCCAGAACGTCGATCAGCACGACTTCGCGGGGCTGAGCAAGTCCGAGCGGCGGGTGGCCATTCTGGTCACGCAGGGGTACAGCAACCGGGAGATCGCCGATCGGCTGTTCATCACCGTCAGCACGGTGGAGCAGCACCTGACCCGGGTCTACCGGAAGCTGAATGTCAGGAATCGGGAACAACTGTTGAACGGGGACCGGAACCTGACCGGTGACAACGCCTGGTGAGATGTCGGTGGGCAGGACGGATGAGGTGAGGGGACAATGGTGGCGACTTCCACGATGACCGGAAAGGTCATTCGTTTCGACGAGATTCGCGGGTACGGTTTCGTGGCTCCCGACAATGGGACCGAGGACGTTTTCCTGCACGTCAATGATCTGGCGTTCGACAAACGGTCGCTGAATCAGGGGACGCGGGTGCAGTTCGTGCCGGCGGAGGGCGACCGGGGGCTGAAGGCCACGCACGTGCAGATCATCGAGACGGCCGCCCTGACGGTCCCGGCGGTCCCGGCGGCCCGGCCGGCCTCGTTCTCCGGCGGCACGGCCGACGACGAGCTGTGCGACATCCTGCGCGGCGCCGAACTGCGGGCGGAGATCACCGAGGCGCTGCTGACCTCGGTGCCGACGATGACCGCGGAGCAGATCGTCCGGGCCCGCGACGGCGTGCTGCGGATCGCGCGGTCGCACGGCTGGACCGAGGACTGACCGGACCCGCCGGGCCCGGGGGGGGGGGGGGGGGGGGGGGGGNGGCGAACGGCCGGAGGTGGCATCGCCCACCTCCGGCCGTTCGCCGTCGAGGGGTCAGGCCGGGTCGTCGGCGCGGCCGGCGGCCCGTAGCAGTTCGGCCAGGCTCATGCCGGCGATCTCCGCCGCGCGCTGCTCGAAGTCGCCCCCGGCCCCGGCCGCCTCGGGTTCCCGGTCCCCGGCCGGCTCGGGTTCCCGGTCCGGCGCCGGATCGGCCAGACCCATCTCCGTCAGCAGGTGGTGGGTGAGCGCGAGCGCGTTCGGATGGTCGAACACGAGCGTCGCCGGGAAGCGATCGCCGACCGCCTCGCCGAGGACGTTGCGCAGCCGGACGGCGGCGAGGGAGTCGAAGCCCATGTCCCGGAACGACTGCC
Source organism: Actinoplanes sp. G11-F43 (assembly GCF_050589265.1). NCBI lineage: Bacteria > Bacillati > Actinomycetota > Actinomycetes > Micromonosporales > Micromonosporaceae > Actinoplanes > Actinoplanes sp. G11-F43. Next base: position 11,374 of record NZ_JBNZCE010000045.1, read on the forward strand.
CCGGGTCGACGTCGGCGGCACCGGCGAACCCGAGGGTGGCCGCGGTGTGCGTCCGGACCAGGTCCAGCAGCGTCTGCTCGCGGCGGGCCGGGCGGAGCCGGGCCAGCCGGTCCCGTAGGGCCTCGGCGGGTTCGGCCGGGCCGGCGGCCGGATCGACGGTGCGGCGTCCCGGGCCCCGGACCAGATCACGCAGCAGGTAGGGGACGTCGGAGCGGTCCATCCCGGCCAGGTCGAGCGCGATCGGCACCGCCAGCGGTGTGCCGATCGCGCCCGCGGTGTCCATCAGCGCCAGGGCGTGCCCGGTCGCCAGCGGGACCACGCCGTCGCGGCGCTGGACGGCCAGGTCGGCGTCGCTGAGTGTCCCCGTCATGCCGCTGCTCTGCTCCCACATGCCCCAGGCCAGCGATTGTGCGGGCAGTCCCCGGGCCCGGCGGTGCGCGGCCAGGCCGTCCAGGAAGGTGTTCGCCGCGGCGTAGTTGCCCTGGCCTCCGCCGCCGGTGACCCCGGCGGCGGAGGAGAACAGCACGAACGCGGTGAGCGGGTGGCCGGCGGTGAGATCGTGCAGGTTCACCGCGGCGTCGACCTTGGGCCGCAGCACCCCGGCCATCCGCTCCGGTGTCAGCGAGGCGAGGGTGGCGTCGTCCAGGACACCCGCGGTGTGCACGACGCCGGTGAGTGTCCGGCCGGCCAGCGCGGCGGCCAGCGCCGACCGGTCGGCGGCGTCGCACGCCACCACCTCGACGTCGGCGCCCCGCCCGGCCAGGTCGGCGGTGAGTGCCGCGATGCCCGCGGCTCCGGGGCCGCGACGGCTGGTGAGCAGCAGTTTGTTCACCCGGTGTGTGCTGGTCAGGTGCCGGGAGACCAGCCCGCCGAGGGTGCCGGTGCCACCGGTCACCAGAACCGTGCCGGGCCGGTCGCCGAAGCCACCGGCAGGCGGTCCGGACGGCACGCCGGTCACCCGGGACAGGCGCGGGCAGAACGGTGTCCCGGACCGGATCGCGATCTGCGGATGACCGGTGGCCAGGGCCGCGCCGAGCCAGGTGGGGGCGGGCTCGTCGCCGGGGACCGGTTCCGGGCCGGTGGGGTCGAGATCGATCAGCACGATCCGGCCGGGGTTCTCCGTCTGGGCGCTGCGGGCGAGCCCCCAGACGGCGGCGCCGGCCAGGTCGGTGACGTCCTCCCCGGCCACCGACACCGCCCCCCGGGTGACGATCGCGAGGATGCCGGCCCCGGGCCGGTCATCGGCGAGGAAGGACTGCAGCCGGGTGAGCGCCGCGGTGGTCTGGGCGTGGACGGCGGCCACACTGGTGCCGCCGTCGCAGCGGTGCACGACGGTCTCGCGGACCGGGCCGCCGTCCGGTGCGGCCGGAATCCATTCGAGCGCGAACAGGGCGTCGTCGCCGGTGGTGGGCTCCGGCCGTCCGGCGGTGGCCGCGACGGGGCGCAGGACGAGTGACTCGACCGCGGCGACCGGCCGGTTCTCGGAGTCGCTGAGCAGCAGGGCGACCCGGTCGTCACCGAGCCGGGTCATGCGCAGCCGCAGCGCGGCGGCGCCCGAGGCGTACAGGGTGACGCCGGTCCAGGCGAACGGCAGGGTGACCCGGTCCGCGTCGGCGGTGAACAGCGCGGTGGCGTGCAGGGCCGCGTCGAACAGTGCCGGGTGCAGCCCGAACAGCGAGGCCGTGGCCGGATCCGGCAGGGCGATCTCCGCGTACACGGTGTCCCCGCCGGCCCGCCAGGCCGCGCGCAGGCACCGGAACGCCGGGCCGTACCCCAGGCCTTCGCCGGTGAGCCGCTGGTAGAAGCCGGTGAGGTCGACCGGTTCGGCGTCGAGCGGCGGCCAGACCGTGATGTCGGTGGCCGGTTCCGGGCCGCTGTCGGCGAGGGTGCCGGAGGCGTGCCGGGTCCACGGCGTCCCCGCGGCGGCACCGTCCGGCCGGGAATGGATCACGACGGTCCGCCGGTCGGCCGCGACGTGCACCTGGACGGCGACGCCGCCGTGTGCCGGCAGGGTGATCGGGGCCTCCAGGGTCAGGTCCCGCACGGATCCGCGGCCGGCCTCGTCACCGGCCCGGACGGCGAGTTCCACCAGGGCGGTGCCGGGGACGATGACGGCGCCGCCGACGACGTGGTCGGCGAGCCAGGGCTGGCCGGTGGTGGAGAGACGGCCGGTGAGCAGCACCCCGCCGTCGCCGGCGACCGGCACGGCGGCGCCCAGCAGCGGATGGCCGGTGACGACCTGGCCGACCGCCGAGACGTCGCCGGCGGGTGGGGGCGCCGGCAGCCAGTACGTCCGGCGCTGGAACGGGTAGGTCGGCAGGTCGGCGTGGCGGGCGCCGTCGAAGCGGCCGGGCCAGTCCACGCTCGCGTTGTGGACGTACGCCCCGGCCAGCGCGGTGAGGAAGGCGGACAGGTCACCGGCGTCGCGGCGCAGGGTGCCGACGAGGGCGGCGGGTGTGCTGGCCGACTCGGCGGTCTCGCCGAGCCCGACGAGCATCCCGGGGTGCGGGCTGGGCTCGACGAACAGTGTGAAGCCGTCGGCGAGCAGCGCCCGGGTGGTCTCCTCGAAGCGGACGGTCCGGCGCAGGTTCGTGTACCAGTACTCGGCGTCGAGTCCCGCGGTGTCCATCGGCCCGGCGGAGACGGTGGAGTAGAAGGGCACCGGCGAGGTGCGTGGCATCAGCCCGGCCAGCTCGGTGCGCAGCCGGTCGCGGGCTTCGGCGACGAGCGCGGAGTGGGAGGCGTAGTCGACCGGGATGCGGCGGGTCGCGACGCCGGCCGCGTCGAGTTCGGCGCGGACGGCGTCGACGGCGTCGACCGGGCCGGACAGCACGACCGAGCGTGGGCCGTTGACGGCGGCCAGATGCAGCCGGCCACCGGCGTCGGTGAGGTATCGGGAGACCTGCGCGGCCGGCAGCGCCACCGACAGCATGCCGCCCCGGCCGGCGAGTTCGTCGCGGATGATCCGGCTGCGGCGGGCCACCACGAGCGCGCCCTGTTCCAGGGTGAGCGCGCCGGCGACGCACGCGGCGGCGATCTCGCCCTGGGAGTGTCCGACGACGGCGGCCGGTTCGACGCCGGCCGCCCGCCAGGCCTCGGCCAGCGACACCGTCATCGCCCAGAGGGCGGGCTGGACCACGTCGACGCCGTCCAGGGCCGGCGCACCCGGTTCCCCGCGCAGCACGTCGAGCAGATTCCACCCGACGTGCGGCTGGAGCGCCGCGGCGCACGCGGTGAGCCGGCTCGCGAACGCCGGCAGCTGCTCGAACAGCGTGACGCCCATGCCCGGCCACTGGGAGCCCTGACCCGGAAAGACGAACACGGCGCGCCCGTCCCCGCGGGCCTCGCCGGTCACCACGGACGCCGACGCGGCCCCGGCGGCCAGGGCGTCGAGGCCGGCGAGCAGGTCCGCGCGATCGGTGCCGACGACCACGGCACGGTGCCGGAGGGCGGCACGGCCCCGGGCGAGGGTGGCGGCGGCGTCGTATTCGTCGATGCCGGGGTTATCGCGCAGGTGGGCGGCGATCCGTACGGCCTGGGCCCGCAGCGCGACGGGTGAGTCGGCCGAGACGATCAGCGGGAACGCCGGGGGCCGGGCCGGGCGGGTGTCGTCCGGGGCGGCCGGGGGTGCCTCCTCGACGACGATGTGCGCGTTGGTGCCGCTGACACCGAACGAGGAGACACCGGCGCGGCGCGGTCGTCCGTCGTTGGGCCACGGCCGCGCCTCGGTGAGCAGCCGGACGTCGCCCTCTGTCCAGTCGATGTGGGGTGAAGGGGTGTCGGCGTGCAGGGTGCGGGGAAGTGTCGCGTGACGCATCGCCATCACCATCTTGATGATGCCGGCCACCCCGGCCGCGGCCTGGGTGTGCCCGAGGTTCGACTTGATCGATCCGAGCCAGAGCGGGGTGCCCGCCGGCCGGTGCCGGCCGTAGGCGGCCATCAGCGCCTGGACCTCGATGGGGTCGCCGAGGGTGGTGCCCGTGCCGTGGCCCTCGACGGCGTCGACGTCGGCCGGGGTCAGTCCGGCCCGGGTCAGCGCCTGCTGGATGACCCGCTGCTGGGACGGCCCGTTGGGTGCGGTGAGCCCGTTCGACGCGCCGTCCTGGTTGACCGCCGACCCGCGGATCACCGCGAGCACCGGATGTCCCGCGCGGCGGGCGTCGGACAGCCGTTCCAGCAGCAGCAGCCCGGCGCCCTCGGCCCAGCCGGTGCCGTCGGCGGCGGCGCCGTACGCCTTGCAGCGCCCGTCCCCGGCCAGTCCGCGTTGCAGGCTCATCTCGACGAAGGTCTCCGGCGTGGCCATCACGGTGACCCCGCCGGCCAGGGCGAGGGCGCACTCACCGGACCGCAGGGCCTGTGCCGCCCAGTGCAGCGCCACCAGGGAGGAGGAGCAGGCGGTGTCGACGGTGGCGGCCGGGCCCTCCAGCCCGAGGGTGTAGGCGACGCGCCCGGACACGACGCTGCCCATGCCGCCGCGTCCGGCGAACCCGGCGGAGTCCTCCGGCACGTCGGCGGTGCGGCGGGCCCAGTCGTGGTACATGACGCCGGTGAAGACCCCGGTGTCGCTGCCCTTCAGCGACTGCGGGTCGATGGCGGCGCGTTCCAGGGTCTCCCAGGCCAGTTCCAGCAGGAGGCGCTGCTGGGGGTCCATGACCTGTGCCTCCTTGGGGCTGATGCCGAAGAAGGCGGGGTCGAACTCGGCGGCGTCGTGCAGGAAGCCGCCTTCGCGGGTGGAGGTCCGGCCGTGGCGGCCCGGTTCGGCGTCGTAGATCTCGTCGGTGGGCCAGCCCCGGTCGTCCGGGAACGGGGTGATGGCGTCGGTGCCGGCGGCGACCAGCCGCCACAGGTCCTCGGGGCTGGTGACGCCGCCGGGGTAGCGGCAGGCCATCGCGACGATGGCGACGGGTTCGTCGGCGGGCGCCCGCCGGACGGCCGGGGCCGCGACGGCGGTGGTGCCGCCGCGGAGCCGGCCGAGCAGGTGGGTGGCCAGCGCCTGTGGTGTCGGGTGGTCGAAGATCAGGGTGGAGGTGAGGCGCAGCCCGGTCGCCGAGCCGAGGGCGGTGCGCAACTCGACGGCGGCCAGCGAGTCGAATCCCAGTTCGCTGAACGCCCGGCGGGGGTCGACGGCGGTCACGTCGTCGTGGCCGAGGACACCGGCGATCCGGGCGCGGACCACGCCGAGGACGGTGTGTGCCTGTTCGGTCTCGGACTGCCCGGCGATCCGCTGGGCCAGGTCCGGCGCGCCGCCTCCGGCCCGGGTGCCGGCGGTCCGGCGGGTGGACGGGCGGACCAGGCCGCGCAGCACCGGCGGGACACCCTGCGGCCGGGCGCGCAGAGCGGCGGCGTCGATGCGTAACGGCACCAGCGTCGGTACGTCGGTGAGCAGCGCCTGATCGAGCAGGGCCAGGTTGTCCGCGCTGCTGAGCGCCGGCAGCCCGGAGCGTGCGGCGCGCCGTACGGTCAGGTCGTCGAGGCGGGCGCCCATGCCCGCGTCGCCGGCCCACAGATTCCAGGCCAGTGAGGTGGCCCGCAGTCCGTGTGCCACCCGGTGTTCGGCCAGGGCGTCGAGGAACGCGTTGGCGGCGGCGTAGTTGCCCTGCCCGGCCGCCTCCAGGGTGCCGGCGGCGGAGGAGAACAGCACGAACGCCGAGAGCGGCAGGTCGCGGGTCAGCTCGTGCAGGTGCCAGGCGCCGTCGGCCTTGCCGTGGAAGACGGTGTGCACCTGCTCGGGGACGAGTGCCGCCACCAGCCCGTCGTCGACGACACCGGCGGTGTGCACCACGGCGGTGAGCGGGCGGTCGGCGGGGATGGCGTCCAGCACTCCGGCCAGGGCGGTCCGGTCGGCGGTGTCGCAGGCGGTCACGGTCGTCGCGGCGCCCAGTGCCGCCAGTTCGGCGGCCAGCCGGCGGGCGCCGGGGGCGGCGGCGCCGCGACGGCTGGTGAGCAGCAGGTGCCGCACACCGTGCCGGCGCACCAGATGCCGGGCGACCAGGCCGCCGAGCCCGCCGGTGCCGCCGGTGATCAGCACGGTGCCGTGCGGGTTCCAGACGGCGACGCGCGGCTGGTCGGCCACGGGCACCGGCACGAGCCGTGGGACGTACAGGGTGCCGTCGCGCAGCGCGAGTTCCGGCTCCCCGCTGGACAGGGCCGCGAGCTGGTCACGTTCCGGCAGGTCACGGTCGGTGGCCAGGAGCATGACGCGGCCGGGGTGTTCGGTCTGGGCGGCACGCACCAGGGCGTGCACGGGCGCCGTGGTGAGGTCGGTGGCGGCGCCGCGGGTGACGACGGCGAGCGGGACGTCGTCACGCAGCGCGTCCTGGATCAGCCGCAGCACGTGTACGGTCGCCGCGCGGGCGGTGTCGGCCGGGGAGCCGCCGGTTCCGGGCGGGCCGGCGGGCACGTGGGCGATCCGCAGGCCCGCCACGGCTGCGTCCGGCTCGGCCGGGATCGGGATCTCGGTCCAGGCGGTGCGCAGCAGGGTGCCGCCCTGTTCCCCGATCAGCGGGATGCCGGACAGCGGGACGGGCCTCTGGACCAGGGATCGGACCGTGGCGACCGGCGCCCCGGTGGCGTCGGTCAGGTGAAGGGAGACGGCGTCCGGTCCGGCCGGGGCCACCCGGGCGCGGACGGCCGTGGCGCCGGTGGCGTGCAGTTCGACGCCGAGCCAGGCGAACGGGAGCCGCACCTGGCCGTCGTCGGCGGTGGTCTCCAGGGCGTGCAGGGCGGCGTCGAGCAGTGCCGGGTGCAGGCCGAAGCGTTGCGCGCCCACGTCGTCGGCGGTGACCTCGGCGTACACCTCGTCGCCTCGGCGCCAGGCGGCGCGCACCCGCTGGAAGGCCGGCCCGTACGCGTACCCCTGCGCCGCCTGTCGTTCGTAGAGCCCGTCGACGTCGATCGGTTCGGCGCCCGGGGGCGGCCAGGATCGCGGTGTGGGGTCCGGTGCCGGGACCGCCGCACTCCGCTCGGTGAGGATGCCGCCGGCGTGCCGAGTCCAGCCGTCCTCGCTGGTGGCGGGCCGGGAGTGGATGTCCACCGGGCGTACCCCGGAGGTGTCCGCCGGACCGACGGTGACCTGGATCTCGACGCCGCCGGGGTGGGCCAGTGAGAGCGGGGCCTGGAGGGTGAGCTCCTCCAGGACGCCGCAGCCCGCCTCGTCGCCGGCCCGGAGGGCGAGTTCCACCATGGCGGTGCCGGGCAGCAGCACCGCTCCGGCGATGACATGGTCGGCCAGCCACGGATGGGAACGGGTGGACAGCCGGCCGGTGAGCACCAGGGCGCCGGATTCGGCCAGGCTGACGCTGGTGTCCAGCAGCGGGTGCCGGTCGGTGCCGGGTGCCGCCTCGGCGTCCAGCCAGTACCGGCGGCGCTGGAACGGGTAGGTGGGCAGGTCCACCCGGCGGGCTCCGCGGCCGGCGAAGAAGCGGTGCCAGTCGACGGTGACGCCGCGCGCGTGCGCCAGGCCGAGCGCGGTGACGGTCTGGCGTTCCTCGCTGTGCCCGCCGCGCAGCAGGGGGGCGAACACGATGTCGGCGTCGGCGTCGGCCAGGCAGTCCCGGCCGACGGCCGACAGCACGGCGTCGGGGCCGAGTTCCAGGTAGGTGGTGACGCCGTAGGCGTCCATCCAGCGCATGCCGTCGGCGAACCGGACGGCCTCGCGGGCGTGCCGTACCCAGTGACCGGCGTCGAAGGTGGTCACCGGTTCGCCGGTCAGGTTGGACACCACCGGGATACGCGGTGGTTCATGGGTCAGTGTCTCGGCGACCCGGCGGAAGGCGTCGAGCATGGGGTCCATCAGTGCCGAGTGGAAGGCGTGCGAGACGCTCATCCGCCGGGTCTTGCGGCCCCGTTCGGCGAAGTGGGCGGCGACCGCCGTCACCGCGCCGGTGTCGCCGGAGAGCACCACGGCCGACGGCCCGTTCACCGCAGCCAGGTGCACCCGGTCGGTGAGGAGCCCGGCGACCTCCTCCTCGCCGGCCTGCACGGCGATCATCGCACCGCCGGGCGGGAGTTCGTCCATCAGCACGCCGCGGACACCGACCAGCAGGGCCGCGTCGGCCAGCGAGAGGACTCCGGCGGCATGGGCGGCGGCGATCTCGCCGACCGAGTGCCCGGCCAGCACGTCGGGCCGCACCCCCCAGGAGGTGAGCAGCCGGAACAGTGCGGTCTCGACGGCGAAGATCGCGGCCTGGGCGTACCGGGTGCGGTGCAGCAGCGCGGCGAGCGGCGATCCGGGCTCGGCGAACAGCACCTCTCCCAGCGGTTCGTCGAGGTGCAGGTCGAGGTGGTCGGCGGCTTCCTGGAGAGCCTCGGCGAACACCGGGAAGGCCCGGGCGAGCTCGCGGCCCATCCCGGCCCGCTGGCTGCCCTGGCCGGTGAAGAGGAGGGCGGTCCGGCCGGCCGCCAGGGTGGTGCCCCGCGACACCCCGGGCGCCCCGGCGTCGTCGGCCAGGGCGGTGAGGGCGCGGGCCAGTTCGGTGTGGTCGGCGGCGACGACGGTGACCCGGTCGCGCAGCGCGGCCCGGGTGGTGGCGGTGGAGTAGGCGATGTCCAGGAGACTCTCGCCGGCCGTGGCGGTCAGCAGCCGCCGGGCCTGGCCGGCCAGCGCCGGGCCGCCACGGGCCGACAGGACGACCGGCACCGGGCGGGCGGTCGGCCCGGGCTCCGGCGGAGGCGCGGCCCGCGGCGGCTCCTCGATGATGACGTGGGCGTTGGTGCCGCTGACACCGAAGGCCGAGATCCCGGCGCGGCGCGGCCGGTCCCGGCTCTCCCACGGCACCGGTTCGGTGGTGAGCCGGACCGTGCCGTCCGACCAGTCGACGTGCGGGGTCGGCTCGTCGACGTGCAGCGTGCGCGGCAGCACGCGGTGCCGCATCGCCAGCACCATCTTGATGATGCCGGCGGCTCCCGCCGCCGCGCCGGTGTGCCCGATGTTCGACTTCACCGACCCCAACCACAACGGTGTACGGGGGGATCGCCCCCGCCCGTACGCGGCGACCACGGCCCGGCCCTCGATCGGGTCGCCGAGTGTGGTGCCGGTGCCGTGCGCCTCGACCGCGTCGACCTGGTCGGGGGTGAGACGGGCGTCGGCGAGCGCCTGCCGGATGACACGCTGCTGGGCGAGGCCGCTGGGCGCGGTCAGGCCGTTGGAGGCGCCGTCCTGGTTGATGGCCGTGCCCCGGATCACCGCCAGCACCGGATGCCCGTCACGCAGCGCGTCGGAGAGCCGGGCCAGCACGAGCACGCCCGCGCCCTCGGCGAAGCCGGTGCCGTCGGCGGCGGCGGCGAACGCCTTGACCCGGCCGTCCGGGGCCAGGCCACGCTGCCGGCTGAAGGTGGTGAACGTTCCGGGGGTGGCGATCACGGTGACACCCCCGGCCAGGGCCAGGCCGCACTCGCCGCGCTGCAGGGCCCGTACCGCCAGGTGCACCGCGGTCAGCGAGCCGGAGCAGGCGGTGTCGACGGTCAGCGCGGGCCCCTGCAGTCCGAGGACGTAGGAGACCCGGCCGGAGACGACACTGGGCAGGTTGCCCAGCATGACGTAGGCGTCCGGGCCCTCCGGGGCCTTATGGGTACGCGGCCCGTATTCGTGGGGCTCGACGCCGATGAACACGCCCGTGTCGGAGCCGTGCAGGCGGTCCGGGGCGATGCCGGCCCGTTCGATCGCCTCCCAGCTGGTCTCCAGCACCAGGCGCTGCTGCGGGTCCATGGCCAGCGCCTCGCGGGGGTTGATGCCGAAGAAGCCGGCGTCGAAGTCGGCGGCGTCCGGCAGGAATCCACCGCGCCGGACGTAGCTGGTGCCGGTGGTCGCGGGGTCCGGGTCGTAGAGGCGGTCGAGGTCCCAGCCGCGGTCGGCGGGGAAGTCGGAGATGGTGTGCACGCCGTCGGCCAGCAGGCGCCACAGGTCGTCGGGGGACGCCACCCCGCCGGGGTAGCGGCATCCGATGCCGAGGATCGCGATCGGCTCGCCGGCCGTGTCGGCCCGCCCGGCGCCGGCAGCGGCTCCGTCGTCCTCGGGCATGGGGTCCCCGTGCCGCAGGCGGGTCAGGTGGGCGGCCAGAGCCTCCGGGGTGGCGTGGTCGAAGCCGACGGTGACCGGCAGGTCGAGACCGAGTGCGGCGCCGAGCCGCCGCTGGAGCTGGACCAGGCCCAGCGAGTCCAGGCCGGCTTCCTGGAACGGGCGGTCGGCGGCCAGGTCGGCGGTCGCGCCCGGATCGGCGTCGCGCAGGACCTCGGCGGCTTTCACCAGCACCATTTCCAGCATGGCGGTCCTGGAGTCCTGGGTCATGGGGGTACTCCTCGGAGATCGTCAGCGTGGCTTCTTTCTAACAGGGCTCATTCACCTGCCACAAGAAATGCCGATGCCGCACGGTGCGGTTAGGAGGCGTTAGGGGTTCTGCCGTCGAGGCGGCGTTCACAACACTATCCAGAATCGAATTGAGGGTATTCCGCGAAAGCGCGGCGACACCCGATGAAAGGGAAACAGAATGACGAAGGCATCGACGGCTTTTGTCTTTCCCGGAATCGGGCCGATGCGGCTGGACGGCTCGGTGCGCTACCTGACGGCCCATCCGGTGGCGCGCCGGCTCGTTGCCGAGGCGGACCGGGCACTGGGCTATCCGCTGATCGACCGTTATCGCGAGGCGGAGGCCGGCGACGGCGGGGCGTTCCCCGAACCGGCACGGGTCTCGTTCCTGGTATCCTGCCTGGCGCTGGCCGAGAGCGCGAGCGCCGAGCACGGGGAGCCGCCGATCGCGTACGCGGGCGCCAGCTTCGGTGGCACGGCGGCCGCGGTCCGGGCCGGGGCGCTGTCGTTCGCCGAGGCCGTCGTCCTGACCGCCGAGTGGGGCCGCCGCGCGGACGCCTACTTCACCACCGAGCACCGCGACGTCGTCACCCAGTCGTTCGCCCGGGTGCCGGCGAGCCGCCTCGCGGAGATCCGCGGGGAGCTGGACGCGCGCGGTGACTTCAACGAGGTCGCCTGTCAGGTCGACCACGACTTCCACATGCTCACGGTCCGTGCGGGTGTGCTGGACTGGCTGCAGAACCGGCTCCGGGCCGTGGGCGGTCTGCCGCTGTACGTGATGCGGCCCCCGATGCACTCGCCGTCGTTCGGCGCGCTGCGCGCGGAGATCGCGGCGGAGGTGACCGCGGGACTGTCGTTCGCCGACCCGCACACTCCCCTGATCTCCGATCACGACGGCTCGCTGGTGACGACGGCGGCCGGGGTGGAGTCGCTGCTGCTGGACATGGCGACCCGGCCGGTGCGGTGGCCCGCGGTCGCCGGCGCACTCCGTGAGCTGGGCGTCGAGCGGGTGCACATGCTCGGCGAGGACCGGCTGTGGGGCCGGGTGGAGGTCATGACCGAGGCGTTCGACGTGGTCGCCGCCAATCCGGTGACCGCCATGCGGCCGCGCCGCCGCTCACTGATCGCCTAGGCCGGAACATCCCGGGCGCCGGGCCGGCGCGATCGGCCCGGGGTCGTACCGCGATCAACCGATCGATTGATTTTTCCTCGAGCGCGATGGGCGATGTGATGAGCACTGCACGCGACAAGACTTTCGGCATGACCACGACAACGCATCCACGGACCACCCGAGGGCCGGTCATCGAAGTCAAGGACCTCCGCAAATCGTACGGCGGCCGGACCGTCGTCGACGGCGTCTCGTTCACCGTCGAGGAGGGTGAGATCTTCGGCATCCTCGGCCCGAACGGCGCCGGCAAGACCACCACCGTGGAGTGTGTCGAGGGTCTGCGTGTCGCCGACTCCGGCCAGATCCGGGTGGCCGGGCTGGATCCGGTCGCCGACCACGCCGAGGTCACCCAGGTTCTGGGTGTCCAGCTGCAGGAGAGCGCGCTGCAGGCCAAGCTCACCGTGCGCGAGGCGCTGGAGCTGTACTCCGCCTTCTACCCGCGCCCGCTGGACTGGCGTCCGCTGACCGAGCGCCTCGACCTGACCGCCAAGCTCGACACCCGGTTCGGCAAGCTGTCCGGTGGGCAGAAGCAGCGGCTGTTCATCGCGCTCGCTCTGATCGGTTCGCCGCGGGTGGTGGTCCTGGACGAGCTGACCACCGGGCTCGATCCCCGCGCCCGCCGGGACACCTGGTCACTGATCGAGGACGTCCGTGACAGTGGCATCTCGGTCCTTCTGGTCACGCACTTCATGGAAGAGGCCCAGCGGCTGTGCGACCGGATCGCCGTGATCGACAAGGGCCAGGTCACCGCGCTCGACACCCCACAGGGCCTGATCAGCCAGTCGTCGATGTCGACGGTCATCTCGTTCACCCCGTCCCAGCCGATCGAGCAGGAGATCCTGGCGGCACTGCCCGGGCTGGCGACCATCGAGCGCCAGGACGCCCGGATCACACTGCGCGGTACGGAGGAGACCGTCAACGCGGTGATCTCGCTGCTCGCCCACGCGCACATCCTGACCCACCAGTTCCGGGTCACGGACGCGACGCTGGACGACGCCTTCCTCGACCTGACGAAGTCTTGATCACCGCGACCACGCCCGGATCCCCGACAGGAGCAGCCCGATGCCCGAACCAGTGACGACACTCGCCCCGGCCGCTACCGACCGTGGTCCCTCACCCCGCGCCGCGGTGCTGCGTGCCGAGATCACGCTGTTCCGGCGGGACATCTTCAACGTGCTGCTGGCCATCGCCTTCCCGCCGGTGCTGCTGGGCATCCTCGGCGCCATCCCGTCGTTCCGGGAGTCCGTCCCGGAGCTGGACGGCCTGCGGGTCATCGATCTCTACGTGCCGGTGGTCGTGCTGATCTCGCTGGTCACGGCCGCCTTGCTGATCTATCCGCCGATCCTGACCAGTTATCGCGAGCTGGGCATCCTGCGGCGGATGTCCACCACCCCGGTCCGCCCGTCCACCCTGCTCGTCACCCAGATGTGGCTGAACGGGGTGATGGCCCTGATCGCCTCGGTGCTGTCGGTCCTGGTCGGCCGGCTGGTCTTCGACGTGGCCCTGCCTCGCCAGGCCGGCGGGTACGTGCTGGTGCTGGTGCTGGCCGCGGCGGCCAGCCTCGCCCTGGGATCGCTGGTGGCGGCACTGGCCCGCAGCGGCCGGCACGCGTCCGGCATCGGTGTGGCGGTGTACTTCCCCGCGCTGTTCTGCACCGGCCTCTGGATCCCGGTCCGGGTGATGCCCGACGCGCTGGCCACGGTCGTGGAGTTCACCCCGTTCGGGGCGGCCGCCACCGCTCTCGGCCAGGCCGCCGCGGGTGACTGGCCGGCCTGGTCGCACCTGGCCGTGCTGGCGGTGTGGGCGGTGGCCGCCACCGTCGCCGCCGTCCGATGGTTCCGGTGGGAGTAGACACTCGATGATGCAGACTGAGGGCGTGACGATGGCAGTCAGCAAGATCGACCGGCATTGGGACACCGTCCTCAGGTGGCATCCGTACTGTCTGCTGGCGATCAGCGTCCTGCTCGCCGTGGCGGGGCCGGCCCTGACCCCGGGGACCGGCGAACGGTTCGTCGTCGCCACGGCGATCGTCGCGGCGCTCGGTCTGCAACTGTGGTGGGAGCGGGTGGGCCGGGCGCACCGCGGCCCGGACACCGTCTCGGCGACGTATTTCACGCTCCGCTGGGTGATCAGCGTCGTGCTCACCTGGATCAACCCGTTCTTCGCGTTCTACGCGGCCACCGGCTACATCGACAACACCGTCCTGGTCCGCGGCCGGCGGTGGCAGGTGCTGGCGGCCTTCGCCCACTCCCTGCCGCTGGCCGTCGCCCAGGCCGGCGGGGTGCCCCTGCGGGGGTTCCGGGACTGGACCATGTTCCTGGGGCTGCTGCTGGCCAACAACGCGCTGGTGACCCTGATCTCCAACCTCGTGCTGTTCGAGGAGGAGCGGTCCCGGGACCGGGCGGCGACCATCGCCGAGCTGGAGCGCACCAACACCGCCCTGCAACAGGCGATCGACGAGAACGTGAGCCTGCAGGCCCAGCTGCTGCTGCAGGCCCGGGAGGCCGGTGTCGTCGAGGAGCGCCGGCGTCTGGCCGCGGAGATCCACGACACCATCGCCCAGGACCTGACCGGCATCGTCACCCAGCTCCAGGCCGCGGTGACCACCGCCGATCAGCCGGCGGCACGCCGGCACATCGATCTCGCCGCCGAACTGGCCCGGCACAGTCTGGGCGAGGCCCGCCGCTCGGTGCAGAATCTGGCGCCGCTGAGCCTGGCCAACGCCGAACTCCCCCAGGCCCTGCGCACCACCGTGCTGCAGTGGGCCGAGCGCAGCGGCGCCCGCGCCGAGTTCACCCTCACCGGCACGATCGTGGATCTGCACGGCGAGCTCCCCGCCACCATCCTGCGCATCACCCAGGAGGCGTTGACGAACGCCGCCAAACACTCCGGCGCCACCCGGGTCGGCGTCACCCTCAGCTACATGGCCAGCGAGGTCACCCTGGACATCCGGGACGACGGCCGGGGCTTCGACCCGCGGCGGCCGCCGCGACGCGACCGGACCGGCGGCTTCGGCCTGGAGGGGATGCGCAACCGCGCCGAGCGGGTCGGCGGCACCCTGACCGTCGAGTCCGAGCCCGGTTACGGCACCGCGATCTCCACCCGCCTGCCCGTGACCGGCACGCGTCCCGGCGAAGAGTAGGGCACATAGGGGGTGCCGTGCCCGGTGCCCCGAGGCGACGATTCTCCTGTGACCGTTGGTGATCCGACGGCGTCATGGGCGTCCGGGCCCGACCTCCAGCGGGTGCGCCGGCCGGGTGTTCCCGCTCGTCCGCGTCCCGGCGCCAGCACGCCCGGCGGTCAATCCACACGATAAGGAGCAGCCAGTCATGGGGCACCAATTCGCACTGATCCTGGACCGGGAACTCACCGAACAGGAGTCGGTCACGCTCAAGGAGAGGAGCAGCGCCGACCTCACCTTCGCCGGCGCGGCCCTCCCCACCGACGCCAGTGTCGCCGTCACCCGCGTCACCTTCGAGGACGAGGTGACCCCGACCCTCGCCCAGGCCATCGAGGCCGGTTTCGAAGCGGTCAAGGCCATTCCGGACCTCGGCATCCCCGGGCTCAGCGTCCCGGCCCAGCCGGCCGGGACCGACTCCGGTGACGACGCCCGGCCCGCCGAGGAGAAGACCGAGGCCCATTCGTGAACATCTCCCGCGAAGAACTCGTCATCGACGGTCTCAAGCCGATCTCCGAGGCGGAACTGGTCGCCAACTACTCGCCGGAGATGCCGTCCGGCTACGAGGACCCCGCGCAGGAGCGCCGCTACCGCAAGGAACGCCTGGTCGGCGCGCTGCGGCTGTTCGCCGAGTACGGCTTCGACGAGGGGGTCGCCGGGCACATCAGCGCCCGTGACCCGGAGTTCCCCCACCTGTTCTGGGTGAACCCGTTCCTCATCCCGTTCGCGCGGGTGAAGGTCAGTGACCTGTCCCTGGTGGACGAGCACGGCAACGTCCTGAAGGGCAGATACCCGATCGCCAAGCCGGCCTTCGTCATCCACGCCTGCATCCACCGGCTCCGCCCGGACGTGGTGGGCGCCGCGCACGCCCACTCGATCTACGGCAAGGCGCTGTCCGCCACCGACCAGATGATCGAACCGCTCACCCAGGACGCCGCCGTCTTCTACAACGACCAGGCGTCGTTCGACGACTACACCGGCGTGGTGGTCGACCTGGACGAGGGCAACCGGCTCGCCCAAACACTCGGTGACAAGAAGGCCATCATCCTGCGCAACCACGGGCACCTGACGGTCGGCAAGACCGTCGACGCCGCCGCCTACTGGTACATCAACATGGAACGCTCCGCGCAGACCCAGCTCGCGGCGAAGGCGGCCGGCGAGACACGGGAGATGAGCCAGGAGTACGCGAAGCTCACCTACGACCAGACGGGCATGGACGAGGCCGGCTGGTTCCAGTTCCAGCCGCTGTACGACCGCATCGTCCACGAGCAGCCCGACATGCTCGACTGACAGTGATGATCGTGGTGAGCCCTCCCGCCGTGGTCTGACTTCGGGTCCTCGGCACACAGCAGTTCCCGCCACGGCGTACTCCCGGAAGGGTCCGGGCGTACGCCGCCGGGGTGTCGTTTGTGGACCTGAAGTCATCTACCGTGACGGGATGGCTACCATCCGCACCCTGTTCCGTGGTGACGCCGACGCCGACGAACCCGCCGCGCTCATCCCCGGGCTGTTCCTGCTCCGGAATGCCGAGGAGTGGGACTCCCACTGGCGGTTGATGAGCAGAGACCGGGAGCCGGCGCCGGTCTCCTGGGACACCGAGCTGGTCCTGCTGCTGGTGCTGGGGGTGCGGCCGACCACCGGCTACCACGTGACGATCGAGGACGTGGTGGGCCGGGTCCGGCGGCTGGAGGCGCACGCCGTCGAGCAGCGGCCGGGCGGCTTCACCGGCCCGATGCGGACGGTGCCGGTGCACGCGGTCGCCATCCCGGCCGCCGGCGACCGCGACGAGCTGACCCTGATTCAGCGGATCGTCATCACCGGCTGACGGCGCCGAGCATGCCGAGCAGGCGTACGGCGTCCGCGTCCGCACTGTCCGGGGCCGCCCGGTAGACGACGAGCCGCTCGGCCACGGAACCGGCCATCCGCAGATGGGCCACGCACGCCTCGGCGGCCTGCTCCCAGTCGGTGAAGAAGACCCGACCGGCCGGGTCGAGGAACGTCATCCGGGCCAGGTTGGCGGTGTCGGCGAAGTCGGAGTACAGCGCGTCCGCGATCGGGTTGCGGGCCAGCAGGTCCAGCCGCCGGTTGATGATCACGGCGGGCAGGTGCGGCCACCTTCGCGGTGATCAGAACCGACGATCAACGGCCTTGGGAGTACGTCATCTGGCGCCCCGAACATGCCGTCCACGTGCTCGTCGACGGCGTCACCCGGAGCACCGTCCCCACGGTCGGGGCGAGCGCGTCGGTCAGCCCGTACCTCGGCATGTGGGTGGACCGCACCGGCTACCTGCACCAGGAGCTGACCGCCGACGGCCGCTACGACGAGACCCGCGCCGGGCGCAAGCACGCCTACCGGGGCCGCTTCTGGATCACCGGTGATCGCATCGTCTACCTCGACGACCAGGGCTTCTGGGCGTACGGCGAATTCCTCGACGGCATGCCGCACCACGCCGGCTACCGCCTGGAGAAGTGATGAGCATCCTGTTCACCGGTGGCGCCGTGGTCTCGACGTCGAGGTAGCCCTGGCCGGCGACATGTCGGCCCCGAGGGGATACCGGCGTCTCCCGCGGATGCGGCCAGCGCTCACGAACAGATTCGCTGGTCACCATAGGTGACCGCGGCGGCTGCCGTACTGGAACAGGCCGGGTCAGCCGAAGGTCTCCGAGTCGGTGCTCACCAGGGGGCTGGCGTCGCCCACCGCCAGGGTGACCCGGATGAAGTACGGGCCGGGGAACTCCGGGCCCGGCATCGGCACCCAGAACGGGATGCTCGCCGTGTCGTTGTTGCTGGTCGGCACCAGCTGGTAGCCGAGGTCCCGGTTCTGCCAGACCTGCGACAGGCGGACGCCGGACTTCTTACTGACCATCGACCAGTTCAGCCTCACCGACTTCTTCCGCAAGCCTTTGAGGGTCATGTTCGCCATCACCTGGACGCCGTCCTCGGTCTCCGGGACGGGGCGCCGCGGGGCCGGCCGGGTCGTCGGCGCCGAGGACCACGGGGCCGCCCACTTCTTCCTGGGCCGCAGATCCGCGATCGCACCGATCTGGTCCTCCGAGGCGGCTTTCCGGCTGATCGGCTTCTCCGTCCTTCCTGGCCGGACCGGAAGGACGGTCGACCCCGCGATCGTCCCGTTCGGTGCGCCGGGATCCGTGTCCGGACTACACGACGGGGAAGGGGGCGGCGTGGGCGGAGACGCGGTGGAGGAGGACTCGGCGGGCGGCTGCATCGTGGGTTCAGCGGGGCTTTCGCTGGGGTTCGGGGTGGGGATCGAATCGGGCGCCCGCGTGCCCGAGATCTCCGGGACGGCCGTGGGAACCTGTCCGGCTGTGGGAACCGGGCACGAGGACGGGACCGGTGTCGGCGAGGTGTAGGCGACGGGACGGAACACGGGCAGCGCGACCGGGCGGGGATGTGGGGCCTCGAAGGCGGCCACATGCTCGGCGAGTGGCATCCCTTCGACGATCGTGAGCCGTAGCTCGGCGACGTCCTCGACATCGGCCGGCGGGCGCAGCGCCAGCACGGCGGCGATCGCTGCGGCCAGGGCCCCTACCCCGAGCACCCCTTTGTAGAGCAGTTTCGCCCGGTGCCAGCGCCCCGGACTCCTGGGTTCTCCGTCGTCCTCGTTGTCGAGGTCACCGGGCATGACACGCCACCATCCCGCGATAAGGTTTAAACCGGACTTTAGCCCCTAATGGTGCTTTTGGTGGGGAGATCGCCGGTGCGGATCATCGGAGGAGTGATGCGACGTACCCCTATCGGGCTTTCGATCTTTCTTTGCCGGCGCCCCACCGGCCGAGGCGCCGTCCACGTCAGCGGATGCCACTACTCAGCCGGCCAGTGACAGCCGGCCGTTCGCGGAGCTGGAGGAGCGGTTCGGGGGCCGCTCGGGGTCTACGCCGTGGAGCACCGGGAACGGGCGGGAGGTCGCGCACCGGGCCGATGAACGGTTGCGCATGCGTCGACGTTCAAGGCGCTGCCGGCCGCCGCACTGCCGCGCCGCCTGCCCGACGACGAGCTGGACGGGTAGTCCGGTATTCGACATCGGACCTGCGAGAGTTCGTCTTCGGCGACGTGCTGCCCGAGCGGCGCTGTCGGCTGTTCACCACGTTGCCGGCCGGGAACACGACCGGGGATCCGTACGTCCGGGCCGGTGACAAGACCGGCAGTGGGGACTTCGGCACCCGCAACGCCATCGCGGTGGTGTGGCCGCTGGTCATCGCGGTGCAGTCGGATCGAGGGAGGCCCGGCGCGGCCTCCGACGACGAGTTGATCGCCGAGGCCACCCGGGCGGTGCTGAAACAGCTGCGCTGAGTGGGTTACCGGAAGGTGACCGGGTTTCGGAAAAGTGCCTTCTTCCCAGGCCAGCACCGGTCTCTTACGGTTACTGAGGAACCACAAGAGAGGAGATTCGGATGGCTGTGACACTCATCAACCCGCCCGGCCTGCCGGTGGTCGAGGTCTATCACCAGGTGTCGGTGGCCACCGGTTCGAAGCTGGTGCACGTCGCCGGGCAGGTCGCCCGGACCGCGGACGGCACGCTCGTCGGGGAGGGCGACCTGGCCGCGCAGGTCGAGCAGTGCTACGTCAACGTGGCGGCCGCGCTGGCCGGCGCCGGGGCCGGGTTCGACGACGTGGTCAAGCTGACCGTGCACGTCGTCGACTGGCGGCCGGAGAAGATGGGCGCCCTGGTCGAGGGCATCGGCCGGGCCGCGGCCCGGCTCGGGTTCACCGCGGCCCCGCCGGCCTCGCTGTTCGGGATCGTCACCCTGGACGTGCCCGAGCACCTGGTGGAGCTAGAGGTGACGGCCGTCGTCGACTGACCGGCGGGCGGCCTCGATGTGCGGCAGGTACTCCTGGGTCCAGCCGCACATCCCGTCCACCACCGAGCGCAGGGCCTGCCCCGCCTCGGTCAGCTGGTAGTCGACGCGGGGCGGGACGGTCGGGTGCACGGTCCGGGTGATCATGCCGTTGCGTTCCAGCATGCGCAGGTTCTGGGTGAGCATCTTGTGGCTGATCCCGCCGATCTCGTCACGCAGCTCACTGAACCGCATGGTGCGCTGCCCGACGAACTCGATAATTAGCAGCGCCCACTTGTTGGCGATCTCGGAGAAGATCTCCCGGGCCAGTGAGTCGGCGCGGGCCAGGTCGGCGTCGGGCGGCAGCTGGCTGATCTCCTGGCGGGTTCCCACCGGGCCACTCTCCAGCAGTTCCCCGGTCACCGCAAGAGAGCGCGGTGAGCGGGTCGACCCGGGTGCCGATTTCCGGCTCGATCCGAGCCGGAAATCGGCACCCGAACGGAGTGCGGCTGTCAGTCGGCGTACGAGAACTCCGCGTCCGGGCCGCCGTAGACCAGACGGGCGCCGATCCGGTCCGATTCGGTGAACCGCAGTTGCGGGTCGCCGACGTTACGGCCGAGGTAGTGCATCACCGATCTGGGGTCGTACCCGGTCAGCTCGATGACGTGATCCATGTTCTCCGGTGCGAAATCCTCCGGCGTCTCCGGGCGGATGTGCTCGTGCCGGAATCCGAGGGTGTGCCCGAGTTCGTGGCGCATCACCCCGACCGGCGAGAACGGCCCATCGGTGTCGAAGAAGCCGTCGAACGCCCACACCACCCGGCGGTCCAGCGGCTCGTCCGGGAAGAACGCCATCGCCACCGTGGTCCCGCCACCGGCCTGCCGCAGCACCGGGAACGTGACATCACCGAGTTTCAGCCCCTCGTCGGTGTCCTTGGCCGCCACGTGTTCGAACCTGATCCCGCAGATGCTCTGCCAGTCGCTGACCGCCGACGCCATGCCGTCGACCACGGCCCGGTATTCCTGGTCGTTCGGGAACGACGGACGCCATACGACGTACGTCAATGTCTTTCCCGGCCGCCACCGCAACGTCCGGCCGTCCCGCTCGATACCGAGAAGGCCCTGTTTCTCCGCGTCCGGATCGGCCTGCAGCGCCTCGGCGATCTCGATCCGGCGGGCGGCGTAGGAGAGCACGTTCTGTTCGGTGAGGCCGACGTCGCCCTCCACGACGAGCCGTTCGGTGTCGATGCCCAGTCGTTCGCAGATCAGCGGGACGCGGGGTGCCTCCGCGCGGATCCGCTCGACGAGTTCACTGGTCGGGATCATTGACGGCTCCTTCTGGTGACGAGTAAACGGGCGAATTCCGCGCCGGCCGAACGGTCGGCGTCGCGCAACCGCCGGGCCGGGTCGACGTCGTGCGGGGTGTGCTCGCGGGTCATCGCCGCGGCCCGGGTCGATTCGGACGAACGGGTGCCGGCCCGCCGCTGGTCCACGATCCGCCGGGCCAGCAGGGCGTCGAGGCCGCCGGCGGCGTACCGGGCCGGGTCCAGCCGGTAGGCGTGCATCGCCGCGGCGGCCCACACCCGCACGTCGAACCGGACCGGCACCGGGCGGCGCAGCGACTCCTTGCCGCCGACGGTGTGCGCGTCCTTCTCCCGGCCGGCGTCCCAGGGCAGCACCTCGGCCAGGCGTTTCCCGCCCAGCCCGGCCCAGGCGTGGTCCGTCAGCGCGGCAACGACAAGATCCACATCTGCGGCGTACGCGTCCGACGGCCCACCCACCGGCCCATACGTCTCGGCCCAGCCACCCGGCACGGTCAAACCCAGCCGGGTCAGCACCGACGAACACAGGGCGACCCGCAGCACCCGCGTCGGATAACGCCCCGGATTACCGGTTCTGATCGGCGCGTCCCGGATCTCGGCGCGGGTGTCGGCGAGTTCCACGGTGAGCGCGTCCAGATAGGCGGTCCCGGTGGCCAGCACCCCGATCACGTCGGCGAAGACCTCGTCACACCAGGAGATCCAGACCTTCTGCCGTACGCCGTCCGAGATCGCCGCCGACACCACCGACCGGGCCTCGGCCGCCAGCCGCAGGTCCTCGGCCACCACATGCCCGGCCTCGTGTCCGACAAGGGTCAGCTCCGGCATCCGGTTGGCCAGCTCCCACGGCACCCCGATCACCGGAACCGGCAGCCGCTGCAGAGCAGCCTCGAACACCACCAGATCCTTGGCGTCCAGCCCCGGCGGATGCAGCGTCCGCGTCCGGGCCTGCGCGAACGGCGTCCGGTCGGTGCTGTAGAACACCAGCGGCGGCTCCCGCACGTCGGCCGCGCTCAGTGTCCCGGCCGCCGCGTCCAGGAACGGCTGGTAACACGCCCAGGCCAGATCGTCGGCGGCCCCGAGATGGTCGGCGAACGCACCGGTGTCACGCTGGGTGAGCTTGTCCCGGTAGAAGTCCCACACCAGGTGCACGCTGCCCACCCCGCGCCGCAGCGTGGGCAGGTCGTCCACTCCCCCGGCGGCCGCGGTGCCCGGCATCACCTCGGCGAGCATCCCCTCCAGGAAGTCCCCGAGCCGCAGCACCTGCGTGTGGTGCTGCGGCAGATCGCCGTTCTCGGCGGTCCGCTCCCGCCACCATCGCAGGTCCGCACCGAGCCCGGCGGCCCGGTCCCGCAGCCGCCACACCACATCGTCGAAGAGGCTCATGCGGACCCGTCCAACCGGTAGGCACGCCGGGGGTGGCCGGTGCTGACCGCCACCGCGTTGCGCCAGCCGAGCCGGCCGTTCTGGAAGTCCGCGGCGATCTCGGACAGCGTGCTGCCACGGCGCAGATGAGTGATCAGCCGGGTCAGACGGTCCGGGTCGTCGCTGAAGGAGCCGCAGATCACGTCCACGTTCGGGGCACTGGCGACCAGGTGCCAGCAGAACTCGCCGGCCACCATCATCTGCTCGGAGGCGTCGATGTCGCTCTGGGACAACGCCACGTCGAGGATCAGAAGCCGGGGATCGGCGCCGGTCAGGAGCCGGGCCACCGATTCCGCGGGGACGAGTTCCTGATCGGACATCAGTGTGGGAAGACCGCTACGGCTGACCGGAACCGCAACGATATGGATGAGCGACCCCGCCGAGATGCTCAGCCCGTATCCGTGATTGACCTGGATCCCTGTTCCGGCACGATAGGAACTCGCGATCAGGGATCCGGAGAGCTCGGATCTCATGACGACGTCGACATCGACCTGATCCACATGGACCGGCTCCGACGTGCCGGTGCCGGAATGCCGGCGGATCAACGCCCGGTGCTCTCCCGCGATCGCCTCCCACGGCCAGCGGGCCGCGGCGGCGTCGTGCAGCAGGAGATCCATGTGTTCGCCCTCGGCGGCCAGCGCCGCGGCCAGAGGCTCGGGGAACCCCGGTGACCGCAGCAGCAGCCGGGGACCACCGGCGATGTCCTCCGGAGCGACGGTCGCCTGGCTCCGCGGGCTTTCGATCCGCAGCCCCCCGGCCGAGTCAGCTCGGATCGACACCATGCGGGCGCCGTCCTCGGGTACCGGCGGCTTCGGTTGCGGGGTCGTGCCGTGGATCCGGTCGGCGGCCTCGCGGGCGGCCCGCGCGATCGCGTCGTCCGGGTCGTCGTATCCGAGCAGCTCGGCGAGTATCTCCAGGGCCTGTTCGCGGGCGCCGATGACCCGGGCCAGCTCGATCCGGGCCAGCATCAGCACCGCCGGAGCGCCCGGCTCCAGGGCCGTCAGCTCCAACAGCCGCAGATGCTCCCGGGGCACCGTCTCCCACGGCGGCTCGCCGACATCGGTCAGGCCCCGGGCGGCGAGCAGTCGCGGCCCGGCGCCCTGAATGCTCTCCAGGTCGGATGCCAGCCACCGTAGTCGCTGGTCGGAGACGCCCCGCAGCGCGAGCCGGACGACCGCGAGTTCGGCGTCGACCGACGGCGGCGCGGTCTCCAGCCGGGCCCGGATCATCCGGGCCTCGGAGAACGGATCCACCTGGGCGAACAGCCAGGACTCCAGGGCGGCCGCGCGCAGCGACACGACCGGATCGGCGAACGTCCGCAGCCGCAGCAGGTGTGACCGGGCGGTCTGCGGATTGCCGACCCGGGCCAGATACCGGGCGAGCACCAGCCCGGCCTCGATCGCGGTGGTGTTGTCCGGGCCGGCCGCCGCCTGGCTGAGCTGGTCCAGCGCCTCGGCCTGCTGATCGAGCAGGGCGAGGGCCTGGCCCATCAGCAGTGGCCGGGCCGGGTTGCGGGTCCGGTCCGACTGGAGTGCCCGCAGCGCGGCGGTCGGCTCGTACCGCAGCAGGTGTGCTCTGGCCCGCCAGATCCCACCGGCCTCGTGATCGGTGAGCACCTCGCCGGCCCGGCCGAGCGCGATCAGCGTCTGTGCCCGCAGCGCGGCCGACCCGGTGCGGTCCACGACGGCGGCAGCGTCGGTCCAGAGTTCGGCGGCGAGCAGCCCCCGGGTCAGAGCTTTGACCCCGGAGGCACCCGGAGCGTCCTCGGCCAGGCGCCGGGCCACCGCGAGCCCCGACCGCGGCGGTGTGCGCTGGCCGGCCCAGGCGGCGATCAGCGCCAGGCCGGTCCCGGACGACTCATCGTCGAGGGCCTGTCCGAGCAGCTGCCAGGCCTGGTCCGGGTGGCCGCCGGCGTCGGCGAGCGCGGCCCGCAGGAATGTCACCCGGCCGGGTTCACCGGCGGCGACGTCCGCGCCGATCTCGCCCAGGTGGTAGGCGAGGCCGGCCTCGTTGACCGCGGTCCGCTGGCGGTTCGAGCGGTGCACGGCGGCTTCGGCCAGTTCCAGATGGGCGCGGGAGCGGACGGTGCGCGACGGCCCCCGGACGTCGCGGTCCCCGGCCAGGTCGACGATCTCACCGGCCATCGCGATCCGGGCGTCGCGGGAGTCGGCGGCGCGGTCCAGCAGCTCGCCGAAGAGGCGGTCGCCGTCGTGGTCGGCGCCCCGCCACGGCTGGTAGGCGTGGAACAGCACGGCACGCAGCGCCGCCGACCGGGTGGTGCCGCGCGACGACGACGCCACGTACGACCAGTAGCGGTAGGAACGGTGGTGGATGTCGTCGTACGCCGGATGTCCCGCCTCGTGCAGCAGGCGCCGCAGCGGGCGGCGCACGTCGGGGTGGAAGACCACCGCGTCGGGCAGGGTGTCGGCCCGGCTCACCCACGACGAGTGCGCGGTGTAGTCCAGCAGGGTCTCCCAGGCCCGGTCCAGCGCGCCCGGCCCGGTCACCTGGTCGGGCCGTGGCTCCGGCCAGCGGCTGACGTCGGCGGGGGGTGGCGGCAGCGGGTCCCGGCTGGTGTCGTCGTAGCCTCGCCCGCCGGCGGCGAACGCGGTCAGCGCCGGCCAGATCACCTGCTCGACGGCTTCCCGGCTGAGGATCGGCAGCAGCGCGCCCCAGCGCAGCAGCCACTGCACCGGCCCGTCGGCGATCCGGTCGACGACCCGGTCGACCAGGTAGAACAGGTCGACCCGCTGGAACGAGGCGATGGTCTCGGCGGTGACGTCCGGCCGCCCGGTGACGTATTCGGCGAGCAGCGCCAGTTTCATCGGGTTGTCGTGCACCCGCCGCACGATCGCCTCGATGATCTCCGGGTCGCGCACTCCGCCCTGTTCGGACAGGTAGCGGCGGGCCTCGCCGACGGTGAACCCGGGCATCTCCAGGGTGGCCATCTCCCGGCCGACGACGACGGTGGTGCCGCCCATCTGCCGTTTCCGGCCCACGCCGAGCCAGCGCGGGCCGACGCCGGGTGCGCGTTCGCGGCTGCCGCCGGTGACCGGGCGGGAGCCGGTGATGTCGTACCGGCCGGTGATCAGCAGCCGCAGGCCCGGCACCTCGCTGCGCACGTCGCTGAGCGCGGCCAGCACCGAGCCGAGACTGGCGCTGTCGGCGTGCAGCACGTTCTCCACGGTGTCCAGGGCGATCACGACCAGGCCGGTGCCGGCGGCGCGGGCCAGGTGGCCGCGGAACTTCTCCGGCACCTCGTCGGCGGCGTCCACATCGAGCTGGTCGGTGCCGCCGCCCACCGCCGCCACCGCCCGGGGCAGGGCTTCCGGCGCGGTGACGCTCTCCACGGTGCGGTATTTGGCCAGCAGATACTGGAACGGCGTACCGGGCAATTGGGGGTCGAGTTGCCCGGCGATCGACAGCAGGAGCCGCCACGGTTCGGTGGTGGCGACGCCCAGCCGGGTGACGTGGTCGAAGTCGATCCGGGCGACCGGGATGCCGCGGGCCGGGCAGTCCCGGCCGAGCAGGTTCTTCACGAACATGGTCTTGCCGCGCCCGCCCGGCCCGTGCAGGTGCAGCATCCACGGGTCGCCGTCGGCGAGCAGCAGTTCCTCGACCGGGCCGTCGAAGCCCCGGCGCAGGTAGGTGCTTGTCGCCTCCCGGTCCCGCAGTGCCCGGGTGTGCCGGCGCAGTCCCGGGCTGAGGCGTTCGGCCAGTTCCCGCGCGGCCGGGTCGGCGGCCACCGGCCACTCGTCGAGCAGGCGCAGCAGGTCGTGGGCGCGGGGCACGTCGTCGCCGGTCAGCGCCCGGTCGACGGCCTCGGCCAGGTCGGTGAGCGCGGCCGGGCGGGTGGGTGCGGCGGCCAGCCGGGCGTAGAGCGGTTCCAGGCCGGTGGCCCGCTCGGCGACCCGGGCCCGGATGTCGTCGGCCTCGGCCCAGCCGGTCAGCAGCGCGCGCCGCAACGGCTCGGCGATGGTCCACTGCTCGTCGGCACGACCGTGGGCGCCACCGCGTACCACCGGATGGTCCAGAAGCCGTCGGGCCGCCGCCGGGGAGCCGGTGACCAGTTCGGCCAGCGGCCGGGTGATGTAGCGCAACACCGCGCCGCACCGCAGCAGCCACCGGTCGCCGTCCGGCAGGGCCTCGACCAGCAGCTCCTCCACCGCGTCGGCTGCGCTCACCGGGGCGTCTCCTTCGCCAGCGCCCGCAGATAGTGCAGGCTGGACGCGAACGGGGCGCCCTTCATCGCGGTGACGAACGGGATGAGCGCGTCCCGCCGTGCCGGGAACCGGTCGGTCCAGTACTCGCTGAACAGGTGGATGGCGTGCGGCCACTCGTCGGCGTCGAACGGGCCGACCTCGATCGGTTCCCAGCCGCGCGGCCGGCGGCCCCACGGGGGTTCGGCCGGCAGATCCTTGAGGGTGATCATCAGCCGGACCCGGGACGACGGTGCGGCCCGCAGATAGGGCGCGCACAGCTCGGGCAGGATCGTGCTGTCCACCTCGTCGCTCATCCAGTCGCTGAGCCCGTTGACGATGACCAGCAACGGTCCGGTGCCGAGTCGTTCCAGCCCGTGCCGGAACCGTTCGATCACCGGCGCGCTGGCCCCGCCGGAGGTGAGGGTGGCGGTCAGGTCGGCGGTGTCGAACCCGGCCCGCTCGGCGGCGGTCACCACATGCCGCAGCACATCGAACCAGCGGCCGGTGACACTGCCGGCCAGGTCCACGTAGAGCACCGCGTCCCCGGCCCGGTGCCGGGCCTCGGCCAGCGCCCGCAGCAACTCCCGTTTACCCTGGTCCGGGCTGCCGTAGAGAACCACCAGCCGGGCTTCGGCGCCGTCGGCACGCAGGCTGCCGTCCATCGCCGTCCAGGCCCGCCAGCGCTGACTCCAGCGGGCCACGAAGTCCGGGATCAGCCAGACGTCAGCGGCGCGGCTGCCCACGTACGGCATGCTCACCGCCGTAGCCGCGTCCCCGTGCACGGTCAGCCGGGGCAGCGCCCAGTTCGACTGGATCTCCAGCTCCCGCCCGGCGATCACCCCCGCCGCGACGGTGCTCAACGACCGGCGGGCGATCGCGACCGCCGCGTCCACCGGCTCGCCGTCGAACACCGCGCCGTAGAACCGTTCACTGAAATGCTCGGACGCGGCACCGTCGATCCGCCCCATCATGGCCACCACGGCGATGCAGCCGGCCTCGGTGAACGCCCGGACCAGCGCGGCCGACCCGGTCTGGCAGGCGTTCAGCACCACCAGCCGCGGCGGCGACTGGGCGAACACCTCGACGATGCGCCCGGCGTTCCAGGCGGTGCTGGATCCGGTGCTGGTGGAGACGTACACCTGGGGTGGCTCTGCGGGGTCGGTCTCGCCGTGCCCGATGAAGTGGAAGACGTGCGGCCGGAACGCCGTCAACGCCGCCTCGATCTCCCCCGCCGCCGGCCGGTGCAGGGCCCGCAGCAGCACCTCCGCGTTGTGCCGGCGGGCCTGCCGCTCGATGATCAGCAACTCCTGATCGGCCCGGATGGTCGCGTCGGACGGATCGTTGCCGAGCACCACCAGAATCCGCAGCGGATGATCCGGCGCGGGCGGCTCCCCCGCCGGATAGTCCCGGTGCGGTTCCGGACTGCCGAGGGCCAGGCGGGCGCCGGTGAAAAGATTCGCGTTCCCCAACCGCAGCAGTTCCCACGGCAGCCGCAGCAACTCGTCAGAGCGCAGGTCAAGATAGATCCGGTCGTTCTTGAGCAGCGATTTCACCGCCGCACCGATGTCACCGGCGGTCAGCCGCTCCCACAGAATCGCCCCGACGGCGGCATTGGTGTCCCGATCCATCAGCCCGTCCCCGGTGAGACAGGAATCCGGATCAACGGCATTCCCCCCGACCAGCAACGGCGAATCGTCGAACCCACCCACGAATTCCGCGATCGTTTCCCGGCTGCCGGCCAGCCACAACCGAACGGCGCCCTCCCCGGCCCGCCACACCGACAGAACGTGATCGGCCATCACTGCCCTCGCCTTCGCCTCACACGAAACTAGTGGCGCTGGAGTCGACGCTGATACATCCGATGTGGCACTCCACGACGAGGATCAGGCGAGGCATTCCGCTAGTGCATGGTGCTCCTCCACTCCCCCGGGCACGATGCACACGTCCCGCTTTTCACACCCCAGGATGACCCCGGATCCGGTACGCCCCACGGCCCCACAGAAAACGGGCCGCCCCGCCTCGTCCCCGCAAGCCAGGCGCCCCACCGGACCGCCCGGCGCCCACCGGGCGAATGCGCCGGTCACCGACACCCACTCCGCGCATCCCGTCGCCTGGGACCGTTCGCGGGCCCCACCGATCCTCCATCCGCGGTCTAGAGGATTCGGTCGGCCGGTTTCCCGACCCGGTCGGCTTCCGGGCGCAGAACGATCCAGCCGAGGTCATGGTCCACGAGGGCGGCAGCCAGCCGCCGGAGAACGGACGGAAACTCCTCCGGCCCGGTCGACACTTCGACATCGAGGTGCCAACGGTCAGATCCGGAGCCCGCACCCGTGACCTCACCGTCATCACCCAATGCGGCCACGAGGAGGTCCTCGACGTCGTCCCGATCGATGTCGTCCGGCAGTGAACGCGGTCCGATGACCTCGATGAACATGAAAATGAGCATGATCGTAGCGACGACCGCGGACGGGCTTCCGCCACCTCGCCGCCCGCGCCGGGCACCGCCGCGGGGCGTCGGCGGGGCTCGTAAGGTCTTCGGGTGAACGTCTACGACATCGCCGGCCGGCTGCCCTCGATTCCGGTGCTGCGCGACCGATGCCGGGCACTGGCCGTTCTGGAGCTGATCCAGGGCACCGGGTACGAGTACTACAGCTACACCGCCTGGGATGACGACGAAGCAGCGCTGATGAACAACGGCAGCGGCGACGAGTACACCATCGTCTTCGGTGAGGCGGGCGTGTTCATCCTGCTGTTCGACCACGAGTCCGCGATGTCGCCCTACGCCGCCGATGACGATATGGCGCTCTGGCCGGGCCTGCTCGACGGGTTGCCGCCGGAATTCGCCGGCCACATCACCGAGCCGGCGTTCTGCGACGGCGACGACCTCATCGCGACAGCGGTGCTGTGGCGGCGGGCCACCGACGACCGCTGGCATGCCGGCGCCGGCATCACGTTCCCGCCGTCCCGCGGCCCCTACGCCATCAGCCCGGACGGCACCGACCGGCTCGGCATCCTGTGCGCCGACATCGTCGACGACTACGTCGATTTCGCCGGCGACTACTACGGAACAGCGATCGACCGCGATGCGGTGGCGCACATCGCGGCGCTGCGGCCACTCACCGACGACGTGGTCCGGACGCTGAACCCGAAGTCGAGCCTCGCCACAGTCCACACCGAAGTGGCCGCGACCGGCTACCCGATCGCAGCGACGGCCGGCTAGCGCAGTCCGGGCCGAGGGCGCGGATGGCCGGTTCCCGTAGGCCCGACGCGCCCACTCGGCGGCATGAGCGGGTCGAGGACGTTCTTTTGTTCGGTACGGCGCGATGGTGGCCGAATCGTGTCGGTGGATCGTTTTGGTTCTGGTCCGGGAATGCGATTTGGCATGATCGACTTCTTACACTTCGCGGTCGGGGTCCGGGACAATTTCGGTATGGCTCAGATGTCGTTGTTCAGCCGGGCCCAAACTGCTGCGATGCGGGATTGGACCAAGGCCCGTAATTATGATCCGGATCGTGCGGAGTTTCGTCGTCAGCACAAGATTCGCCGTGACTGGGGTCTGCAGCGGCGCCATGCCGAGAAGCTTCGACGCCTCCGCGAGAGCGGCAACCCGCCGCGGACTCCCGCCGACATCGTCGGCACCCGGGCCCATCCCACACCGCGCCCCACACCGCCGCGCCCCACACCGCCGCCGCCCCCGCCGACAGCAGCCTCGACACCGGCCACCCCCGTCCCGCAGCATCCACCCGTGACGCGGCCGGCACCTGCGAGGCAATCGGCACCCGTCTCGCGCCCGGCATCCGCCACGCGATCAGTACCTGCGAGGCAATCGACACCCGTCTCGCGCCCGACGCCCGTCACACGATCCGTACCCGCAAGGCAATCGACACCCGCCACGCGCCCGACGCCCGTCACACGATCCGTACCCGCAAGGCAATCGACACCCGCCACGCGCCCGACGCCCGTCACACGATCGGTGCCCGCGTCATGTCCGGCGCTTGCGGCTTCACCTGGCGTTACGCGTCACCCGGCGGTTCGACGGCAACCATCGGCAACAAGCATGCCGGCTCCAGCAACCCGGTCCGCAACAGCCGCAGCGCCGGCGGTGTCCCGGCCGGCACCGCGAGCCCCGCAACCCGGCGGACCGAGCCGACGGCCGCAGACGAACCGACAGCCCGCGGCCCCAACGCCGGACACAGTCCCGGCACGGCACGGGCCGCCGACACGGCACCGGACACAGTCCCGGCCCCGTCACGGCACCGCAACCCGCCGGACCAAGCCGACGGCCGCAGACGAACCGACAGCCCGCGGCCCCAACGCCGGACACAGTCCCGGCACGGGCACGGGCCGCCGACACGGGGCCGCCGACACGGCACCGGACACAGTCCCGGCCCCGGCACGGGCACCGGCACCGCGAGCACCGCAACCCGCCGGACCGAGCCGACAGCCGCAGACGAACCGACAGCCCGCGGCCCCAACGCCGGACAGGGCACCGGCCCCGGCTCCGGCGCGGGCAGCGGTTGGGCGAGCGTGGGGTTGTCTTTTCATGAATGAGTGTGGCCGACGCAAGACGGTGGTCACGGTGACATTCGATAAGGGCCGAGACAGCCAGGTTTCCGAGGGTTTCCGTGCGGTGGCCGGGGAGATTTCCGTCCGGATTCCTTTGAGCACTTTCCGGTTTTCGACAGATTTTCCTCGCGGCTTCCAGGATTCACCAAAATGCCGGCCTGGCACGCGGCGGAGGACGAGGAGCGCCGGGTCAGGTCTGACTACTCGGCTCACCGGCAGCAGGGTCAAGCATGTTCATGGTCGGGAGAGGGAACGGCGGCGTCGGCCATCTCTTGGAATCGGGGACACTCGTGGTAGTCGGGGTGGCGGCATCGCACGGCGTGCTCCAGCATCGTCTGCGACAGCGTCAGTCGCGCGATCCGCTCGCGGACTTGGACGAGCTGGCTCCGCAGCAACGCGCGGCGCCCAGCCCGGTCCGGTGCGGCGAACAGCTCCCGCAACTGTTCGAGGCTGAAGCCTGCCTCCTTGCCCAGCAGGATCTCCGAAACCCGAGTCACGTCTGCCGGACCGTACACCCGCCGGCCCGTGGCCTGTCGGGTCGGGCTCAGCAGTCCCATGTCCTCCCAGTGCCGCAGCACGTGCGGAGCGAGGCCGAACCGCGCCGCCAGCTCACCGATCGCGTAGTCCACCGTCGCTCCTTTCGGTCGTCAGGCGTTGACTTCAGGTCGACCTTAAGTCGCACACTCGGCGACATGACTGAGACGCGTGCCCCGAAGCCGGACCTCGAGTGGCTGCCGGCCGCACTCGACGCCGCCGAAGCCGCACCTGACGCGGTGGCTCTACGCGCTCGCGACCACGCCCTGTTGCGGCTCGTCGCCGGGGCGACCGTCATCGACGTCGGATGTGGCACCGGGCGTGCGGTGGCCGACCTGGGGCGACTGGGTGCTCGTGCGCTCGGCGTCGACCTCGATGCCGGGATGCTGGCCGCGGCACGGGCCCGTCACCCTGGCATTGCAGTATGTTCGGCGGACGCCACCGCGCTGCCCTTGGCCGACGGAGAGGCCCGCGGATATCGGGCCGACAAGGTTTTCCACACCCTGCCCGAGCCGCTCGCCGCTCTGACCGAGGCCCGTCGTGTCCTCGCCCCGGGCGGACGCATCGTGCTGGTCGGCCAGGATTGGGACACGATGGTCATCGACTCCGACCGGCCGGCACTCACCCGGCGCATCGTCCACGCCCGCGCCGACACGATTCCCCAGCCGAGAAGTGCCCGTGCGTACCGCAATCTGCTCCTCGACACCGGCTTCCACGAGGTCAGTCTCGAGGTGCACACGCTGATCTTCACCGAAGCCACGACCCGGCCGCTTCTCGACGGGCACGCCACGGCCGCCCACGAGGCCGGGGCGATCACCGCCACCGAGGCTGAGGAGTGGATGCGCGAGCAAGCCATCCGCGCCACAACGGGTCGCCTACTAATCGCGGTCCCGATGTTTCTGGCATCGGCAACCCGGTGACGGCGAACGGGACTTTCATGACAGCGGCCGGTGGCGTCAGAACGCAGCCCCTGCGGCGGCGGGAACGCGTCAGGAGGCGTGTGGTTGAGGTCTACGGCCGCAAGTTCTTGGCCTGCGAGGTCGGTTACCCACCCGCCGGCGCCGTTGAAGTGCACGTGGATGCAACCTGGGAGGTAATCGACCTCGAAAAGCTCGTCGCCGCGGGCCGTGCCTGCCCAGATTTTTCGCCGCCCCCATGAGAAGTCCCCATGAGAAGTCACCATGAGAAACGGTGTGAATCGGCAACGACTCACCGGGCTGAAGCCGCTAGTCCCGGCCGTAGGGCTCGAGCACCACTTCAAAGCGTCCGGATCGGTGCTGAGGGCCCTCTCATCGGCACGATCGCGCGATGATCCTGCCCCGGAAGCCGCAGCCCGTATCCCGAAACCACCGCATTCGGCCCGGCGGTCGCCGGGCGGTCCGGTGGGACGACTGGCTCGCGCGGACCGGACGGGGCGATCCGATTTCTGTGGGGCCGAATGGCGTACCAGATCCGGGTCTGGAATTCGCCGGTCGCAACGCTGCGGTCATGGCGTCGCGGTGATCCTCGTTGACGTCACTGTGGGGTTCTTCGGGGGCGCCGGTGGCCGCGTGTGGCGTGGCCGGGTTCGGTGATGCGGTACGGGCCGAGACGGAAGTCCCAGCCGCGCTGGATGACCAGGGCGGCGATGTGCAGGCTGGTGATGGCGTGCGCGGTGCGGATCGACGTGGTGTCGGCCCACATGATGGCGCCGTCGCGGTGGAGCATGTCGGTGAGCTCCCGGGCTGCGGGTTCAGGCACCGGCAGGTTCTCCAGCTGCCGCAGTGACCGGGTGCCGTCGGTGCACAGGTAACCCCATCCGTGGTGGGCGCAGAACGTGCGGGCCGCGGCGGTCTTGGCCAGGTTGATCGCCATGGCCATCTCGATCTGCTGCTTCACCTCGACCAAGACGCAACGGTCATCGTCGGTGGTGATCAGGAAGTCCGGATAGTAGGTGCGTTCCCGGCCGTCGAAGGTGTAGCCGATGGCGACCGGCTGCTCGCAGAACCAGGCTATCCGCGGCGCGCTGTCGAGGGTCTTGATCATGCGGAGTTCGTCGTTCGACTCGTACACGACGTCCCGGCCGAGCGTCTTCGACGGCCATGTGCCGACGCCCTCCCGCTCCTCCGGGGTTCGCTGCGGTGTGAACAGGGACCGTTCCGGGGCGGCGGCCGGACGGGTGGGCCGGTCGGCGTCGGCGAGCATCCGGTCGACGCGCTGCCCGGCACGGCTGACGGCGGCGGCGTCCCGGGCGGCACGGGTCGTCTCGGCGCGGCGCAGCGCCCGGACGGTGGTCACTTCGGCGGCGAGGTTGTTCGCGACCTGCGGGCTGCGGCCGGTCAGCGCGGCGAGGAGACGGACCACCACGCGCGGCGGGGCGGCCGGTGCCACCGCCTCGGCGAGCACCGACAGGGTCTGCGCCAGACCGGATCCCGCCCCGGCTGCCTCGGTGACGACCCCGGCGAGGATGTCACCGGCGTACTCGGCGGGTTTCGGCGGCTGCCGGTGCTGCCGGAAGTGCCCGAACTCCTGCTCCTGCAGCTGCCGGACCCGCTCCCGGGTGATGTCCAGGTCGGCGCCGATGGCGTGCAGGGTGCGGGCGGGTTCGCCGTGCAGGCCGAGGCGTTCGGTGAGGATGCGCCGGCTGCGCGCGCTGGTGAGCCCGCCGACGGCCGCGGTGATCAGATCCCGGACGGCGATGATCGCATCGGGCTGCGCCTCGGCCAGCGGGCCCCAGGTGACCGCGGCCGTGCCACCGCCGTCCCAGGCGCATTCGCGCACCCATCGGCCGAGGCGCAGTTCGCCGGTACGCCGGTGAAGCTGCCGGGCCGCCGCGCGCACCCGGTCCTCGGGGTAGCGCCCGATGATCGCCGGATCGGGGTGGGCGAGGAAGCTCCCGGCGCGTTCCGGCTGCAGGACGGCGCCGACGACGTCCTGCCAGATTTCGAGGATCTGATCGGCGGGAACGACCACTGGGGCCGCCCGCCGACGGCGCGGTTCCGGGGACTCCGAAGTGACGGCCTCGTGCGGAAGAGTGTCCGGGGAGACGCCCGGGGAATCATCCGGAGACAGAACGTTCGTTCTCGTTGATCGTTGCCGTCGGTGCGCGAGTCGATCGGCGAGGACGGCACGCCAGTCATAACCGGGTTCGACGCCGAACCGGACCACCAGCCAGTTCGCCGCCTCGAATCGGTGCACACGCTCCTCCGTGGGAATCATGCGCGCCAACCGGGCCGCGACCCCACCAGCCGTGCGGCGCACCATCACGGCCAGCTCCTGGACGGACCTCCCGTCCCGCAGGCCCCGCACCATCACGGCCATCTCATCCATGGTCCAGGCGGCCCCGACACGTTCGTCCCCAGCCGGACGCGACCCGCTCCCCTCATCCTCGACCGACATGCCTGGACTCTATCCAGATTCGCCGATATCAGTGCGGACTGGACTTCGCCGGCAAGGGGTGAGGACGACTCACTGAAGGCGGGTTCGCAACTCGAGAGAGCCCCGCGACGGGATCATGTCGATCCAAACGGTTTTGGCCTGGCTCTCGATGCGCGCATAACACTGCTGGGGCAGTTTCCTGCTGATCTCCACGAGGGCGACCTCGGGCAGTTCGTCACAGCGCGGCTCCTGGCCGGCCGGAAAGCTACTCGCGACGGCTGCCAGAATGCCCGCGCGGGTGACCACGGTCTGCGTCGATTCGGCGGTCCACGAGAAGATGAGACCACCTTTCGGCTCGGTCTTCACCTGATGGGTGACCGTCAGGTTCCCGTAGGTCACGGTGCAGGGAAACCGCAGGCCTTTCCACCGGAGAACCCGGCGGGAAAGTCGCAGTGGCTCTTCGTCGGCGCGGCCACGCCCGCCGACTTCAGCGCCCACTCTTCGAGCTCATGCCGGATCTCCAGGTCTGGCTGAGGATCGAGGTACATGTTGGGCGGCTCCCAGGTCGGCTCGGGCGCCGTGGGGGTCGCGGTGATCACGGGGACCGGCTGCCCTTGCCCGGCCAGCGGATCCTGGCTGGTGTGGTCGACGATCAGCCAACCGCCTCCGCAGAGGACAGCAGCCACGATGACGGCTTTCCAGAGCTTCCGAGACGTACGTCTCCGGCTGCCCGGCCGAGGTTCGGGCGCGACTTCACCGGGGTTCTCCAAGATCACTGAAGCACGGTAGCGAAGCCCTCAACCGATGTGAATGCGAGGCGCTGAACCTCACAGCGATCACACGAGCCGGCCCGGTGATTCTCACACTCATCGATCAACGGCCCCCACCGAATCGGTTCGACGCGCCTGGAGAATCGCTTTCCTGAGCCGGTTCGAGCCTGGCTCGCAACGCGGCTGCCAAGGCGTCGCGGTGGTTTTCGTCGATGTGGTCGCCGACCGGCTGCTTCAGGTAGCCGAAGACGGCCGGGCCCCGGCGGTCGGCGGGGATGTCGGGCATGCGGGGCACGATGTGGAAATGGACGTGGGCGAAGCCCTCCAATTCGGCGAACTGGACCACGTAGGTCTTCTCGCAACCGGTCACCTCCTGCAGTGCGCGGGACAGACGGACCTGCCACGTGCCCAATGACGCCGCCTCGTCGTCGGTCAACTCGGCGATCGTGGTCACGTGGCGGCGCGGGATGAGGATCAGCCAGCCGGGCAACGCGCTGTTGAAAGCGTGGGCCACCCGCCAATACCGGTCGGCGGCGATTCGTTCGCGAGGGGGAAGGCGGTCGAAGCCGTTGTTGTGGTCGCACGAGTAGCAGGTCATCTCCGGAAGATAGACCGGCGGAGGCTGTGATCGGCCAGCGCGTCGGTGCTGTCCACGAACTGGTCGATGGCCCCGGTCACCGGGCGCGCGCGAACGGCCGGGTCGGTGACCGATTCCAGCAGGGCCCTGGTGAACCGTCCCGCGTCCAGGACCTGGAACGGGCGGTCGTGGAAAGGGCGGACGTGCGGGTCCAGCGATGCGGTCAGGCCTAGGCCGTTGTGCAGGGCGGCGACTATCTCGTACGCGGCGATCAGGTGTTGTTCCCGGTCACGCCAATCACCGGCGGCCAACGTCCGGGTCAGTGCGGCAGTCAGCGGTGCGGTGCCGGGCAGCCGGGCGAAAGCGCTGCCCAACCACTTGCTGTAGGGCGGATGGACCCGGCCGATCAGCAGCCGCAACCGCATCACGTCGCGGACCAGGCGGGCGGCCACCACCGCCGAGCCGAGTTCGTCGCCGACCTCGCCGCAGCGGCCCACGAACGACTCCTCCTGACCGATCCGCTGCCACTGACAGGCCAGTACGTAACGCCACACGTCGTCGGGGTACCAGTCCAGTGCCTGCCGCGCCGTCTCCAGGGCGCCGAGTCCGTCATGGAAGATCGCCCCGGCGGTGACCTCGGCCAACGTCTGCGCCGGGGTCGCCAGCCAATCCTCGGTGGTGACGCCCGCCAACGGGTTGAAGCCGAGATGACCGGTCAGCCAGGCGGCCGGTTCGGCGATCACCACGGCATGGTGGACGCGGCCGGTGGTGTGCCGCAGGTGCCGGGTGCCGAGTTCGTTGGGGACCAGGCTGGTGGGGTGGCCGGCGATGGTGGCGGGCAGCCGTTCACTGAGCAGGTCGTCGATCCGGGGGCCGTGCCGGGCCAGATCGTCCGCGCCCAGGAACAGCAGCAGCCGTGGACCCCAGTCGTGATCGGTCGACCGGGGTGTGTCGAAGCCGAGCACCTCGGAACCGTGGCCGATCAGCGCCGCGCTGTGGGCCAGATCGGACAGGAGCGGCCGGACCGCCTCCGTGTAGAGGCGGCGGGATAACTCGATGCCGGAGATGAAGTCCACGTGCATGATCATCTGATGTCGACGCTCTTGAACGACCTCATTGATGTGGAACAGGCCGATACCGTTACGGGATTGACGCTGATCAGTGGACGTTTTCCGGCCGGCGAGCACGATCGGGTCTGGCGGGCGTGGCGGGCGGAGCATGCCCGTACCGGATGGTGGCCGGTCCTGGGTTGGTCCGCCGGTGAGGCCGTCGAGCTGTCCCGGGCCTGGGACCGCTGGAACGGCGCGCCGCAGGGTCAGGCCCTGCTGGACGAATTGCGTGATGTGGACCCGGCGGGACGGGTGGCCGAGATCGTCCAGGGTCTGAAGGAGTGGTGGACCGAGGACGCCGAATTTGATGCCGAAGCGGTGGTCTCGGCGGCGGCCGCACTCCCCCGGGAACCCCGGCGGCCCTCGTCCCGGGCCACCCCGTCCGAGGTGCTGCTGGTTCCGGCCACCGCCGGCTACGAGGTCCTGGCGCACGTCCCCTGGATCCTGCCGGTGATGAGCAACTGGGTGGGCGGGCCCTCCCACCC
Source organism: Actinoplanes sp. G11-F43 (assembly GCF_050589265.1). NCBI lineage: Bacteria > Bacillati > Actinomycetota > Actinomycetes > Micromonosporales > Micromonosporaceae > Actinoplanes > Actinoplanes sp. G11-F43. The sequence continues at coordinate 49,162 of NZ_JBNZCE010000045.1, forward strand.
TAATCTGCTCTACTCCGACCACCTCCTGACGTTGCGCCACTGGGAGGAGCGGTGGGGCGCGGAGTTCTATTACGGCCGGGGAAGCAATCTGGAGCTGGAGGTCTCCCGGCCGCCCCGTGACCCGTTGGCCGTCGCGGCGTGTGCGATCGAACAGTTCTCCTACTGCGACGACCTGATCCAGATCCTGGGTGACACCGCGGAGATCGCCCGCTACCAGGCGCCCGGCACACACTGGCGATTCTGGTGGGACTGAGCCGGTCAGGACGACACGACCCGCAGCGTGAGGGCGGCCACCGTCCGCAATGGGTGCGCGGCCTGGTGAGCGGACAGGCCGTCCCCGGCACCCGATCAAGCGCCACTCTCGGTTACAACGAACTGCGGCACGGCGCCATCGGCCTGGACCAGTTCCTGCCCGAACTCTTTCTCGGAATCTGGGTCGGGGACGACCGCGCCGAGACGGTGAGATTCGCCCGTGACGGGGACGATCTGATTCGCCCTCGTCACATCTTCGAGATCCAGTTGCGCAACGGCAACGAGCCTGACGGACAGATCTAAACTCTCCTCTCGGCGGTGAGGGCCGACAGCAGGTCCGGGCCGACCTGCTGGGGTGGGCGCGGGGTGGCCAGCAGCGGGGCCGCGGTGTCGGCGACCGGGACGATCTCCAGGGTGTTGCCGGCCCACAGCATCAGCGACAGGTCGACGCCGGGCAGTGGGGCCGGGGCCCGGGTGATGGTCCAGATCGCGGCGGCCGGGACCTGGGCGGCGGCGACCAGCGCGCCCGGCCCGGCGAGCAGGAAGTCCAGGTCGAAGTCGCACAGCATGCGCAGCATGATCGCCCGGTTGGTCGGGTCGACGCCTTCGAACGCCTCGTCCAGCCACAGCGGGCGCGGCCCGGACGGGTTGTCGGAGTAGAGCGCGACCAGGGTGGCCAGCAGCGGCTGCATCAGGGTGACCACCTTGCCACCGCCGGAGTCGACGGCGTGGATCTGTTTGGTCAGCGGTTTCCACTTGGGGTCCTCGGCGGCGCCGACCCGGAATTCGCAGACCACGTCGAACCAGTCCCGGTAGTCGAGCAGGGCGGCCAGCCGGTCGGTCCAGTCGTCGGCGCCGGGCAGCCCGGACTCCTGCACCTCCTGGAGGCGTTCGACCAGGAACTCCTGGAGTTGTTCCTGGGCCTCGTCGGATTCGAAGCTGCCGGATTCCAGGGCCCGCAGGATCCGGTAGCCGGCCTGCTGTTCGGCCCGGGGGTGCCGGCGCAGCCGCAGGGTGGTGCGGTTGGCGCCGGTGGGATGCCGTTCGAGCACCTCGTTGACGGTGGCGAGCAGGGTGAGCACCCGTTTGAGACGGTCACGCAGGTGGTTGATGAAGGTGGACGAGAGGATCTGCGCGTACATCTGATGCAGTTTCTCGTCGTGGGTCGCCGACAGTTTGGCGATCTGGTCGTCGAGGTGGGCGATCGCGTCGGCCGGGGTGAGTTGCTTGCCGGACGCCTCGACGACCATGGTGATCTCCGGCAGCGGCCGGGTGTCGTCGGCTTCGGCGGCGTGCACGGCCCGGCCGCCCTTGGCTTCCAGGCTGGTCTGCAGCTCGGTGTACGGGCCGGCGAACAGCCGTGCGGTGACCTGCCGGATCCGGTCCTCGCGCCCGGACGGGGTGGCCGGCCAGTTGACCGGGCGCAGCGCGCCGATCGCGGTGCGGGCCTGATCGAGGGCGTCGGCGGCGGTGCGCCCCGGGGTGGTGGGCAGGTCGCGGGCGGCGGCGAGCCCGGTGTCGACCGGCACCCACCAGGCGGTGACCGCGGCGGTGAACTCCTGCTCGGTGGTCTCCTGCTCGCGGCACCGCTGCCGCCAGTCGCTCTCCGCGGTGGCGGCCTGCCCGGCCAGCCGCAGTCCGTCGTGGTGGGAGCGGGCGATCGTCTTCTTCAGGTCGTCGGCCTCGCGTTCCAGCACCGCGGCCCGGTCGAACAGCTGCTGGTCGCTCTGCCCGACGGCCTCCTCGGCGACGGCGGCCCGCCGGGCCAGCAACTCGGCCTCGGTGACCGCGTCGTCCCGGCCGGCGATCCCGGCGTCCAGGCGGGCCCGGGTCTCGGCGGTCTTGGCCTCGGCCGCGGCGTACGCCTGCTCGGTGTTGTCCCGGGCATGCCCGGCCAGCCGCAGCCGGCCGACCGCGGACGCGGCGGTGTCGAGCGCGCCGGCGACCATGTCGAGGCGATCGTCGGAGTTGGGCAGCCGGTGGTCGAGGGCGTGGGTGGTGACGTCGGCGGTGGCGGACTCCCACACCCGGCGGGCGGCGTCGGCCCGGCCGGCCAGGGCGACGTGTTTGCGCTGGGCGTCGTCGCGTTCCCGGTTGGCGGCGGCCAGGGCCAGGGCGGCGGCGACCACGTCACCGTCGGTGGGGGCCTGGTCGGCGGCGGTACGCAGAGCGGTGATCTCGGCGGTGAGCGTCTCGGCGCCGGCGGTGGCCTCGGCGGCCCGCGCCCGGTGGCCGGTGGCCTGTTCGTCGAGTTCGGCGATGCGGCGCTGCCGGTTCGCGGCGCGGGCGGCGGCACCGATCAGTTCGGCGCCGTGTTCGGCCGGATCGGCCCGCCCGGCGGCCACCGGGGTCTGCCAGCGGCCGTCGGTGCCGACCGTGAGAGAGCCCTCGGAGCCCAGCCCGATCCCGGCGAGGACCGCCGTCACGGTGGCGGTCAGCGAACCGGCGTCGGCGGCCGGGACCAGCAGGGTGGACAGGGCCGGGCCGGTGACCGGCGGTGGGGCGGTGACGACCACGTCGGCGCCGTCGCGGCCGGCACTGTACAGACCGTCGGCGGTGACCCAGGCGTCCAGCAGCCCGGCGGCGGTCAGTGCGGCCTCGATCCGGGCCAGCACGTCCCGGGTGACACCGTCGGCCGGGTCGATCAGCCGCCACAGCGGTGCGCCGGTGGCGGCCGGGAACGCCGGCCGGGCGCGGCGGGTCCAGCCGGCCGGGGGCGGCGGGACCGGGTCGCCGTGCCGGGCGAGTGCTGCGGCGTCCCGGTCGGCGGCCTCGGCGTCCTCGGTGTGCCGGGCGGCGTCGGCCCGCAGCCGGGCGATCCGGGCGGTCCGCGGGTCGACGGCAGGGGTCAGCCAGTCCCGGACCAGCAGCTGTTGCAGCACCTGCCGGGGAGCGGCGGACACCGACAGGGTGGTGACCTGGTCCAGCCACTGCTGTCGCAGGCCCGGGTCGGGGGCCGGGCCGGGCAGTCCGGCACTCCAGCGTTCCACCTCGTCGGACAGGTGCTGCATGGCCTCGCCGAGCAGCCCGGCCGCGATGTCGGCGGCCTTGCGCCGGTGGGCCCGGTCGGTGTCCGCGCCGGACGCCAGATCGTCGGCGGTGCGGTGCTCGGCGGCACACCCGGCGGTCTTGCGCAGCAGCCGGCGCAGGGTGGCCACCGCGGTGCGGCGGGCCGCGACGGCGGCGTCCAGCCGGGTGGTGTCGGCGTCGGCGGCCCACTGCGCCGCCTGCTCGCCGAGGGTGGCGGCGTCGGCGGCCGCGACCGTCGCGTCCACCGCCGACCGGTGGTCGTCGCGGGCCGCGGTCAGGGCGTCGCGGGCGTCGGCCTGACGGGCGAGCGCCTGCTCGTGGCCGTCACGCAGGCCGGTCAGGGCGGCTCCGGCCGCTCCGGCCCGGCGGGCGGCGTCGGCGGCGGCCCGGCGGGCCAGGTTGGCGGCCTCGGCACGGCCGGTGGCGTCCTTGTAGGCGGCCGACTGCAGCAGCTGCCGGTGGGCCATCCGGTTGTGCTCGGCCGCCTTGTCGAGCCGCTGCGACTGCTCCGACTCCGCGGTGAGGGCCTCCCGCGCCTGATCCAGCACCCCGGCCGCGGTGTCGGTCGCCGAAGCCGCGGCACGCCGCCGGTCGTCCGCCTCGACCAGGGCGTCGGCGTGCCGGCGCAGCACCGCGTCGGCCCACGGCCGCCAGGCCCGGCCCACGTAGTCGACGATCGCGGCGCGGGCCTCCTCGGCGTCGGTCCGGTCCGCGCCGACCTGCTCGACCTGCTGCCAGCCGGTGGCCAGGCCCTCGATCTCGTCGCGGGCCAGTGGCGGCAGCGCCGAACGGATCTGGTTGGTGAACCAGTCCGGGTTCAGTTTCTGCCCGAGGTGCGGGGTACGCAGCGTCTTCAGCAGTTCCAGGACGGTGGCGTACCGGTCCTCGTCGGTGAACCCGAACAGCGCGGTGGTCAGCTTGCGCCGGTAGTGCGAGCCGGTCGGGAAGATCTGCACCCCGTCGACGCCGTCCAGCATCCTCGGTTCGGTGACCGCCTGACCGGTGACCAGGTCCAGTCCGGCGCGCACCCGGGCGGTGCCCTGGCAGGTCATCCAGGTCCGGGTCATCTGCGAGACCCCGCGCTTGGCCTGCGCGTACAGCAAGGTGGTGAAGAATTCCGGGGTGCCGTCGGCGGTGATCCGGCCGTATTCCACCCAGGCCCAGCCGCGGTGTGCGGTCGCCGAGTCGTCGCGCCGGTCCTGGTCGTTGGCGGACGGCTCGACGTAGTAGCGGAAGTCCTTGCCGGAGTCACCGAACGTGTCGATGTTCTGGCGCTCCAGGTTGCCGGCCAGCATGATCAGCGTGGTCAGGGTCATCAGCGTCGACTTGCCGGACTGGTTGGCGCCGACGAACTGGGCCCGGCCGTCGGCGAACACGTACTCCGCGACGTCGAACTCCCACAGCCCGATCACCCCGCCGCGCAGGATCTGCCACCGATCCCGCAGCGGCACCGGCAGCCGGCCGTGCGCCACCGCGTCCCGCCATCCGGCCAGCTGCGCGTCGGACAACTGCGGACCCGGCGACGGTACGGCCGGACCAGCGGTGACGGTCATCGATTCTCCACGGTCGGTTCGGAAAACAGGATGTCGGGGTCGCGGTACCGGGCCGCGGGCGGCAGCAGCGTCCACCCGCCGTCACCGGTGACCCGCAGCAGGCCCAGCTCGGTCAGGACCCGCTGCGCGTCGTCGAGGACCACCGCCGGATCGCTGCGCTGCCGGTCGTTCATGTAGGTGCCGCGGGACCGCAGCAGGTCGTCGATCAATTCACCGACCTGGTACGGGGTCAGGCGGACCGTCCCGTCGTCGTGCGGTGTGCCGTCCCGGCCGGCCTGATCGGCGGCGAGCAGGGCCACCCAGTCGGCGGCTCTGGCCCGCGGCCAGTCGGCGACGGTGGCCGGCCGGTCGTCGGTGCCGGCCAGCACCAGCACGGCACCCTCCTGCCGGCTCTCCACCGTGCCACCGGTCATCTGGGCGACCAGTCCCGCCCATCGGGGCCGGTGCCGGCGCAGCGCCTCGGCGTCGGACGGTTCCAGATCGGCGTACAGCACGGCGGGTGTCTCGACCAGGGCCCGCAGCAACCGGACGGTCCGGGTGGCGTCGGGGTCCGCCGGTTCCGGGTTGAGGGCCGCGGCCAGCACGTCCGGGCTGGTCATCAGCAGCAGCGCGTCGCGGTCCACCTCGTAGCCGGCGCCCGGCCCGGAGCCGTCCTCGGTCCACTCGTCGAGCATCTTCTCGTCGCTGGTCCGCCGGTTCAGCACACCCCAGCGGGCCAGCATGGCCGCCGCGTCACGCAGCTGCCGCCGCTCGGCCTTGACGTCCGGGTCGTACGGCGACACCTGCACGCCGGGCGCCGCGCACACGTCACGCACCATGTCGGACAGCCGTTGCAGGGTGACCGTCCCGGACACCTCCTCGCAGCAGGCCGCGATCAGGCACATCAGTGCCAGCAGCCGCCGCGACGGCGCGTCGGCCGGGCGGGGCGGGACCTGCACGACGCCGCCGACCGGCACCCGGATCAGCCGGGCCGCCTGGCCGACGCGCTGGATCCGGTAGCCGAGACGGCGGGCCGCCTCGGCGAGCGCCTGCTGATGCCGCAGCACCAGCCGGAACAGCTCACGGTCGGTGGCCGGGGTGACCATCGGCCGGGCCAGCAGACCGACGAACGCCCGCTGCGCCGCCACCACCTGCTCCGACGTCCGCGCGCTCAATCCAGACTCCCCGCGATGAACAGCACCAGGTCCGGGTGGACGAGCCGGCCCGCCGGGGTGTGCACCACCGCGTCGGCCCCACCGGGAACCGGCTCGGTGCGCAGCGACCAGCGGCCGTCGCCGGTGGTCGCGGTCCGTGCCCCGGACTCCTCCCGGACGCCGCGCAGCATGGTGGTCAGGAAGTGCAGCAGCAGGGTGGTCTCGGCGTCCGAGATGGGTGGCCAGTCGGACAGCCGCAGACCGGACCGGGCCAGCACCGCCGCCTCGGTCTGCGCGGCCTCGGACTGCCGGGCCTCGGCGGTGGCCCGGGCCGCCCGCCGGTTGCCGGTGTTGTCGGCCAGCCGGGCCGGTGAGCCGGTGGTCGACCGTGGGCCCTGCCGGCGCAGCCGGGCCTCCACCGGCACCGTCTCGCTCTGCCACCACGACGAGGCGGCCGGGTTGCCGGCCGGGGCCGGGGCCGCGCCGGGCAGGTGCCGGGCCGAGAACAGGCCGGTCGCGGCACACCACATCCGCCAGCCGGCCTCGTCGTCCGGGGCGGCCTCGACCCGGGCGGCCAGTGCCAGCAGCTCGGCCCGCCGGGACATGTGCCCGCCGACCGCGGCCAGGGTCCGCTGCCCGCGCAGCAGCGGGCCGATGGTGTCGCGCATCTGCCGCCGCAGCCGGCGGGCCTGGCAGTCCGGGCCGTCGAACCAGGACCGCAAGGTCTCCAGGGTCTGCCGGTACGACCCGACCAGGTCGGTCAGGGCCCGCTCGTCCGCGTTCGGCCCCAGGGTGCGGGCGGCCACCGCGCGCCACACCGGATCCGGCACCGCGCTCAGCTCGATGACCCGCCGGGTGATCGTCTCGGAGTGCACGTCCACCCCGGAACCCCACATGTCCACATATCGCCGGAGGGTCTCCTGCACCACCGTGATCTTGTCGACGGTGGGGGTGCCGGCCAGCGCCGATGCCAGCCGGGCCTGCCAGCCGGCCGCGGCCCGGGCCATCGCGTGGTGCGTGTTCAGAATGATGGACCAGGCGTTCGCCGCCTCGGCCGGATCGGACGCGGCACCCGCGCACAGCACCGCCAGGTTGGCCGTCAGGATGCCCGGCGCCAGGGTGGCCACCGCGGCGGTGGCGTCGTCGCGCCCCAGCCCGGTGACCGCCCGGTGCAGCTGGGCGGCGATCTCGGTGAGCTGGAACCGGTCCAGGTTGCGGATGAAGTCGGCGTCGCGCAGCGCGCGGTCCTGGAACCGGTCCACCACACCCCACCGCTCCAGGCTCATCATCCGGGCGGCCAGGTCGAACCCCGGCTCGTCGACCAGCCCCGGATCGGCGCCGGCCCCGGCCAGATGCGCCCGGACCAGCTCCGGCAGATCGGTGGCGGCCACCCCCATCAGGGTGTGCTCCTGCTGGCCGAGCAGCACGTCGACGATCGCCCGGTACTGCGCGGCATATCTGCCCGGCGTCAGATAACTCGCCTGCGGCAGCCCACCGGGCATCCCGCCCAGCTGCCACGCATCCGCACCGGCGACATCCTCGTCCGGACCTGACGGCCTCACTGCCCCGACCTCCCACTCGCCCCACCGGACCGGCGGGTCTCGCAGCATATGCGGACCCACCGACATTTCCCGGACTCCGCCCGGGGCCGCGTGATCAGGTCGGCTGGGATCCGACCCGATGGAGTGGGCGCGCGCCGGATGAGCTAGGCGCCGGACGTGGTGTCTGCTACCTCCGGCGGACCGACACGGTACTGACACACACCCGCAGACGTTCGGCCATCCCTGCTGGATACAAGTGCGGTGAGGCGAACACGAACGGAGGCGACATGATGACATCGCAGACCGGCGGACGGCCCCTCGTCGTAGGAGTGGACGGCTCGTCCGGCGCCGACCTGGCGGTCCGGTGGGCGGCCCGGCACGCCGCCGAGATCGGCGCCCCGCTCCGGCTGGTGCACGCGGTGGCCGCCGCCGAGACGGTGACCGCCCTGCTGCCGATCCCGGTCGGGGTGAGCAGCGTGGGCCTGCGCCGCCCCGGCCCCACCGCGAGCCAGGTGCTGGAGTCGGCGACGGCCGAGGCCGCCCGGCACCTCCCCCAGCCCCGGGTGACGGCCGAGCCGGTGTCCGCCGACCCCGAACGCGCCCTGCTGGACGCCTCGGCCGAGGCCGCTCTGCTGGTGCTCGGCTCCGGCGGCCATCATCGGGTGACGTCCACACTGTTCGGTTCGGTGGCTCTGCGGGTCATCGCGGACGCCGGCTGCCCCACCGTGGTGGTGCGCGGCGAATCCCCGCCGGACGCTCCGGTGGTGGTGGCCGTCGACAATTCGGAGAGCTGCGAGCCGGCGCTACGGTTCGCGTTCCGGGAGGCGGCCCGGCGGCGCCGCACACTGGTGGCGGTGCACGCCTGGCAGCCCCCGCTGCCCCGCACCGGCGCGGGCATGATGACCGTCGCACCGGCGTGGGAGAACCTGGCCGAGTCGGCCGGCATCGCCCTGGCCACCGCGCTGGCCCCACTGCGGGCCGCGTTCCCCGACGTCACGGTCCGCGAGCGGCTGCTGGGCGGACACCCCGAGGTCGCGGTCCCCGACGACACCACCGGCGCGGCCCTCATCGTGGCCGGTTCCCGGGGCCGCGGCCCGGTGGCGGGCTTGATCCTGGGTTCCACGAGCCAGGCCCTGATCCACCGCTCGAGCTGCCCGGTCGCGGTGGTCCGTGACTCCTGACCCTGTTGCGGGGTACGCCAGTCGGCTCCACCGGAATCGGGTCGCTCGGTCCGGTCCCCGCGAGCCCGGCGGGACACCGGACCGTCCGGCGTCCGCCGGGCCGAATGCGGTGCGCACGGACACCACCCGGCCGTCTCAGGCCAGCCGGCCACCGAGGATGTCGAGGCCCGCACCGTCGAGCCGGTCGAGGTAGGCGCTCCGCCCGGCCATCGTCATCACCAGCGCCAGGGTCGGGCCGGAGACGACCGGCCCCGCACCGGCCTGGAACGGGCCGTCGGTGGCCGTCATCCGCACCCCCGAGGCGAGGGTCTTGCTGGAGACGGCGAAGTCACGCCGTACGAAGAAATCGGCGACCGCGGTGAGCGCCCCGACATCCGGCTCGGTGTCGATGCCCAGCGGGAACCGGATGTCCTGGCTGTGCACGAGCACCTCACCGAGATAGGCGGCGACGTCCCCGGTCGGTGCGATGCTGGCCCCGGCGACGGCCTCGAACCGGGCCAGCGTCTCCGCCGGGGTCGACCCCAGGTGCTCGCGCAGGCGGCGCTCGTTGTGCACGGCGGGCCGGAACCCGGCGAGCAGAATGCTGCGGATCCAGGCCCACCGGCCGGTCGTCGCGGCGGCGGTCAGGTGGGCGACGACGTGCTCCACATCCCAGCCGGGGCACAGCGTCGGTTCATGCCACCGCGCGGGATCGAGACCGGCGAGGTCGTCGATCAGGGACCGGCGCCCGGCGTGGACGTGGCCCCAAAGCTGCGCATCAGACATGAGAGATTCCTCCGGTGACCCCTGGGCTATCATTTCGGTAGTAGCCACTACCGAAAGAGTAGTTCATGGTCTCCCGGCGGAGTTACACCTCCTACAACGACGGCTGCGCCACCGCCCACGCGCTGGACCTCATCGGCGACCGGTGGACGATGATCGTGGTGCGTGAGCTGCTGCTCGGCCCCAAACGCTTCGCCGACCTGCAGCGCGACGTCCTGGGCATCGGGCCCGGCATCCTCACCCGCCGGCTCCACGACCTGACCGTCCACGGTGTCGCCGTGCGACGCCGCCTGCCCGGTCCGGCCCGGGTGGACGTCTACGAGCTGACCGCCTGGGGCCACCAGCTGGAGGAGGTCAACTCGACCCTGTCGGCGTGGGCCGTGCAGTCACCGGCCATGCCGTTCGAAACCGACATGAGCCCCGACACGCTGGTCCTGGCGATGCGCACCCACGCCCGCCCGCTGGCGGACCACCCCGGCCCACTGTCGGTGTCCCTGGCACTGACCGACTCCCGCCAGGAGAATCTGCCGCCCGTGCACTACCGGGCGGTGATGACCTCCAGCACCACCACGATCAACCGGGTCATCGAGCCCGCCCCGGCCGACGCGACGGTCACCGCGTCCACCCGGGACTGGAAGGTCAGCGTCATCGGCGGCGTCCCCCGCACACAACTGCCCGGCATAGCGGTGACCGGCGACGAGACCATCGTTGACCTGCTGATATCCGCAACCGCACTACACGACGACTAAACCCGCACCGATGGCCGGACGTGCGCCGATTCCGGCCCTACTCCGGCGTCCGCCAACGCTTCACCACCACCGGCGACAGGGCAGCCGCGCATGCACTACGGCGAGCACGCCGGCATCCGGCACCGGATCCGCGATCTCCGGGCATCGGAGCACCGGGCGGGGCCGCCCACGGACCTTTACCGGGTCACCGTCCGTTGCAACAACTGCCGGGACGGTGCGAAGCCCAGCCGTTCATAAACCGGCACGGCTCTCCGGCCGGACTGGACGGTGACCCGGAGTGCCCCGAGCTGTGCCGCATGCTCCGCCGCGGCCTCCACCAGAGCCGAGCCGATCCCCCGCCCTCGGTGCTCCGGCAGGACGAAGACGCTCTGAACGTCCGCGGACAGCCGCTGCGTCGCTCCGGGCCGCGGAACCCGCGGAAGCAACGCCACCCACGCCATGCCGACGATCACCGGCTCGGCAACCCGGGCGACGAACGCCACGTGCGACTGCCGATGCCCGGCCCACCATCGCTCAAGGTCCGAGGTGAAGGCGTCGACAGACTCCGGTGACGGCTCCTCACCCACGGCGTCCAGCCACAACAACCGGCCCAGGCCGGCAAGGTCATCGCCACCCGCCCGGCTGATCCGCACCGAGCCAGTCTGCCATCCGGCCGGCCGGGACCCGTCGTTCCTCCCCGGCGGGCGGAAACAGAAGCGCGGGCAGGCCGCCAGGGATGTCACCCGGTCGATGTTGACGCGACGTTGACGGCGAACGACTTACCCGGCTATCGGAATGCGGTGAGACTGGGGGCATGGATTCGATGTGGATGCATCTGCTGGTCGCGGTTCTGCCGGTCCTGGGAATGTTCGCGGCGGTGGTGCTCGGAGGCCTGCTGTTGGTGTGCACGCCGTTGTCCGGTTCCCCCGACCGCGACTGAGCCCACCAGGATTCCCCATCACGGTCGATTCCCCGCACAAAAACTCACCCGCTGACCGCTCTTGGTCGATTTGTTACCGTTTCGGGCCCACTCTCAGCCGCCTGATCACTTGCGGTAGACCCCTCGCGAGGGCGACCCGCTCAGCCAAAATCTTGGCGGATTTACCACTGTTTCGAGTCTTGTTCATGAGCCTCACGCAAGATCTTGCAACCGGGTTCAGGGGCACGGGCTCACAAGGATGCACACACCGCCGAACCCTTTTGTGCGCATTTCCAGCCTCACCGAGGCTGGCCTGAGTGATAAAACAAGGTTGCAAGGATCTTGATCAGAATTCACGAACAAGGCTCTTTCGAGTCTTGTTCTCGGCTACCTGATCACTTGCGGTCATCCCTCGCGCGGGCAGCCCGTCCAGCCAAGATCTTGGCGGATTTACCACCTTATCGAGCCTTGTTCTCCGCCGCCTGATCACTTGCGGTCAATCCCCCGCGCGGGCAACCCGCTCAGCCTAGATCTTGGTGGATTTACCACCGAAAACGGTGGTAAATCCACCAAGATCGGTCAAGGCGGAGCTGGAAGGTGAACACTCGCGCGAGGAAATGACCGCGAGCGGGCCAACAGCTGAGAAGAAGACTCCTCCGGTGGAAATCGACCAAGATGGCAGAGTTGGCGACTGGGTGGCCGCGCCGGTCAGGCTCCGTCGAGGGCCAGGTTGAGTTCGAGCACGTTGACGCCGGGCTCACCCATGAAGCCGAGGGCGCGGCCGGTGGTGTGCTCGTCGATCAGCTCGCGGACCCGGTCCTCGGGCAGGCCCCGCTCGCGGGCGACCCGCGGGACCTGGAGGGAGGCGTAGGCGGGGCTGATGTGCGGGTCGAGGCCGCTGCCGCTGGCGGTGACGGCGTCGGCGGGCACCACCGGGTTGGCCGGGGCGGTGCCGCGGATCGGGGTGATCACACCGCCGAGGGCCCGGTAGTCCTCGCCGGGGATCGCGGGCTCCACCCGTACACCCTGGTAGGTGGTTTGAAAGGGGGTTGCGGTCTGGTTGACCGACACGACCCGGGTCACCGGGCCGGTGAAGCCGTCGGCGTGGAAGACGGCCAGGACCGCGCCGACGCCGTCGGCCGTGCAGTAGGGGCGGCTGCCGTCGACGCCCTCCAGCTTGCCGACCGCGAGGCTGCGGGTGCAGACCTGGGTGAGCAGACTCGGCGAGCCGTCTTCACCAAGGGTGTCGACCACGCTCTCCGGGCCGAGGTTGGAGGCTCCGGTGGCGGTCGGGTCGTGGTCGCCGGCGGAGGGGCGGCTCTGGAAGTAGCGCGGGTCGTCGCCGAAGGACTGGCCGATCAGCGTGCTGCCGGCCGTCACCATCGAGCCGGAGGCCTTGTCGGACAGGCCGGGGATTCGGCCCACGCCGACGAACAGCAGCGGGTAGGCCAGGCCGAGCAGGACGGTGAACACGAGGAGGGCGCGCAGGGCGGCGAGGTGCTGGGCGAGCCAGGCGGGAAGTCGCATGCTGATCAGATCCCGGGGATGAGCTGGATGAGCAGGTCGATGAGTTTGATGCCGAGGAACGGGGCGAGCACGCCGCCCAGGCCGTACACCAGCAGGTTGCGGCTGAGCAGGCTGCTCGCCGACGACGGCCGGTACCGCACGCCGCGCAGGGCGAGCGGGATCAGGAAGACGATCACGATGGCGTTGAAGATGACCGCGGACAGGATGGCCGACCCGGGCGAGTGCAGCCGCATGATGTTGAGGGTGTCCAGGCCGGGGTAGACCGCGGCGAACATGGCCGGGATGATCGCGAAGTACTTGGCGATGTCGTTGGCGATCGAGAACGTGGTGAGTGCCCCACGGGTGATCAGGAGCTGTTTGCCGATCTCCACGATCTCGATCAGTTTGGTCGGGTCGGAGTCGAGGTCGACCATGTTGCCGGCCTCCTTCGCGGCCGACGTGCCGGTGTTCATGGCGACGCCGACGTCGGCCTGGGCCAGCGCGGGCGCGTCGTTGGTGCCGTCGCCGGTCATCGCGACCAGCCGGCCGCCCTCCTGCTCCCTGCGGATGTAGGCGAGTTTGTCCTCGGGGGTGGCCTCGGCCAGGTAGTCGTCGACGCCCGCCTCGGCTGCGATGGCAGCCGCCGTCTTCGGGTTGTCGCCGGTGATCATGACGGTGCGGATGCCCATCCGGCGCATCTCGTCGAAGCGTTCCCGCATGCCCGGCTTGACCACGTCCTTGAGGTGGATGACCCCGAGGACGGAGTCGTTCTCGGCCACCACCAGCGGGGTGCCGCCGGAGCCGCTGATCGCGTCGACGATGGCGCCGACCTGTTCGGTCGGGTGGCCGCCGTTGGCGCGGACCCACTTCATCACGGCGGTGGCGGCGCCCTTGCGGATCCGCCGGCCGTCGAGGTCGACGCCGCTCATCCGGGTCTGTGCGGTGAACGGCACGAAGGTGGCCTGCGGCATCAGGCCGGGTTCGCGTTCGCGCAGCCCGTACTCGTTCTTCGCCAGCACCACGATCGACCGGCCCTCGGGTGTCTCGTCGGCCAGGCTGGACAGTTGCGCGGCGTCGGCCAGATTCTTGCGATCAACCCCGTCCACCGGTACGAATTCCGCCGCCTGCCGGTTCCCGAGGGTGATCGTTCCGGTCTTGTCGAGCAGCAGGGTGTTGACGTCACCGGCGGCCTCGACCGCGCGGCCGCTCATGGCGAGCACGTTGCGCTGCACCAGGCGGTCCATGCCGGCGATGCCGATCGCGGACAGCAGCGCCCCGATGGTGGTCGGGATGAGGCAGACCAGCAGGGAGACCAGCACGATGCCGGTGACCCCGTCGGCGTCGATGGCCGCGGTGTCGGGTGCGGCGGCCTGGAACACCTTCGAGAAGATCGCCAGGGGCTGGAGGGTGACCACGGCCAGCAGAAAGATCACGGTGAGCGCGGCGAGGAGGATGTTCAGCGCGATCTCGTTCGGGGTCTTCTGCCGGTCGGCGCCCTCGACCAGGGCGATCATCCGGTCGACGAAGCTCTCCCCCGGCTTCTGGGTGATCCGCACGACGATCCGGTCGGAGAGCACCTTGGTGCCGCCGGTGACCGCCGACCGGTCGCCGCCGGATTCGCGGATGACCGGTGCCGACTCGCCGGTGATGGCCGATTCGTCGACGCTGGCGATGCCTTCGATGACGTCACCGTCACCGGGGATGACCTGCCCGGCCTCGACCACGACGACATCGCCGGGCTGCAGGTCGGTGGCCGGGATCTCCCGACCGTCGGCGAGGATGGCGACGGTGTCGCGTCTGGCGCCGCGCAGGGCGGCGGCCTGGGCTTTGCCGCGGCCTTCGGCGACCGCCTCGGCGAGGTTCGCGAAGATCACCGTCAGCCACAGCCAGGCGGTGATCAGCCAGGCGAACAGGGTCGGCTCGGCGATCGACAGGGCGGTGGTGAAGACCGCGCCGGCCTCGACGATGAACATCACCGGGTTGCGCCACATCACCCGCGGGTCGAGCTTGCGCAGCGCGTCCGGCAGGGACCGCCACAGCTGCTTCGGGTCGAGCAGTCCTCCCTTGATCTTCGGTGCGGGTGCCGGTCCGGTTTCGATCAGGGGTTCTTCGATCAGGGTGGTCATGACAGGCCCTCCGCGAGGGGTCCGAGAGCGAGAGCGGGCAGGAAGGTGAGGGCGACCAGCACGATGGTCACGCCGGCGACCATGCCGACGAACAGCGGCTGATGGGTCGGCAGGGTGCCCTCGGAGGCGGGCACCGGGCGCTGCCGGGCCAGCGATCCGGCCAGGGCCAGCACCAGGATCATCGGCAGGAAGCGGCCGAGCAGCATGGCCAGGCCGAGCGCCACGTCCCACCACGGGGTGTTGACGGTGATGCCGGCGAACGCGGAGCCGTTGTTGTTGGCGGCGCTGGTGAAGGCGTACAGCACCTCGGAGAGGCCTTGCGGGCCGACGTTGAGGGCGGTCGCATTGTTGCCGGTCGCGAACGCCGCCGCCGTACCGGAGAGGACCAGGACCGGGGTGACCAGGAAGTAGAGGGCCGCCAGTTTGATCTCCCGGGCCTGGATCCTCTTGCCCAGGTATTCCGGGGTGCGGCCGACCATCAGCCCGGCCACGAAGACCGTGATGATCGCCAGGATCAGCATGCCGTAGAGGCCGGAGCCGACCCCGCCGGGCGCGACCTCGCCGAGCATCATGTTGACCATCGGCATCATGCCGCCGAGCGCGGTGTACGAGTCGTGGAACGAGTTGACCGCACCGGTCGACGTCAACGTGGTGGCCGCGGCGAAGGTGGCCGAGTTGGGGATGCCGAACCGGGTCTCCTTGCCCTCCATCGCGGCGCCGGCGGCCTCCGGGACGGTTCCGGCACCGTGTGTCTCGAAGCCGACGGTCAGGGCGATCGAGCCGAGCGCGAGGACGGCCATCACGGCGGCGATCGCGTAGCCCTGCCGGTTCTGGCCGACCATCCGGCCGAACACCCGGGGCAGGCTGAACGGGATCAGGAGGATCAGGAACACCTGGAGCCAGTTGGTCCAGGCGGTCGGGTTCTCGAACGGGTGCGCGGAGTTGGCGTTGTAGAAGCCGCCGCCGTTCGTGCCCAGTTCCTTGATCGCCTCCTGGGAGGCGACCGGCCCGCCGGTGATGGTCTGGGTGCCGCCGGTCAGGGTGGTCACGTCGGTGCCGGCGGACAGGTTCTGCACCATGCCGCCGACCATGAACACCAGCGTGGCCAGCACACAGATCGGCAGCAGCACGCGCAGGGTGATCCGGGTCAGGTCGACCCAGAAGTTGCCGAGCTGCTCCTGCCGGGAGGCGGCGAACGCGCGCATCAGCACGGCGGCCACCGCGATGCCGACGCCGGCGGAGACGAAGTTCTGCACGGTCAGCCCGGCCATCTGGACCAGGTGGCCCAGGGTGGACTCACCGGCGTACGCCTGCCAGTTGGTGTTGGTGACGAAGCTGACCGCGGTGTTCCAGGCGATGTGGTCGGTGACCGCCGGGAGCCCGAGCGACAGCCACAGCCTGTCCTGCAGGCGCAGGAACGCGTAGAGGAACAGGATCGACGTGGCGGAGAAGGCGAGGACGCCTCGGGCGTACACACCCCAGGTCTGGCTGGTGGTGGGGTCCACGCCGACGAGCCGGTAGACGCCTCGCTCCACGATGGTGTGCCCGGTGCCGGAGACGACCCGGTACATGTGGTCGCCGAACGGGCGGTACACCGCGACGAGCGCGGCGGCCAGCGTCAGCACGAAGAGCCAGCCGGCCATCAGAACTTCTCCGGGAAGAGCAGGGCGGCCACCAGGAAGACGGCCAGGGCGACGGCCAGGATCAGGCCGATCAGGTTGACGGCGCTCATCAGCGTTCGGCCGCCTTCACCAGCACGGTCAGGACCGCGAACAGTCCCGCCGTGAGAACGACGAACAGAAGATCAGCCACGGAAGGCTCCTAGATTCCAGCGGGGGGGTTTGCTTGCCCTGGAAGCAAACCCCGGGCGGAACCCGGTGTCATCGGCGTTGACGCGACGGCTACGCCCGGCCGTACGTTGTTGACGGCCCGTTGACGGTCGAGTGACCGCGGCCACCGGGCCGGCGGGACGCGGTGGAGTGGTCGGCGACCGGGGGCGCGGGGTGATCGCCGGGACGCTGCTCGGTTCGACCGGTCCGCAGCTGCTGCGTCACGCCGGCCGCCCGGTGCTGATCGTGCGGCCGGCGCCCGCCTGAACTCAGTTGGGCGCGGTGACCACGGTGGTGGTCACCACCGCGGTGGACACGGCCAGGGCGGCGGCGGTCGCGGCCACCGCGCTGTTCAGCGCCTCGGCGCCCCAGTGGCCCTGTTCCAGCTCCTTGGCCCGCTGGTAGACCGCCGACGACCAGGCCAGCTGGGGTCGCAGCATGGGCAGGGCGCCGCTGGACGACAGCAGGGCGATGAGCGCGGCGGTACGGCTGTCGGGTTCGGTCCCGTCGACGAGCACCGATCGGATCCGGTCGCGTACCTCGGTCTCGTGCCGGGCCTCGGTGGCCGGCAGTGTCTTCATCTTGAACACGCCGAGGATCCGCTTCTTGTCGCGGCGGATCATCCCCTGGTCGATGAGGCGGTCGATGACCGGTTCCCACAGGCTGCCGCCGATGTGCAGGAGCAGGCTCTGCGCCCCGCGCGGCTTCTCGGCGATCTTGTCGTACGCCTCCCGCAGCAGCGGGTCGTCGAGCACCCCGTCACCGACGGCGTGTACCTTCCGGCCGTCGGTCTCGACCCGGCCGAGCAGGGCGAGTTCGACGAGCACCGCACCGCCGAGCGCGTACGGCAGGGTTCCGGCGGCGGCCGGCACCCCGGTGTCGTCGTCGAGCAGGAGCAGCATCAGATCTTCGACGAGAAGCATGGTCACAGCCAATCGTGTTCGCGGGCGTAGCGGGCCGCCTCGTGGCGGGTCTGGGTCTGGGTCTTCTGCATGGCACTGGACAGGTAGTTGCGGACCGTGCCGGGCGCCAGATGCAGGCGGGTGGCGATGTCGGCGACCGAGTAGCCGTCGCCGGTCACCCGCAGCACGTCCAGTTCCCGGTCGGTGAGCGGGCAGTCGTCGATGACGGCGAGGGCGGACACGTCCGGGTCGATCCAGCGTTTGCCGGCGTGCAGGGTGGTGATGACGGTCGCGATGTGGGCCGGGTCGGCGGATTTGCTGACGAAACCCTGCACCCCCAACTTCAAGGCCTTCCTGAGTACGCCGGGACGGGCGTGCCTGGTCAGCATCAGGATGACCTGCTGGGGCCGGGCGCGGCGGATCTCGGCGACCGCCCCGAGCCCGTCCACGTTCGGCATCTCCAGGTCGATGACCAGCACGTCCGGCTGGTGGCGCAGGGTGGCTTCGATGGCTTCGGCGCCGTCGGCGGCCTCGGCCAGCACGGTGATGTCGCCCTCCAGCGGCAGCAGCGCGGCCATCGCCTTGCGCAGCAGGGCCTCGTCGTCGGTCAGGACCACGCTGGTCATCGGGCACCGGCTTCGGGGAAGGTGGCGGCGGTGGTGAACTCGCCGCTGGCGGATGTCACTGTCAGTTCTCCCCCATCGGTGACGATGCGCTGTCGCAGGGCGGAGAGCCCACGCAGCTCCGGGACGCCGTCGGCCGCGGCGCCGTCGTTGACGATGCTGATGCCCGAGGCGGTGAGGAGCACCCGGACGCGGGTGGCCTGGGCGTGCCGCAGGATGTTGGTGGTGGTCTCGCGCAGCACCTGGCCGAGCATCTCGCTGACGCGGGCGTCCGGCTCCGACTCACGGGTGACGCGTACCCGGATTCCGGCGGCCTCGAACAGGTTCTTCGCGTTCTCCAGCTCGGCCGACAGGTTGAGCCGGCGCTGGGCGTACGCCAATTCCTTGGTCTGTTTGATGGTGTCGGCGACCAGGTCGTGGATCTCGCACAACTCCTGGTCGGCGCGGGCCGGATCGGTGTGCACCAGTTTGCGGGCCAGCGCGGTCTTGAGTTTGACCACGTGCAGGGTGTGGCCCTGGATGTCGTGCAGGTCGCCGGCGAACCGGACCCGCTCGCGGATGACGGCCAGTTCGGCCTCGCGTTCCCGGCTCATCTCCAGCTCCTGCACGATGTCGTAGAACCGCTCGCCGACGAAGGAGAGCACCATGATCAGGGTGGTCAGCGCGATCGGGACCAGCACGAACTTGGCCAGTACGGCACCGCCGGGCTCGATCAGCAGCCGGGTCGCGCCGACCCCGGCGACGAAGACGATCAGGGCGGCCGCCGCGGCATACCGGTAGCGGGGCAGGCGCGGCAGGGCCAGCGAGGCCACGCTGATCACACCCCAGTAGGCGTTCGGGCTGCCGACCACCAGCACCCCGACCGGCCAGCCGATCGCGGCCACGATCAGGCAGGGCCAGGCGACCCGGCCGATGTCGTTGGCCGTCCACCGTTCGAAGGCGATCACCGCCGCGATCACCGCCGGGGCCAGCACCGGCACGTGCCACCAGGCGCGGACGTCGAGCGCGACCATGAGCACCGCCGCGCCCAGGATCGGGGGCATCGCGGTATAGAGGTTGAGCCGGCGCAGGCGCCCCTGGGTCGCCTCGGTGATGCGGAGCGATCGAGCCTTCACCGGTCCAGTATTCGGGCGGATCGCACCGTCGAGTAGTGACACCACGTCATGTCCGGTCGGTGACACGGCGACACTGACCGTACGGGTGGGGTCTGCCGGATTCTCTAGTCATGTCCACCACGCCAGTGATCGAAGTCGAGAACCTCAACCTCACCTACGGGGACTTCCACGCCGTACGGGATCTCTCCTTCCAGGTCCGCCCCGGAGAGCTGTACGCGCTTCTGGGCACCAACGGCGCCGGGAAGACCTCGACCCTGGAGACCATCGAAGGGCACCGGGTGGCCACGTCCGGCACCGTGCGGGTGTTCGGCCGCAGCCCCCGCGACCGGGCCGCGGTCCGCCCCCGGATGGGCATCATGCTGCAGGAGAGCGGCTTCTCCCCGGACCTGACCGTGCGCGAGTCGGTCGGCCTGATCGGCAGGCTGACCCGGCGGGACGACGACGTGGACCGGGTGATCGACGTGGTCGGCCTGACCCACAAGGCGGGCATCCTGGTCGGCCAGCTGTCCGGCGGCGAGAAACGGCGGCTGGACTTCG
The DNA here is from genome assembly GCF_050589265.1 of Actinoplanes sp. G11-F43. Lineage (NCBI taxonomy): Bacteria > Bacillati > Actinomycetota > Actinomycetes > Micromonosporales > Micromonosporaceae > Actinoplanes > Actinoplanes sp. G11-F43. The sequence continues at coordinate 68,899 of NZ_JBNZCE010000045.1, forward strand.
CGACCGCCGTTTACGGCACCCCTGAGCTGATCTTCCTGGACGAGCCGACCACCGGGCTGGACATCCAGTCCCGCGACGACCTGTGGGAGTCCGTCGACCGGCTGCGGGAGAACGGGTCGACGGTCGTACTGACCACCCACTACCTGGAGGAGGCGCAGCAGCGGGCCGACCGGATCGGGCTGATGCACAAGGGGGTGTTCCACCGCGAGGGCACGGTCGCCGAGTTGACCCGCACCCTGCCCGCGGTGATCACCTTCACCGTGCCCGGCACCGCGCCCACGCTGCCGATCCCGGCCGTCGTCGGCGCCGGCGGGGTGGTCCGGCTGGAGACCCTCCAGCTGCAGAAGGACCTGCACCTGCTGCTGTCCTGGGCGCAGGACAACGCCCTGGACCTGGGTGATCTGTCGGCCGGCGCGACCCGGCTCGACGACGTCTTCCGCGCCATCGAATCCTGAAAGGCTCCGACATGCTCGCCATCGCCCGCACCGAACTCACCCAGATCTTCCGCAACCGCCTGGTGCTGGTCACCAGCTTCATCATGCCGGTGGCGGTCAGCGCGTTCTTCATCTACCGGCACGAGATCTTCGAGCAGGTCGCCAGCCTCGGCTACATCGCCGCGATCGTGATGTTCACGGTCGGCGCGTTCGGTCTCTACACCTCGACGGTCACCACGCTGGCCTCCCGGCGGCAGAACCTGTTCCTGAAACGGCTGCGGTCCACCGCCGAGTCCGACACCAGCATCCTGGCCGGGCTGGTCGCGCCGACGACCGTGCTGGCCCTCGTACAGGTGACGGTGATCCTGATCGTCTTCGGGGTGGTCGCCGACCGTCCGGACAACATCGCGCTGCTGATCGTCGCCGTGCTCGCCACCCTCGCCATGATGGTCGCCCTCGCCCTGGCCACCGCCGGGGTCACCAACTCGCCGGAGCACGCCCAGGTCACCACCCTGCCGGTCAGCCTCGGCGTGATCGCGGTGGCCAGCTGGGTAGGCATCAGCGGCACCGAGGAGCTGGCCGCGGTCAAGCGGGCGCTGCCCGGCGGCGCGGCCACCGAGCTGATGCTCAACGCCTGGAACGGCGGCGTCGCGGTCTCCGAGTCGCTGGTGCTGCTGGCGCCCACGTTCGCCTGGGTCGCCGTCGCGGTCACCTTCGCGGTCCGGATGTTCCGGTGGGAACCGCGCCGATGATCGGCCACACGGTCCTGTCCCTGCCGCACCCACCTCGGCTCGGTCCCTGTGTGTGCCGACTTTCGGCTCGATTCGAGCCGAAAGTCGGCACACGGTCTGCCCTCGGCTTCTAGGCGGCCAGCCATCGGCGGATCGCCGCGAAGTCGGCTTCGGTGACGCCGGTGAGCGGATCGGCCCGGTGCAGCAGAGCCCGCCCCTCGTGGTGGGCCCGGACCCAGCGACGGTCGGCGTCGGTGATCTCGTCGTCGAGCCAGACGAAGGGGTGACCGGCGGCCCACCGGACCAGGGGGCAGACTGTGACCGTGGATCTGCGCCCCGAGTTGCTGCCGCCACCGGTCGAGCCGGCGCGGATCGCCACGATCGCCGCCGCCGTCGAGCGGATCGCCGGGCTGATGGAGGCCGGCGCGCCCTACGAGGCGGAGCTGGCCGCCCTCAACGAGGACACCGGGACGGGAGTGACCGAGCACGATATCCACACGTACGACAATTGGGGTAGCGCCGAAGCCTTCGCCCACCTGCTGGTCCGCCCGTCCTATCCGCGCGTCCCGGACATCACCCGCGACGAGCTGATCGAGATCGCCCGCCGCTTGATGGCCGGACTCGGACCGCAGAGCGACGACCCGGACGCCGACTGGTACGCGCTGCTGTTCGACACCAACCTCACCATGCCGTCCGCGTCGTCGCTGATCTTCGATCCGCCCGGTGAGCTGGGCCCCGGCCCGTCCGCCGAGCGGATCGTCGACACCGCTCTCTCCTACCGCCCGATCGCCCTGTAGGCGGCCCGGCTCACGAGCAGTCCCGGCCCTTGTTGATGCAGGTGGCGATGCGCTGCATGGTCCGTGCCGAGTCGGCGTTGACGAAGTCGTCGTGGTCGGAGAACGGGTTGTGGTCCTCCTCCGGAAGGAGTCCAGGGCGTACTGGCCGCGGATCTGCACGTCCCGGGGGATGTCATAGGAGATGGTGATCCGCAGCTGCGGGACGGCCGTGAAACCGGACGGGCAGGCGCCGGTGCGCGGATCGGCGAAGGCGACGTGGCTCCGGTGGTTGTCCCGGCCGCCGGGGCCGGCGGCGGCCTCGGCCTGGCGATCGTGCGGGGCCTGGTGGAGGCACACGGCGGCCAGGTCACCGTCCGTGACCTGGACCGGGGTTGCCGGTTCGAGGTCCGCCTCCCCGCGCCCTGAGTGGGCCCCTCCCGGGTGAGCGGGAGGGGCCACGGTTCGCCGGCTCAGCGGCGGTAGGTGCGCTTGGCCAGGGTTTTCACGTTGCCCGCCTTGTCGTAGGCGCGCACTGTCACGGTGAACTTCTTGCCGTACTTCTTCGGGTTCAGGGTGAAGCTGTAACCGGCCTTGGTGTCGGTGGCGGCCACCTTGCCGTTGACCAGCAGCTGGACCCGGGCGACGCCGTTCTTGTCGCCGGCGGAGGCGGTCAGGGTGGTCGACTTCTTCAGCTTGGTGTTGTTCTTCGGGGCCTTGGTCAGCTTCAGCGACGGGGCGACCGTGTCGTTGACGACGACCCGGCGGGCGGTGGTGGTGTTGCCGAGTTTGTCGGTGGACTTCCATTCGATGGTGAACGCGCCCTGCGCCTTCGGTGTGAGCGTCCACGCGCCGCCGCCGGCCGACTTGCCGCCGGTGACCGTGGTCGAGCGGATGCCGGCCGGGTCGGAGATCTTGGCGGTGGTACGGACGGTGCCGCGGACCAGTGCCCGATCGCCCGGGGTGATCCCGGTGATCGACGGGCCGGCGTTGTCCACCGGATAGGTGCCGACGTCGATGCTCGCGTTGTCGGCCTTGTCGAAGACCCGGACGGTCATGAACTGGTCGCCGGTCAGGCCCCTGGTGTTCCAGGTCATCGTCCACGGCGCGGCGGTGCTGCTGGCCACCACCCGGCCGTCGAAGTCGACGAGTTCGATCCGGGTGGTGTCGGCGTCGACGCCGGTGGCCCGGAACGGGACCGCACCGCCGACCCGGGTGCCGAACGCGGGCGTGATCGTCGCGGCCGGGGCGAGCACGTCGGCCCGGACCCGGGTGCTGCTCTCGCTGCTGTTTCCGGCGGCGTCGAAGGCCCGGACGGTGACCCGCACGTCCCGGTCGTGGGCGTCCCACGGGGTGCTGAACGCGACCTCGCGTGGCAGCTCGCCCTGGTAGGTCTGCACCACGGCGCCGTCGACCAGGATCTGCACCTTCGTCACGGCCACGTCGTCGGACCAGGTGGGGGTGAATCGGGGGAACCGGGGGATCAGCTGGCCCTCGGTCAGCCCGGTCGCGGTGACGACGGGCGGGTTGGTGTCGGTGCCGCCGGGCGGGGTCGGCGCCGGGTTGATCACCAGGTACGCGAGGTCGTTGGACCGGTCGAGGTCGTCGTCGAAGCGCTCGCAGTCGCAGGCCGGGTTCAGCTCGACCGTGCCGGTGGCGTCCGGGACGATCCGGTCGATGCGCAGACCGAAGGTGAAGCCGTACGTGCTGCCGACCGGGAACCGCCGGGGTGACTCGCACTCGTACCGGCCGCCGGTGGTGAGTTTGCAGTTCGGCGGCACGGTCATCACCGTGGCGCCGGCCGGGACCGTCACGGACAGCACCGCCGGGGCGGGCCGGTTCGTGCCGATCCAGGCGAAGGCGGCCGGGCCGTTGTTGCGGACCGTCGTCTTGAGCTGGACCACGTCGCCGACCGCGCCGGTGGCCTTGGCGCCGGTGACGGCCAGGTCGGTGCTCTGTGCGCCGGTGATGTCGAGTTCGATGCTCTGCCACGAGGTGACGTGGGGCGTGCCGGGGGCGGTGTCCTCGACGAGGCGCAGCACCTCACCCGTACCGGCCGGGGTGTCCTTGCCCATGACCAGGTCGTAGTCGCGGCCGGTCATCCAGTCGAAGTTGATGGTGATCTTGTCCGGTGCGTAGCGGTCGGCGGGCACGATCAGGGGCAGTTCGGCCCGGTACGTCTTGCCCGGCTCCAGTTTCTGGTCGAAGCGGCAGCCGTCGAGGTCGCCGAAGACGCTGTAGCGGCAGTTGGCGAACCGGTCCGGGGTGGCGTAACCGTAGGGCAGGCCGTAGTAGAGCCCGGTGCCGTCGACGACGGTGTCGCCGATGTTCTTCACCGAGATCGGCGCCCGGAAGATCCCGCCCGGCTCGGCCGACACCTGGACGGCGGCCCCGGCGACGAGCGGCCGGGTGGCGGCCTGGGCCGGAACGGTCAGCGCGAGGGCGGGGGTGATCGCGGCCAGTCCGGCGAGAGCGCGCCAGACGGTCGGGTTCTTCATGTGTATTCCTCCCGTGTTCCCCGATGTTGAGGGCATCGAGGCATGTGCATCATAGACAGTCCCGACTTTTGCTCCACTCAGGAAGAAGTTTCGACGTTAATCATCGAAAGATCTGGACGCGTCGATAGAAGTGCCTCAGGATGTTCACAGCCGTGAATCACCCCCGTAACGGGAGCGCAGATGAGACGTGTGCCCAGGGTCGCCCTTCTGATAGCCGCCACCGTCGTCGCCGTGACACCGATGCCGGCGTACGCCGCCGACCCCGTCGAACAGGAACCGGGGGTGACTCTCCGGACGTACGACATCGGTCTTCCGCTCAGCCGGATCTGTGAGCTCAAACCCGGCCAGACACCCAACGTGGACAAGCTGATGTCCGCGATCGACTGGTCCACCACCGAGCAGTTCGGTCTCCAGGACAACTTCGTCACGCACGCCCTGGCCAACCTGGCCACCCCGTCGGCCGGCTCCTACCGGTTCCGGCTGACCAGCGACGACGGCTCGAAACTGTGGATCGGCGACAAGCTGGTCATCGACCACGACGGCCTGCACGGCGCCGAGGCCAAGGAAGGCGTGATCGACCTGACCGCCGGGTCGCACCCGCTGCGGGTCGAGCACTTCGACGCCGGTGGCGGCCAGGAGGTGCGGCTGGCCTGGCGACCCCCGGGCGCCGATGACTTCAGCATCATCCCGGCCGGCTCGCTGACCACCGACGCCGGTGTGGTCCGGGTGACCGCGCCCGGCCGCAAGGAGTGCGTCTCCGGCACCGACACCCCCGGTGACGGGCTGCCGCTGACCGCCGTCAACCCCGGATACACCCTCACCGACCTGCGCCCGCCGGGCTTCGAACCGGCGGTCAGCGGCATCGCGTGGCGCCCCGACAAGAAGATGGTGATCACCACCTGGGGCGGCTCGGACAAGGTGGACGGCAAGGTCTACCTGGTCGAGAACGTGACCGGGAAGACCGGGCCGGGCAGCGTGAAGTACAAGGAGATCGCGAGCGGGCTCAAGGAGCCGATGGGCGTCGCGGTGGTCGACGGCATGGTGTACGTGTCGCAGAAGCACGAACTGACCGAGCTGCGTGACACCGACGGCGACCAGGTGCTGGACACCCGGCGTACGGTCGCGGTCTGGCCGTTCGGCGGGAACTTCCACGAGTTCGCGTTCGGCATGCTCTACCGCAACGGCAACTTCTACCTCAACCTGTCGGTGTCGATCAACCTGGGTGGCGCGACCACCGACCCGCAGCCGGCCCCCGGGCGCGGCACGCACATCGTGGTCAACCGCAAGAGCGGCGAGGTCACCACGGTCGCCGGCGGGCTGCGCACCCCGAACGGCATCGGGTGGGGGCCGAACAACTCGATCTACGTGACCGACAACCAGGGTGGCTGGCTGCCCTCGTCGAAACTGGTCAAGATCCAGGACAAGGCCTTCTACAACCACTACACCAACCCCGACGGCCCGTACGACTCCCAGCCGGTCACCCGCCCGGTGCTGTGGCTGCCCCAGAACCAGATCGGGAACTCGCCGAGCACTCCCGTCTTCCTGGACTCCGGCCCGTACCGCAATCAGGTTCTGATCGGTGACGTGACCTACGGCGGACTGCAGCGTGCCGCGCTGGAAACGGTCAACGGGGTCGAGCAGGGCGCGGTCTTCCGGCACACCCAGGGCCTGGAGGCCGGCATCAACCGGGTGTCGATCGGGCCGGACGGCGCGATCTACGTCGGCGGGCTCGGCGCGGACGGCAACTGGGGGCAGGAGGGCAAACTTCGGTTCGGCCTGCAGAAACTGACCCCGAACGGCACCAGCGTGTTCGACATGAAGACGATGAAGGCCACCACCGACGGGTTCAAGATCGAGTACACCGAGCCGCTGTCCGACGACACGGTGGCGAAGCTGGCCACCGCGTACCAGATCGAGCAATGGCGGTACGCGGCCACCGAACAGTACGGCGGCCCGCAGGTCGACCTGGAGAAACTGCCGGTGACCGCGGCCAAGGTGTCGTCCGACCGGAAGACCGTCACGCTGACCGTTCCCGGACTCCGCCGCGATCGGGTGGTGCACCTGCGCTCGCCCCGCCCGTTCGCCTCCCGCGACGGGGAGACGCTGTGGAGCACCGAAGCCTGGTACACCATGAACGAGCTGCCCGGCAAGAAGACGCAGCAGGTGTTCTACGAGACCGAGGAGGGCTACCGGGAGGGTGGCGCGACCCTGGCCAAGGACCACCGGGCGTACTCCGGTGTCGGGTTCACCGCCGGGTTCGGCAAACTCAACGCCTCCAACACCATGCACGTCACGGTCGACAAGGCCGGTGAGTACGCGGTCGGGCTGCGCTACTCCAACGGCCCCGACCCGTTCAGCGGCACCAAGACGGTCAGCCTGCACGTCAACAACCGCAAGATCAAGCAGGTGTCGCTGCCGACCACGGTCACCTGGGAGGAGTGGGCCACCGCCACCGAGAAGGTCAGCCTGCGCAAGGGCGTCAACACGATCACCTACCGGGTCGACGCCCTGGACACCGGGCACGTCAACCTCGACCTGATCAGTATCCGCGAGCCCGGTAAGCGGATCGCCCTGTTCGACGGCACGAACCTGGACAACTGGCAGCACACCGACGGCCGCCGCCCCCAGTGGCCGCTGATCGCCGGCGGTGCCACCGAAGTCAACGGCGGCGACCTGCGGACCCGGGAGGCGTACGGCGACTACAAGCTGCACGTCGAGTTCAAGGTGCCGCTGCTGCCGCCGGAGGTGACCGGCCAGGACCGTGGCAACAGTGGGGTCTACCAGCAGGAACGCTACGAGGTGCAGATCCTCGACTCGTTCGGTGACACCACCCTGGCCAACAACGAGGCCGGCGCCATCTACACGGTCAAGGCGCCCGACGTGAACGCCGCCACCGCGCCGGAGACGTGGCAGAAGTACGACATCACGTTCCGGGCCGCCCGCTACGACGCGGCCGGCAAGAAGACGTCCAACGCCCGCATCACGGTGATCTGGAACGGTCGCAAGATCCACGACAACGTCGAGATCCCCAACGGTACGGGCGGCAACATCGCGGAAGGCCCGTCCACCGGCGCCATCCGCCTGCAGGACCACGGCAACAAGGTCCAGTACCGCAACGTCTGGATCGAACCGGCCCTCTGATCCGAACGCTCCCCGGCGGCATCGCCGCCGGGGAGCTTTTGCCCTCCCAGACGCCGATCCACGGGTCCTCGGCCCGGAGCGGAATCGAACCGATTGCCGCGTACGGGGTTACGCCAACGCCTAGCCTCGGAAGGCGAACAGGGCAGCGGACGGGAGACCACGTGCGGCGTGTGGTGAGGTATGAGCCAGCCGGAAGCGCGGTGGACGCGCCGGTCACCAAGCTCGGTGGAGAGCCGGTGTGGCTTCGGGAGCCGCAGTGGCCGCTGTCTCGTTCGCGGAAGCGGCCGATGCCGTTCCTCGGGCAGTTCCGCCTGGATGACGGGGACGGCGAGATTCGTCTGGCCTACGTCTTCATGTCCGATCTCTTCCTCTTCGACATGGAGGACGAGGAGGCCGGCGTCGAGGAGGACGGGGATGACGACGGTGACGCCGTCGACGACACGTTCGAACCCGAGGGCGGTGAGAACGCCGTCATCATCCAGCCGGATGGCCGGGTCCCGTCCTTCGTCGTGGTGCGCCGCCAGCGGACCGGGCCGGCGTTCACCGAGGACCACCTACCCGTCGACGTCGAGCCGGCCGGTGCCGGCACACCGTGGGAGTTCCTCGGCGGCGAACCCGTCTGGCTTCAGGATCCGGCCCCGCCCGGGCCCGGCTGGCGACTGGTCGGGCAGCTGACCGACCGGCTCGGGCACAACTTCGGAGACGGGGGCGTCGCCTACGTCTTCGTCTCCCCGGACGGCACCGAGGGACGTTTCCTCTGGCAATGCCACTGACACTCATGGCCTGATCGCACTGGGATCGACCCAGTAGCGGCGCTTGAGCCCGATCGGCGTCTCGCGGACGTCCTCCAGCACGCCGCCGTGCTTCTCGATCACCCGCGCGGACGCGAGGTTGTCGTCATCGCACGTGATGAGCACCGACTTCAGGCTCCGGCGGCGGGCCGTCCCCAGCACCTCGCCGAGTGCCCAGCTCGCCACCCCGCTCCCCCGCGCCGACGGCCGGACGCTGTAGCCGATGTGGCCGCCGGCCTGCAGCAGGAAGTCGGTCAGTGCGTACCGCAGGGAGATCGCGCCGAGGACCGCGTCCCGCTCGTCGAGAATCCACCAGTACGCGGCGTGCACCAAGCCTTCCGGAGGCGGCACGCCCTCGTCACCCTCACGTCGCAACCGGGCGACCCATTCCGCAAAACCGGCGGGCGAATCGATGTCGACGCCGGGCCGCAGTCCGCTGCCGGGCTGGTGGACGCCGACGCCCCACTCGTCGCGTGAAGCCAGCCATGCCGCGTGGAACCTCGTCGCCGGCTAGATCAGCCTGCGCATCAGCCGGTCCGCTGCGAACGTCGCCACACCAGCCGTTGTACCAGCAGGGTCAGCACGCCGGCCAGGACGATGGCGGCCAGGTTGATGACCAGCTGCAGGGCCGAGCCGAGCGCCTCCTCGCGGACCCCGTAGGCGACGGCGACCGCCGCGTTGGCCGCCGCCGGGACGGTGGTCACCGAGATCAGCACGCCGACCAGGGTTCCGGCCTTGGCCGAGGTGAGCGACAGGATCCCGGCCACCCCGCCGAGGAATCCGATCACCCAGGACAGTGCGTCCGGCCGCCAGATGAAGTCGGTCAGTGGGCGCGGCGCGAGCAGCATCGACCTGTCCACCAGATCGGCGGCGGTCAGCAGCCACACCGCCGCCACCGTGATGATCATCCCGACCGGGAAGCCGACGCCGAGCGCGATCAGCGAACGGCGGACCAGGTATTTCTTGGCTCGCACCAGGCCCACGCAGAGGGCGGCGAGCGGGCCGAACTCGGGCCCGACGACCATCGAGCCGACGATCAGGATGGGTTGGTCCAGCAGCACACCGATCGCGGCGATGACCGTGGCGATCGTCATGAAGGCCAGGAACGACGCCGACAGGGCGGTCTCCTCGCCGGTCTGCTGTTCGATCTCGTGCCAGACCACGGCGTCCACGCCGAGACCGGGGACGCGCCGGGCCGCCCGCCGGGCTGACGCCGACAGTGCGGCGTCGACGCGTTCCACCACGATGGCGCCGTCGTCGTCGATCCCGAGACCGCGCAGCCGGTCCAGGACGAGGCTGGCGCCCTCCCGGACGACGTCGAACTCGATGACGTCTCCGGGCGGTGACAGGGCGACGTCCGGTGACCGTGTCACGTGGGTGACCGCCTGGTCCGCCGTCAGCGCGTCCATCACCTGATCGGCGGCACGTTTCGGCGCGATCACCCGTACATGAAGCATGCCCACAGTGTGTCCGCTGCGATCCGGACCGGGCGGGCGGCCGGCGTATAAAGGGCGTCAATTTTCGGGTTCCGGTGTCCGTTTCACCGACCCCGTTCGGGATCGGTCAGCGTGACAGCAATGTCCGTCATTTCCGTTGATGGTGTGCGGTAGAGCCACGAACCTACCGTTTGCTGGTCACCGAATCCGGTTCTCTTGAGGAGTTCCCCATGCGCGGAAGACTAAGTACGGCTGCGGCAGCCGCAGTCATCGCGACAGCGGTCGTGGCCTCGCCGGCCCAGGCATCGACCGCCCGCTACTACCACGGCGACGAGACCGTGCGGATCGTCCACAACTTCCTCAACGGCGCCGCCGTCGGCTCGGTCACCTGCGGCATCACCGCTGTCGTCAACAAGATGAAGAAGTTCAAGGGCAAGGCCGGACTGGCGTCCATCGCCGCCTACTCCGGCGAGATCAGCGCCAAGACGGCCGGCACCTCGGCCACCTGCAAGCTGGCGAAGCAGCTGGCGCTGGCCGCGGCCTGGACGGCCACCGTGGGCCGAGACGGGGCACCGGTCTTCATCGATGACAGCTCGCACACCGACAGGTGCGGCATCATCAGCAAGAAAATCACCTACAGCTACCGCATCGGCTCGTCACCGGATCGCACGCTGCCCTTCTCGGGCAGTGTGAAGGTGCCCTGCTGACCGATCCACGCGAAGCCCGGGTCCGGGCCGGCGTTGGGATCCGCCCGGAACTGCGGCGGCGGGAGCACGGATGCGGGTGGGTATCTCCGGGACGGTCGCCGAGCGGCCCGGAAGCATGCCGTTCCGGTACGGGGCCCACCGGCGGGACCGGCCGGGCCAGGTCCAGCCGCGAACGGGTCAACGGGCGGTCCAGTGCCAGCACGGCGTGGTTGACGTGGGCGCGTTCCGACGATCCGCCCCGGCATACCGCGGTGCCCGCCGCCGACCTTCAGAACGACCACCGTGGCGTCCACGCCCACCCCGATCACGGCGGAGCCGAAACGGTACGAAGTCACGGTTGGTGGCGGGCCCACCTGGTGCATTCCGGGCCGTAGGTCTTCGCGCGGCTGAAGTCGGTGGTGGCCACCGAGGCGGTGCGCCAGCCTCGGTTACCGTCGGCGGTGGTGACGTACTGCATCAGGTATGTCTCCAGGTTGGCGCGCTTCTTGATGTCCCGGTAGGGCTTGCCGTCCTCGCGCAGATGGCCGAGGTCGGTGCAGAACGTCACCTGGACCTGGTATGGGCGGATCTTCTGGGCACCCATCGTCTTGACCCACATCGGGCCGCTCGCCGGTTTCCCGGCGTCGGTGGACTCGGCGAAGGGGGCCAGCACCTCCCGGTAGTGCCGGTCGGCCGAGAGCATCCGGCCGACCGGGATGATCGAGGTCCAGTCGGTGACGGCATCCATCCAGTAATTCAGTGCCAGGCTTCGCCGGGCGGCCTGGACCTCATCGGTGTCCGGCGAGGGATCCCAGGTGATCGTCAGGTCTCCGGCGCCGTCCATCGGCAGCAGCCGGTGCGCTTCGTCGACTGTCATCGCGGGTGCGGCGGCCGACGGGGCGGGTGCGGGCGGCGGGTCGGTGGTGCACGCCGCAGTGGACAGGAGGACGACTGAAGCCACCACGAGTCGTCTCATCGTCTGGCCCACTTCGTGCACTCCGTCCGGTACTTCGCCTCGGCGTCCTCGTCGGCCACGAAGTAGCTACCGAGCCGCGCGTCGCTGTGGATCAGGTAGGTCTCCAGGACCGGGCGGGTCCCGCTGTCACCCCACCGGCTGCGGTCGGTGCAGAACGTCACCACCGGGAAGCCCTCTGACGTCTTGTCCTCGCCCATGGCTTTGACCCGGAGCGGCCCGTTGACCGGTTCGGTGAAGTCGGTGACACCGGCGAACGGCTCCCAGGCCTGCTCATAGAACACGTGGAGGTAGAGGGCCTCCGCGACCGGGATGATCGGCGTCCAGTCGGTGGCACCCCACTGCCAGTAGAGGTGGACCAGTCCGTGCCGGGCGGCGAGCACGTTCGTGGACTCCTTGACCGCTGTCAGGTCCCAGGTGATGGGGGTGTCCGCGGTCCCGTCCAGGGGCACTGCCGCATACGCCTCTTCGCGGCTCATCGGCGTGGGCGACGCCGCCGGCGCGGGGGTGGGGGTGGGTGGGGTGTCGGGTGAACAGCCCGCCACCATCAGAGCCGTCGCCACCAGCACCCGTTTCCTCACCGGCGCATAGTACAAAGCACTCGCCCGGTAACCCCGACGGGTCACCGGGCGAGTGACGTTCGCAAAACCGCTACAGGTCGGCCGGGCCGGCCTCGACGGCCTCCTTCACCGCGTCGGTACGCCGGTCCGCGGCACGCTCGTCGACGGCCTCGTCCCGGGGTTCGGGGGCGGCCCGGCGCTGGGCGGACGCGCCGGCGGCGGTGTGCGGGCCGTTGACGCCGCCCCGGATCCGGTTGTTGGCGGCGACCTGGGCGGCCGGGGTGTTGCCGGTCAGGTTGAGGGCCCCGTCGATGATGCTGTCATCGACGGTGACCATGCCGGTGGTGTTGCTGATGCCGACCTCACGGCCGAAGTAGCCGCCGGAAGCGCAGCTGTCGAGTCGGCCGCCGGGGCCGAGCTGCACCCCGCCGAGGTTGCCGGCGAAGGTGGATCTGCCGCGGACCGCGCTGCCGCAGATCACGCTGCCGGTGGAGCTGTTGAGCACCGACAGGGCGCCGTCGACGAACGAGTCGTGCAGGTCGGTGTAGTGGGTGTTGGTGGTGCTCAGCGATTCGGAGATCTCGCTGCCCCGGTCCACCCGGACCTGTCCGGCCTGGGCGTTGACGGTGCCGCTGACCTGGCTGGCCTCGACGAACAGGAAACTTTCGCCGGGGGCCGAGCCCTGCGGGCGTACCGCAATCGGTCCGGTCGTTGATTCGCGCAGGTAGACGCCGTAGCCGCCGGCGGCGAGTTCGACCGAGCCGTTGACCGTGGTGCCTTTCGAGTCGAGGTAGCCGTCGCCGAGGATCTGCAGGTCGCCGGCGATCCGGACGCCGTCGGTGACCAGGTTCGCGCCGGCCAGGACGCTGACGTTGCCGGTGATGACGGTGCCGGTCAGGGTGCAGGATTCGCCGGCGGGGACGAGCAGATCGTTGGGTACGGTGACCGCTCCCCCGGTGCCGACACAGTGGGTGACCAGGCCGGCGTGTGCGGCGGGCACTCCGGCCAGGGCGGTCACGGTCACTACCGCGGCGACGACGGCCATTCTCTTCATCAAGTAGCTCCCTCGGTGGTTCATGAGCCCACGCTCGATCGCGCGGCGGTGCGGACGATGGTTCCGGCCTGGCGGCTGGTGAGGGTGCCGGCGGCGACCAGGCCGGCGGTCACGGTCTCCACGTGCCGGACGAAGGCGGCGTGGGTGCGGTAGGTGGCGTTCTCGGCGATCAGGTCGTTGATGGTGCAGCCGTCGCCGGTGCCGGCGTTGGTGATGCCGGTGTCGTCACCGTCGATGATCACGGTGTCCCGGGTGTCGGTGCAGGTGCCGGAGACCACGACGGTGAAGGTCACGGTCTTGGCCGCGGCGGTGTTGCCGGCGTTGTCGGTGGCCCGGTAGCCGAGGGTGTGTTCGCCGGCCGCGGTGACCACGACGGGCGTGGTGTAGGCGGTCCACGCTCCCCCGTCGAGCTGGTACTCGACCTTGGCGACCCCGGAGTCGCCGTCACTGGCGGTGACGGTGACGGTGGCCCGGCCGGGCGCCGAGGCCACTGTCGCGGCGGTCACCGGTGCGGTGGTGTCCTCGGCCGGTGGCGCGACGATGGTGAAGTGCTCCATGCCCACGGTCGACGTGTTGCCGGCGTTGTCGGTGGCCCGGAAGTGCAGCATGTGCTCACCGACCGTGTTCACGGTGACCGCGGCGGTGTATCGAGTCCACGCTCCCCCGTCGAGCTGGTATTCGATAGTCGCGACCCCGGAGCCGGCGTCGGCCGCGGTCACCGTGAACGACACCGAGCCGACGTAGTCGCCGGCCTCGTCCTCGGTGCCGGTCACCTGCGCCGCCACGGTCGGAGCGGTGGTGTCCTCCTCGCCGGCGGCGACCACCGAGAACGACACCGAGCCGACGGTCGAGGTGTTACCGGCCCGGTCGGTGGCCCGGAACTGGACCGCGTGGTCACCGAGAGCGGAGACCACGACCGGATTGCTGTACGGCTGCCAGCTGGTGTCGTCGACCTGGTACTCGACGGTCGCGACCCCGGTGCCGGCATCGGTGGCGGTGACGGTCACGGTGGCCGACCCGCGGTAGGCGCCGTCGTCGTCGCGGCTGCCGGTGACGGCCCCGGTGACGGTCGGCGCGGTGGAGTCCTCGGTGTCACCCTCGGTCACGGTCAGTTCGCCGACCATCGTGCCGTGGCCGGGGATCGTACACAGGTAGCGGTATTTGCCCGGGGTGAGAGTGACGGTCGCGGTGTGCCGGCCGTCGTTGGCGTCGAACGGGCTGGCCAGGATGTTCAGGCTGACGTCGTCGTTGTAGCCGGGTGTGCTCGTGTCGAAGGTGAGGGTGTGCGGCATCCCGGTGGTGTTGCCGGTGGCCGTGCTGTTCTCCCACACGATGGTGGTCTCCCCCGCGGTGGCGGTGGCCGGCGCGGACTTGTAGCGGGTGATGTCGTCGTCGGCGGTCCAGGTCAGGGTCTGCGCGGCGGAGGCCGGTGGGACGAGCAGCGGGGTCATCGCCACCCCCAGCCCGGCCACCAGGGCGATCAGGCGCCGGTTCCAGCGGGGGGTCACAGCGCACGCACCCGGATGTTGCGGAATTCGGTGGTGTCGCTGTCGCCGTGGTTCTGCAGCCCGATGTGGCCGCGCAGGAACTGCCGCAGGTCGGTGGGCGGGTCGCCGGCGCGGGAGGACTGCTTGCCGGGCGTGTTGTCGAACTCGTTGATGACCACGCCGTTGCGGATGATGGTGTAGTGCTGGCCGGTCACGCGTACCTCATAGTTGTTCCATTGGTTCTTGGGTGTGGGTCTGGCGTCGGTGAGCGGGACCGGGTCGAAGTTGTAGACCGATCCGGTCTTCTGGGTCTCGCCGGTCTCGCCGTCGTAGATCTGGATCTCGTGGCCGCAGAAGATGGCCACCCAGGCCTGCGAGGTACGGGCGTTGCCGACCGTCCCGCAGCTGTCCGGCGGGCGCTGGTCCAGCGGGATCCGCGGGTCCGGGAACCGGGTGAACACGCCGCTGTTGGCGCGGCCGGTGCCGGATGCGATGTCTTTGAACTGGAGGCGCAGCGAGAAGTCGCCGAGTTCCTTGGTGTGCCACAGCATGCCGAGTCCCCCGGCAGACCGCAGTGAGCCGTCGGCCTGGATCGCGAACGATCCGGACGGCGCCTGTTCCCAGCCGCGCAGGGAGGTCGCGGTGCCGTCGAACAGCGGCTCGTAGTAGCCGATCGGGGCGGTGGCGGCGGCCCGGGTCAGCACGCCGGCCTGCCGGTCGGTCAGCCACGCGCCGGCGATGGTGGTGACGTGCCGGACGAACTGGTCGCGGCTGGGCCACTGGCCCTCGTCGTCGATCAGGTCGTTGAGGGTGCAGCCGCCGCCGGTCGCCTTGTTCGGGATCGACGTGTCGGTGTCACCGATCCACACCGTGCCGCGGGTGTCCGGAACCGCACAGCCGGCGGTGACCGGGGTCGTGGTGGTGACGGTCTCGCCGTCCGCATAGCTGACGGTCAGCTTGGCGATATAGGAGCCGGGTTTGGTGTACGTGTGACGAGGATCGGCCTCGGTGGAGGTGGTCCCGTCGCCGAACTCCCAGCGGTGGCTGACTCCACCGGAGCGGGAGCCGTTGAACGCGTACGTCAGCGCCTTGTTCTGCACTTCCACCACACCGGCCGCGGGCGCGGGGGTGGGCGCGCCACCGGTGTAGACGACCCGGAGCAGTTTCTGCGCGGCGTGCAGGGTGAAGAAGCCGCCGCCGTAGTCCAGCAGGTAGAGCGCGCCGTCCGGGCCGAACTTGGCGTCCATCCAGCTCATCAGCCGGTTGTCGGCGTTGCCACCGGGCAGGATCGCGCGCAGCGTCTCGGCGAACAGTGGCGGTTTCTGATCAGGAACCCCGGCCGGGTCGACGGTGACCGCGACCCGGTTGGCGGCGTTGCTCTGGTCGCCGATGAACCACTTCTCGTCCCAGTACTCCGGCCACTTCACCGTGCTCGCCGGGTCGGCCAGGTCGTGGTGGTAGGTCGGGCCGGACATCACCGCCTGCCCACCACCGCGCAGCCAGGGCTGGGTGTAGACGGCGTCGGCGGCGGTGTACGTGGGCACCCCGCTGCCGTCGGCACGCTCCGGGAAGACCGGGCCGCCGCCACCGGGCGAGTACCAGATCATGTTGTCGCGGGCCGGCGGGATGTCGGTCAGGCCGGTGTTGCGCGGCGAGGTGTTCTTCAGGTTGTCGCAGTCGTACCAGCCGGCGAGCTGGGTGGCGTCGGTGTTGCTGCGGTCCCGGTACGGCTGCCGGTTGCCCATGCAGTACGGCCAGCCCTGGTTGCCGGCCGAGGTGATGATGGTGGCCGTCTCGTATTTGGCCGGGCCCAGGTTCGGGTTCGGGGCGGAGGCGTCCGGCCCGACCCAGCCCGCGGTCAGCCAGTCGTGTTCCGGGTCGACCTGGAGGCGGGCGATGTTGCGCACGCCCATCACGTAGATCTCCGGCCGGGTCTTGTCGGTGCCGGGCGGGAACAGGTTGCCGTCCGGGATCGAGTAGGTGCCGTCGGCCTCCGGGCGGATCCGCAGGATCTTGCCGGCCAGGTCGTTGGTGTTGCCGGAGGTGCGGCGGGCGTCCTGGAACGAGATCCCGGCGTACTCCTGGGTCCAGTTGTTGCCGGAGTAGCCCTGCGAGCCCTCGGACGAGTTGTTGTCACCGGAGCCGATGTAGAGGTTGCCGGCCTTGTCGAACGCCATCCCACCGCCGGCGTGGCAGCAGCTGTGGATCTGCACCGGGAACGTCAGCAGGTCCTTGCGGGTGTCCTGGTCGATGCTCTGGGTGGCGTGGTCGTAGGTGAACCGGCTGACCGTCCGCTCCCCGGTGCGCTTGGTCCGGTCGATGGAGTCGTGCGGCATCCAGTACACGTAGAGCCAGCCGTTGTCGGCGAACGCCGGGTCCGGTGCGATGCCGAGCAGGCCCTCCTCGTTCTTCACCAGCTCGGTGCCGCTGCCCCGGTTGCCCATCACCGGCAGCGTGGTCAGTAGCTTCACCTCCTTGGTGCGCGGGTTCCAGGAGTGGATGGTGCCGCAGCCGAGGCCCACCTTCGGGTCGTCCCAGCTGACCACCGGGCCGGTCGGGCAGGCGGCCTTGCCGACGTAGAAGACGGTGCCGTCGGCGGCGATGGTCAGCCCGTGCGGCTCGCCGATCTGGTCGAGCTGGCCGGTCTTGTTCGCGGCGGTCAGGCGCTCGGTCTTGTAGTTGGCGGCGATGGTGGCCTGGCAGTCGCCGCGCACGATGCCGGTCGCCCAGGACAGGGCGCCGGTCAGGTGCTTGCGGAAGCCCTCTTCGGCGTAGCTGTCGGCGGTGTGGCCCATGCCGGTGTAGAAGGAGCGCCCGCCCTGGTAGTCGCGGCACCAGGAGACCGGGTGGAACGGGCCGTTGGCACTGGTCCCGGGGTCGTAGTGGCGTTCCTCGACCTGGGCCAGGGTGTGCACGGCGCCGATCGGGTTGGGGTCCCAGTTGTACCAGCGGTCCGAGCGGCTGATGGTGGCCGGAAGTCCCTTGGTGGCCGGGTGCCGGCTGTCCAGGACGTTGACCACGGCCCGGTTGACGGCCGGGTCGGCGGGCGGGGTGCTGGCGCCGGTGAACAGCCGCAGGTCGGCGAGCTGGGTGAGCGGCTGGCCGGAGTTGGCGGTGATGTTCAGCCGGAAGTGCGCGGCGGTGGCCGGGGTGGCCAGGTCGAAGCGGCGGGTCTGGAACCGGTCGGTGAACGTGTGGCCGGTGCGCTTGTCCACGTCGGTCCAGGTCTGGCCGTCGTCCGAGCGCTGCAGCGTCCAGTCCTTCGGGTCGCGGCCCTCGGAGTCGTTGGCCGAGGTCAGGGCGTACCCGGTGATGGTCTTCGCGGCGGCCAGCTGGTAGGCGACCCAGCCGGTCGGGGTCCGCACCAGCCATTTGGTGTTGCTGTCGTTGTCGGTCAGTTTCTCCTTGGTCTCGTTCGGCGCGTTCTCGCCGCTCGCGGTGACCTTGGCGACCGGTTCGGAGGCCGGGATGGCGCCGGCCGGGCGGGTGCCGATCAGGCCGGTGAACCAGGTCGAGTCGAGTTGCGCCTTGGCCGCGTCGGCGATGCCGACGAAACCGCCACCCGATTTGATGTACGCGGTGAGCGCGCTCTCCTGCTCACGGGTCAGGGTGACGCCTTCGGCGGACAGGAACACCACCGCCCGGTGCTTGGCGAGCTGGGCCGCGGTGAACACGGCCGGGTCGGTGGTGGCGGTGACGGTGATCCCGGCCGCCTGCCCGAGCTGCTGGATGGTCTGGGCGGCCACGGTGACCGGGTCCTTCTGCCCGGCCGCCGCGCCGTGGAAGACCACCACCGAGATCGGTGCGGCGGCGGTGGTCGCGGGTGCGGTGTAGGCGAGGGCCGGGGTGGCCCCGGCGGTCATGGCCAGTGTCGCGAGGACCGCCAGCCCCGCTCGTATCGGTCGTCTCATCATCCGTGCTCCCCCTGGTGCGCGGTGGTGTGGGCGTGCCCCTGGAACCGGTGGATGGCCTCCTCGGCGCCGGCGGGCATGCTGCCGTCGGCGTTGCGGACCAGGAAGATCCCGGCCATCCCGCCGTCGGAGTGGTTCTGCACGTGGCAGTGGTACATCCAGGCGCCCGGGCCGACGCCTTCACCGGCGATCACCTGGAAGCCGAACGAGCTGCCCGGGTTGAGGTCCTTGTTGTCGACCGTCGGGCTGGGGTCGGAGACGCTCTCCAGCATTCCGGTGCGGTTGTCCACCCAGCGGTGGGCGTGCAGGTGGAAGGTGTGGAAGAGGTTGCCGTGCCCGATCGCGATCCACTCGACGCGCTGGCCGAGGTCGGCCTCGAACATCGGGGTGTTCGGCGCCATCTTGTTGTTGATCGTCATGTCGTGGAAGACCGCGGTGATCTGCTTGTCCGGCAGGACGTCGCCGCGCCGGCGCACGATCAGGGCGCCGTAGAGGCCCTTGGCCACTCCCCCGGTGCCGTGGTCGGTGCCCATCGCGTGGTCGTGGTAGTGCCAGTAGCCGGCGCTGCCGGGCATGAACCGGCGGCCGGGTCCGGCGAACATCTCCCGGGACCGCCACACGTAGGTGCGGGTCTGGCCGGGGTCGTTGTAGGAGGCGTTGAGCGGGCTGCCGTCGGAGTCGGTGCTGTAGTCGACGCCGTGCGCGTGGATGGACAGCCGCTTGTCGGTGTTGTTCACAAGGGTGATCTCGAGCGTGTCGCCCTCGTAGATCTCCAGGACCGGGCCGGGCACGGTGGCCTCCCCGGGGCGCAGGCCGTAGCCGTACAGTCCGCCCGGTAGCGCCTCGGCGAAGATGGTGACCTTCTTGGTGACGGCGAGCCCGGCGCGGGCGGGTGTGTCGGTGAGCGCTACCGCGCCGATGGCCGGGACAGCGGCGCCGAGTGCGCCGACGGCGATCAGTGAGCGTCGCGGGAATTTCCCGTCCATACGTCTCCATTCCATCGAGGGGATGGCTTAAACGTATGGCTTATATCAGCTCAAGTAAATACGTTAGGACACTTTTCTAAGAGCCGTGGAAATGGCACGACGACAGACCCGGGAACGATTCCCGGGCCCGCCGCCGCACCATTGCCTGAATCAGTCGGTGGGTGTCAGGACCACCTCAGCCGAGCCGGCCTGGCCCTGCGCGTCGGTGTACTCGGCGACGAACACCGCGGTCAGATTGTCCTGGCCCTCGTGACCGGGGTCGACGAAGGTGGTGATCGAGCCGGTGCAGCCGGACACCGTGGACAGCGGGTGCCCGTGCTGGTCATGGCCCAGAATGTAGGAGACCTGGACGTTCGCGCAGTTCACCGGGGCGTCGTCGACCACGTTCACCTCGAAGGTGACGGTGTCGCCGAAGGCGAACTCCTGATCGGCGGTCGGCGACACGAACGACACCGTGGGCGCCACCGGGCCGACGTGCAGCAGGAACTCGGCGGAGGCGGACCGGCCGGTGGAGTCGGTGACCTTCAGGGTGGCCCGGTAGTCACCGTTCTCGGTGTACGTGAACGACGGGTTCGGCTGCCGGGAATCGACCCGGCCGTCAGCGTCGAAGTCCCACGCGTACCGCAGCGCGTCGCCGTCCGGATCGACGGTTCCGGCACTGGAGAAATTGACCGTGAACGGTGCCGAACCGACCGTCGGCGTGCCGTTTATCTTCACGATCGGGGTCTTGTTCTTCGGCGCGTAGTCGATTCTGGCGAGCTGCGCCTCCGGATTCTCGGCGAAGTAGCCGTCACCGTATTCCAGGACGTACAGCGCGCCGTTCGGGCCGAACTCCAGATCCATCGGGTTGTCGAAGACGATCGACGGGAGCACCGATTCGATCCTGGTGACCTGGTTGCGGCGATCCAGGGTGAACGCCTTGACGTAGTCGCGGGTCCACTCGTAGAACAGCGGCTTGCCGTCGAACGCGGCCGGCCACTTGAACGGCGACTTACTGCGCTTGTCGTACTGGTAGGCCGGGCCACCCATCGGGCCGACACCGCCGGTGCCCAGCTCCGGGAACTGCGCGCTGGCCCCGAAGTTGTAGACCACCTCGGACTTCTCCACCGGCGGCAGTCTGCGCAGGCCGGTGTTGTTCGGCGACTCGTTCACCGGGTTCCCGCAGTCGAACGCCGCGCCCGAGGTCTCGGTGGCGAAGTCGTAGTCGATGTACGGCAGGTCCGGGTTCACGCAGTACGGCCAGCCGTAGTTCGCCGGTTTGTCGATGGCCATCCAGCGGCCGTGCCCGACCGGGCCGCGCTCCGGGTTGGGCGTGCGCGAGTCCGGCGAGTAGTCGGCCATGTAGACCACGCCGGTCTTCTCGTCGACGTCGAACCGGAACGGGTTGCGCAGGCCCATCGCGTAGATCTCCGGACGGGTCTTCGCGGTGCCCTTCTTGAACAGGTTGCCGCGCGGGATCGTGTACGACCCGTTCGGCTTGACCGTGATCCGCAGCAGCTTGCCCCGCAGGTCGTTGGTGTTGGCCGAGCTGCGCTGCGCGTCGAACGCCGGGTTGCGGCCCGGGCTCTCGTCGATCGGGGTGTAGCCGCCGGAGAAGAACGGGTTGGTGTCGTCACCGGTGGACAGGTACAGGTTGCCGTCCCCGTCGAAGTCGATCTTGCCGCCGACGTGGCAGCAGATGCCCCGGTCCACCGGGACCTGCAGGATCTTCTGCTCGGTGCCGAGCGCCAGGGTGTTGCCGCGCAGCTTGAACCGGGACAGTTGCAGGTGCCCCCGGTACGGTGCGAAGTCGGCCGGAGTGCCGTCGAACGGCGCGTCACCCTCGTTGACCGGGGTGTCCGGGTTGTCGACGGGGGTGTTCAGGACCGGGCTGTAGTAGACGTACACCCAGTTGTTGCTCTTGAAATCGGGGTCGACGGCGATGCCCTGGACCCCTTCCTCGTCGTGCAGGTAGACCGGGATCGTCGCGGCCAGGACGTTGCGGCCGGTGCTCGGCTCGTGGATGCGGACCTGCCCCTTACGGGCGGTGTGCAGGACCCGTCCGTCGGGCAGCACGGCCAGGGCCATCGGCTCGCCGGGGAAGTCGTTGAGGGTGACCTTCTGGAAGTCGCTGTCCGGCGGCACCGGAGCCGCCGGCCCGGCCTGGACCGGGTTGGGCACCGTCAGAACGAGCAGGGCCGCGGCGCCGGCGGTGAGAAGTCGTCGCATTTTCAGAACCTCAGTCCGGACAGGTACTGGTAGCCGACCCGGGCGGTGTCCAGGGCCTGCAGCGGGGTGCGCGGCGGGCTGCCCGCGTCGTCACGTTCCACGATGTACTCGACCAGGCCGGCTTCCCTGGCCCGCTGGAAGATCCGCGCGAAGTCGATCAGACCCGCGCCCGGATCGGCGAAACCGCTGCTCACGTCCATGTCCTTGACGTGCACCTGTTTGATCCGGCGCCGGTTCCGCTGGATCAGGTCCACCGGGTCGGCGGCACCCCGCCAGGCCCAATAAAGATCCAGTTCGAGGTGTACGAGTCTCTCGTCGGTGTCGTCGGTGAGGATGTCGAACCCGGTCCGGCCGGTGCCGCTCTGCCGCAGGAACTCGTTGTGGTGGTTGTGGTAGCCGAAGCTGAGCCCGGCCCGGCGGGCCAGCTCGCCGGCCTTGTTCAGGTCGGCGGCGAACGCCTTGTAGACGGCCGCGTCCCGGATCGGCCCGTTCGCGCCGGTGCCGAAGTACGGGTGCACGATGTACTTGTTGCCGACGATCGCGGCGTCCTCGAGGGTCCGCTTCCACGTCTCGGCGTTCCACGGCTGCGGAATGCCCGCGTGCCCGGAGGTGGCCTTCAGGCCCGCGTTGTTCAGGGCGGTGCGGAACTGGGCGGCGGTGCGGCCGACGAAGCCGGCGTGCTCGACGCGGCGGTAGCCGATCGCGGCGAGCTCGGTGAAGGTGGTCTCCAGGTTGACGTTGAGCTGGTTGCGCAGCGTGTAGAGCTGCACGCTGATCTGGTCCCGGGGCACGCGGTGCGCGTTCGAGCCGCCACCGTGGGCGGCGGCGGGCGAGCCCAGGGCGGTGGACGCCCCGACGGCTGCGGCGCTCGCGGCCGCGGCGCCGAGCAGGTGACGACGGCTGAGTTCGGTCATGATCGTTTTGCCTCCGGTTTCGGTGATGAACACGGATGGGCTGGCGGGGAATCTCGGAGCGCCCGCAGCCGGCAACTTCCCGGACGTTACCGTGTATTTACGTTCGTCACTAGTAAAACATCGAGATGAAACATCAGAACTTTTGTACGTTTGGATGAAACAACGCATGGCCGGACGCAAAGGCGCCCGGCCTGCCCTGATTTGTGACCTACTGCTGGGAGGAGAAGGCGGCGTCGAAAGCCGCTGATGGCGCGTCAAAGGCCAGCCGCCGCACGAACTGCAACGCCTCCGGGGCACCCACCAGCCGGTCCATGCCGGCGTCCTCCCACTCGATCGAGATCGGACCGTCGTAGCCGATCGCGTTCAGAGCCCGGAAACAGTCCTCCCACGGCACGTCCCCGTGCCCCGTCGACACGAAGTCCCAGCCCCGGCGCAGATCCGCCCACGGCAGATGCGAGGCCAGCCGGCCCCGGCGGCCGTCCCCCGTACGCACCTTCGCGTCCTTGCAGTCCACGTGGTAGATCCGGTCCTGGAAGTCGAAGATGAAGTTCACCGGATCCAGGTCCTGCCAGACGAAATGCGACGGATCCCAGTTCAGCCCGAACTCCGGCCGGTTCCCGATCGCCTCCAGGGTCCGCTTCGTCGTCCAGTAGTCGTAGGCGATCTCACTCGGGTGCACCTCGTGCGCGAACCGCACCCCCACCTCACCGAACACGTCCAGAATCGGGTTCCAGCGGTCCGCGAAGTCGGCGTAACCCCGCTCGATCATCGACGGCGGCACCGGCGGAAACATGGCGAGGGTGTGCCAGATCGACGACCCGGTGAACCCGACGACGGTGTTCACCCCCAGCTTGGCCGCGGCCCGGGCGGTGTCCTTGATCTCCTCGGCGGCCCGCTGCCGAACCCCCTCCGGCTCGCCGTCCCCCCAGATCCGGCCCGGCAGGATGTCCTGATGCCGCTCGTCGATCGGATGATCACAGACGGCCTGCCCGACCAGATGGTTGCTGATCGCGAAGACCTGAAGGTTGTACTTGGCCAGCTGCTCCCGCTTACGGTCCACATAGCCGTCGTCGGCGAGCGCCTTGTCCACCTCGAAATGATCACCCCAGCAGGCGATCTCCAGTCCGTCGTAGCCCCACTCGGAAGCCAGCCGGCACACCTGGTCGAACGGCAGATCAGCCCACTGGCCGGTGAACAGGGTGATAGGACGTGCCACTTCTCTCAACTCCTCGTTGTCATAGACAGGACAGCGAGGCAGCGCGAGGAACCGCCCAGGGCGTGACGGCGCGGTGGGTGGCGTGATCGTTCCGGACGGGTTTGCGCCTCCCGCCCGGACGCCGACCGGCATCCACGTTCGTCTCCGCCACTCTATGCCAACATCACAGGCCCCGGAAGGCGGCCGTGTCGTCCAGGTCAAAACCGTGTGGCGATCTGTGGCTCGATTCGAGCCACAGATCGCCACACGAATGGAGAGGCTGACGCCGGAGGGTCAGTTGACGGTCCAGAGCTGGTTGGGGGCGGCCAGGCAGTCCCACAGGTGGATCTGCTGGCCGTCGGACGGGCGGGCCTCGGAGACGTCCAGGCAGCGGCCGGACTGCGGGTTGCGGACGGTTCGGTCGGTCGCGACGGTCCAGTTCTGGGCGCCGGTCCCGTTGCAGGTCCACAGTTGCACCTTGGTGCCGTTGGCGGTGGCGCCGCCGGCCACGTCCAGACACTTCCCGGAGGCCGGGTTGCGCCACACCTGGCCACTGAGCTGCCAGTTCTGCGCGCCCGTGCCGTTGCACGTCCACAGCTGGATCTTGGTGCCGTCGGCGGTTCCGGCTCCGCTCACGTCGAGGCATTTGCCGGCCAGGCCGACGACCCGGCCGGCTGTGGGCGGCGGCGGGGTGCCCAGTTCCTTGATCCGGATGTTGCGGAACGAGACGTCGTCGCCGTTGCCGTGGTTCTGCAGGCCGATGTGGCCGGCCAGACCGCGTACCGGATCGGTGTTGGTGAAGTCGTTGATTTTGATGCCGTTGAGGAGGATCTGCAGGCGCTCGCCCTGGACCAGCAGCTCGTAGGTGTTCCACTCCCCGGGCGGGTTCAGCGCCGCGTCCCGGGCGGCCACGTCAGCGCCCTGGAAACTGTAGACGGCCCCGGTGGTGCGGTCGGCGGCGTCGGTGGCGTCGATCTGGATCTCGTAACCGTTGTTCACCGCCGACCACGGGTCGCTCGACGGCGGGAAGCCGATGAACACCCCGGAGTTGTCGTCACCGGCCATCTTCCAGTCCAGTTTGAGCGAGTAGTCGGTGAAGGCCTTGGCGGAATACCACAGCATGCCCATGCCACCGACCGAGGTCAGGGTGGCGTCGCTGTCGGTGAAACCGCCGGGGCCGGCCTGTGACCAGCCGGTGGTGGACCCGTTGTAGAGCGGGGTGTACCCGGTCTCTGGGCGGCAGTCCGCCTGGACCTGGCCGGCCGTGTACCGGATGCCACCGAGCAGGTGCTGACGGAAGACCGGATCGGCGTACGACTCCCGGGTGTGCCCGCCGCCGGTGTAGAAGGAGCGGCCCGCGTCGAAGGTCTTGCACCAGGCGTGCGGGTGGTCGGCGCCCATGGTGCCGCCGGAGTACGAACTCTCGTCCAGGGTGGCCAGCACGTGGGCGGTGTCGCGGGCGTTGGTGCGGTAGTCGTACCACTCGTCGGTGCGGTTCCACACCTGCGGCAGGTGCGCGGTGGCCGGATGTGCCCGGTCCTCGACGTGCACCCGGGCCGGCTGGATGGCGGGGTGGGAGGCGAACCAGGCACCGACCAGCTGACCGTAGAACGGCCAGTCGTATTCGGTGTCGGCGGCGGCGTGGACGCCGGTGTAGCCGCCACCGCCGCGGATGTACGACTCGAACGCGCTCTGCTGGGTGGCGTTCAGCACGTCACCGGTGGTGTTGAGGAACACCACCGTCTCGTACTGAGCCAGGTTGGCGCTGGTGAAGGCGCCGGCGTCCTCGGTGGCGGTGACGGTGAAGCCGTTGGCGGCGCCCAGGTCGCGGATGGCCTGCACGCCGGTGCCGATGGAGTCGTGCCGGAAGCCGGCGGTCTTGGAGAAGACGAGCACGTCGTACGGGGTGTCGGCGGCGACGGCCGGGGCGCTGCCCGCCAGGATGGTCAGCACGGCTGTCGCCACGCCGAGGAGTGTTCTGCGCACGGGGATCTCCTTACCTGTTCAGGGGAGGTTCCACAGTTGGTTGGCGGCGCCGTTGCAGTCCCAGAGGTGGATCTGCTGGCCGTCGTCGGGTTTGACCTCGGAGACGTCCAGGCAGCGGCCGGACTGCGGGTTGCGCACGGTCCGGTCACCCTGCGGAGCCCAGTTCTGCGCGCCGCTGCCGTTGCAGGTCCACAGCTGGGCCTTGGTGCCGTTGGCGGTGGCGCCACCCGCCGCGTCCAGACATTTTCCGGACGCCGGGTTGCGCCACACCTGGCCATTGAGCTGCCAGTTCTGCGCGCCCGTGCCGTTGCACGTCCACAGCTGGATCTTGGTGCCGTCGGCGGTTCCGGCTCCGCTCACGTCGAGGCATTTGCCGGCCAGGCCGACGACGGGGCCGACGGTCCGGAAGGTGAAGGCGTCCAGGTCGAACAGCGCCCCGGTCCCCCCGGCGAAGGTCAGGTAGAGCCGGGTGGTGCCGGCCGGCGGATTGCTGATGGCGCCGCTGACCTCGGTGAAGACGTCCCAGCCGCCGGTGACCGGCACGGTGGCCGAGCCGAGCACGGTGCCGGTGGGCGAGCCGGCGCGGACCTGCACGGTGCCGCCCACCCCGGCCGACGACGCGCGGACGGTGAACCCGGTGGCGTTGCCGAGCCGGTAGGTGTCGAAGGCGATCCAGTCCCCGTTGTGGATGTCGCCGACGGTCCGGCCACCCTCCGCGGTGGTCTTGGTGAACGTGTTGACCCCGGACGCGGTGGTGTAGTGCTCGGCCTGCCGGTGCCGGGGCTGCAGTTTGTGCTGGGTGTGCGTGGTCAGGCCACCGGCGTCGGTGTACTCGGCGTCGAAGATCGCGAAGATGTTGGCGGCCGCGTCGTGTTCGCCGTCGACCGGGATGCGCAGCGAGCCGGTGCAGCCGGTGGTCGAGGTGATCTGGTGCCCGTGCTGGTCGTGGCCGAGCACGTAGGTCATCTTGACCTTGGTGCAGTCGATCGCCGGGTCCTCCGGGTCGGTGACGGTCACCGTGTAGGGCACGGTGTCGCCGAAGGAGAACAGCTGCCCGTCACCGGGGGCGGTGATGGTGACCGTCGGCGCGGTGTTGCCGACGCCGATCTGCACCCCGGCGGTCCCGGTGGCGCCTTGCGGGTCGGTCACGGTCAGCGTCACCTGGTAAGAACCATTGCTGGTGTACGTCTTCGTCGGGTTCGCCGCCGTGGAGGTGGTGCCGTCCCCGAAACTCCACGAGTAGCTGAGCGCTCCACCTTCGGGGTCGGTGGAGCCGGCCGAGGAGAACACCACGGTCAGCGGGGCCTGCCCGGTCACCTTGTCGGCGCCGGCGACGGCGGTGGGGCTGCGGTTGCCGCCACCGACGTGGTCGTAGCGGTAGAGGGCGGAGTTCTCGTCGCCGTGGAAGTAGCCGGTGCCGTAGTCGAGCACGTAGAGCGAGCCGTCGGGGCCGAACGCCGAGTCCATCACCTGCTTGCCGTTCCACGGGAAGGTGGTGATCTCGCCGGGGCTGCCGTCGGCGCCGACGTGGATCGGTTTGATCCAGCCGCGGCCGAGTTCCCCGGCGAAGAAGTGGCCCTCGAACGACTGCGGGAACTTGGTGGGTGAGGTCGAGGCGGCGTCGTAGCGGTAGACCGGGCCGGCCATCGGCGACTCGGAGCCGCCGCCGAACTCGGGTGGGCTGCCGGCGTCTCCGGCGTACCGGATCCAGGCGGGTTTGGCCGGTGGCAGGGTGCTCTGGCCGGTGTTGCGGAACGAGTTGTTGACCGGGCCGCCGGCACAGTTGTACTTCGGTCCGGCGGTGGCGGTGCTGAAGTTCCATTCCGCGTAGGTCTCGGTGGCGGTGTTGGTGCCGGTGCAGTAGGGCCAGCCGAAGTTGCCGGGTGCGGTGATCCGGTTGAACTCGACCTGCCCGCTCGGCCCGCGCCCGCTGGTGGTGCCCGCGTCCGGGCCGTAGTCACCGACGTAGACGACACCGGTGGCCTTGTCGACGCTCATCCGGAACGGATTGCGGAACCCCATCGCGTAGATCTCCGGACGGGTGTTCGCGGTGCCGGGGGCGAAGAGATTTCCGGCCGGTACGCCGTACGAGCCATCGCTGTTGACCTTGATCCTGAGGATCTTGCCCCGCAGGTCGTCGGTGTTGCCGCTGGTGCGCTGCGCGTCGAAGGCCGGGTTGCGGTCGGTGCGCTCGTCCAGGGGCGAATAGCCGTCGGACTGGAACGGGTTGCTGTCGTCGCCGGTGGACAGGTAGAGGTTGCCGGCCGCGTCGAAGTCGATGTCGCCGCCGACGTGGCAGCACAGGCCCCGGTCGGCGGGCACGTCCAGGATCCGGGTCTCGGCGGACAGCTTCCAGTCGGCGGTGAGGGTGAACCGGGACAGCCGGTTGACGCCCTGCCAGCGCGACCAGTCGCCACCGGCGGCCGGCGCGTCACCGGCCGGGGTGGACAGCGGCGGCGCGTAGTAGAGGTAGATGTGCCGGTTGGTGGCGAAGCCGGGGTCGACGCCGACGCCCTGCAAGCCCTCTTCGTCATGGGTGTAGACGGGCAGGGTGCCGACCACGGTGGTGGCGCCGGTGCTGTCGGTGCGGCGCAGGGTGCCGTTGCGGGCGGTGTGCAGCACCGAGCGGTCCGGCAGCACGGCCAGGGTCATCGGCTCGCCCGTCTCGGGCTCACCTTTGGCCAGGGTGACCTGCTGGAAGTCGGCGGGGTCGATGGGGTGGGCGGAGGCCGGGGCGGGCAGGGCGACGATGGCCGCGGCGACCGGGAGCAGGGCGGTGACGGCGATGGTCCGCCACCGGGACAGGCGGGGAACGGGCATGGTTGTGGGACCTCTTCCTGACCGGA
The DNA here is from genome assembly GCF_050589265.1 of Actinoplanes sp. G11-F43. Taxonomy (NCBI): domain Bacteria; kingdom Bacillati; phylum Actinomycetota; class Actinomycetes; order Micromonosporales; family Micromonosporaceae; genus Actinoplanes; species Actinoplanes sp. G11-F43. The sequence continues at coordinate 97,509 of NZ_JBNZCE010000045.1, forward strand.
CGGTGATCTTTCAGAGGGTGGGGCGGTGGTGCTGGGAACAGTAAGGAAGACATATAGATGTGTCCATACTTTTGGTTCCCGGAAATCGACTTTTGTCGATCGATGTGAAACTTTCAGCTCTGCCGGTTGACTACCTCGTCGGCGAGCTGCCGCAGGGCTTCGCCGGGCCCGGCGGGCAGAGCCGCCCGGTCCAGGGCGGACAGCGCGGTGCTCAGCCGGGTCGCGATCAGCCGCTCGGTGGCCTCCCGCGCACCGGTGTCGACGATGATCCGGCGCAGCTCCGCCGCACCCGGCTCGTCGAGGCCGGGGCTGCCGAACAGCTCCTTGATCCGGACCAGCTGCGCCCGGTCGGCCCGGTCCCGGGCGTACGCCATCATCACCGTGCGTTTGCCCTCACGCAGGTCGTCGAGCGCCGACTTGCCGGTCACCGCCGGATCGCCGAACACCCCGAGCACGTCGTCACGCAGCTGGAACGCGTCCCCGAGCGGATCGCCGAACTGCACGAACGCGGCCAGCAGCTCGTCACCCGCCCCGGCCAGCGCGGCACCGATCTGCAACGGCCGGGTGACCGTGTAGCGGGCCGACTTCATCCGGATCACGGTCAGCGCACCGGCCACCGACCCGTCACCGACCCCGGAGACCAGGTCGAGGTACTGCCCGGCGATCACCTCGGTCCGCATCCCGGCGAACACCGGATACCCCCGGTGCACCTGCTCACGGGTCAGTCCGCAGCCGTTGAACATCTGGTCCGCCCACGCCGCGCACAGATCCCCGCCGAGCAGCGCGGTGTTGCGGCCGTAGCGGGCCGGGTCACCCCGCCACGCCGACCGGGCGTGCCGGTCGGCGAAGAACTGGTGCACCGACGGCTCGCCGCGGCGCAGTTCGCTGCCGTCCATGATGTCGTCATGGATCAGCGCGAACGCGTGGAACAGCTCCAGCGCCGCCGCCGCGGTCACGACGGCCTCGTCATCCGGGCCGCCCGCGCTGCGCCACCCCCAGTAGCAGAACGTCGGCCGCAGCCGTTTCCCGCCGGCCAGCACGAACCGGTGCAGGGTGTTGAGCAGCCCGTGCGGGGCGCCGTCCGGCCAGCCCGGCCCCTGCTGGCGCAGGAACGCGGTGAGCCGGGCCTCGAACCGGGCCCGCAGGTCCAGCGCCACCTGGGTCACCGGGGACTCCCGGCCAGTTCGAGCAGCAGCGCCTTCACGTCGGTGGCGGCGATCCGGGCCGGGCCGCCCGGCTTCGAGCAGAGCAGCACCGGGGAGTCGGCGGCCTCGTCGGGCAGCCGGCCGTGCGAGCCGCGGACCGCGCGGGCGCCGGCGTCCAGGCCGACCACGCTCATCAGATACCGCATGCCGAGCTTCTTGCGGGCCAGCGCGATCCCGGCACGCCTCTTGGCCGCCGCCGGCCCGGCCGGGTCGAAGAACAGCTCCGCCGGGTCGTAGCCGGGTTTGCGGTGGATGTCGACAAGGCGGGCGAAGTCCGGGGCGCGGTCGTCGTCGAGCCAGTAGTAGTAGGTGAACCAGGAGTCCGGTTCGGCGACCAGGACGAGGTCCCCGGAGCGTTCGTGGTCGAGCCCGTGCCGGATCTCGGCCACCCCGGGCAGCGCTCGCAGCACCTTCTCCACCCGGGGCAGGTCGGCCGGGTCACGGACGTAGACGTGCGCGATCTGGTGGTCGGCCACCGCGAACGCCCGCGACGTCCACGGGTCCAGGTATTCCATGCCCTCCTGGGTGTGCACCCGCAGCAGGCCCTCGGCGCGCAGGGCCCGGTTCACGTCGACCGGGCGGTTCACGTCGGTGATGCCGTACTCGGACAGCACCACCACCGTCGCGTCCCGGTCGGCGGCGGCCCGCAGCAGCGGTTCCAGGACGGTGTCGAGTGCGGCCGCGGCGGCGGCCGCGCGCGGGTCGGACGGGCCGTAGCGTTGCAGGTCGTAGTCCAGGTGCGGGACGTACACCAGGGTCAGGTCGGGGTCATGGGCGGCCATCACCCGCTGGGCGGCGGCACAGATCCACTTCGAGGACGCCATCCCCGCGCCCGGCCCCCAGTAGGAGAACAGCGGAAACGTGCCGAGCGCCTGGGTGAGATCGTCGTGCAGCTCCGGCGGGTCGGTGTAGCAGTCCGGGTCCTTACGGCCGTCGGCGTGATAGACCGGCCGGGGCGTGACCGTCCAGTCGACGTCGGCGCCCATCGCGTACCACCAGCAGATGTTGGCCACCGTGTAGCCGGGGTGGCGCTTGCGGGCGGCCTGCCAGATCTTCTCGCCGCCGACCAGGGCGTTGTGCTGGCGCCAGAGCAGCACCTCGCCCAGGTCGCGGAAATACCAGCCGTTGCCGACGATGCCGTGCCCGGCCGGGGTCTCGCCGGTGAGCAGGGTGGCCTGCACCGAGCAGGTGACCGCGGGCAGGATCGGGTCGAGGCGGGCCTGGAACCCGCGGTCGGCGATCGCCCGCAGCCGGGGCATGTGCTCCAGCAGCCGCGGCGTCAGGCCGACCACGTCCAGGACGACCAGCTTGTTCATGAGACCTTCTCCAACAGATCGCGGGTGTAGGCCAGTTCCCCGGCGATGCCGTCGGCCAGTTCCGACCGGCCGGCCGGTCGGCGTCCGGCGGGCAGCACGTCCCAGGTGTACGTCTCCACGTCGAGGTGCTCGCACCACGGCTCGCCGGCGGCCATCAGATTCCGCAGGGCCGCCTCCAGGACCGATGTGGTGCTGGCCAGCGGCGGTGCCGGATCGATGTGCAGTGGCACGTGGAAGTGCACCCGCCACGGGCCGGGCAGTCCGGCGGCCAGGGCCTGGTCCAGGTCGTCGGTGGCGAGGCCGTGTGACGAGCGGGTCTGGTGCAGGAAGCGGGGTTCGGCGTACTGGTGCAGCACGTCGCGGGCCGCCACCGGGTCGGTCACCTCCAGGGCGGCACTGACCTGGACTTTCACCACCGGCAGGCCGCTGTCGGAGAGCCGTTTCAGGGCCTCGGCGGGGTCTTCCCAGGCGCAGGCCAGGTGGGCGAGGTCGAGGCAGACGCCGAGCCGGTCGGTGTCGACGGCTTTCAGCAGGTCGGTGGCCTGGGTGGTGTTCTCGATGACGCAGCCGGGCTCCGGTTCGAAACCCACCCGGATCCGCTCGAACCCGGCCAGGCCGGCGGCGAGACGGTCCAGATTGCGGGCGGCGGCGTCCCGCTGGCCGGGCTGCCACGGGTCGCGCCAGGCCAGCGGCAGGGTGGAGATCGAACCGCGGGCGGCGTCGTCGGGCAGCAGGCCGTCCAGCACCCGGGCCAGGTTCAGGGTGTAGTCCAGGCGGGCCTCGGTGGTCCAGTCCGGGTGGTAGACGGCATGTTTCACCACCGGGGCCTGGAACGCGGCGTACGGGAATCCGTTGAGGGTGACCACCTCCAGACCGCGGGCGCCGAGCTCGGCACGCAGCCGCCGCCGGGCGGCCGGATCGGCGGCCAGTTCGGCGGCGGCCGGGGCGGCCAGCCACAGCCCGAGGCCGAGCACGTCGGCGCCCAGTCTTTCGCGGACCGGGAGAGCGAAGGCGTCGAGCTGGGCGACGATGCCGGGCAGGTCCTCGGCCGGGTGCACGTTGGTGCAGTAGCTCAGGTGCAGGACCCGGCCACTGCGGTGCCGCAACCGCATCAGCTACCGCCCCGCAGGATGGAGCTGCCCTCGAAGGTGGGCTCCGTCGCCGCCAGCTCGCTCAGATCGAGGCGCCCGGACTGGCCGTAGAACTCCACCGGATTGCGCCACAGCACCCGGTCCACGTCGTCGTCGGTGAACCCGGCCGCCAGCATCGCCTCCCCGGTGCGCAGCGTGAGCAGCGGATCGGAGCGGCCCCAGTCGGCGGCCGAGTTCACCAGGATCCGGTCCAGGCCGTGCTCGCGCAGGATGTCGACCATCCGGTCCGGGGACATCTTGGTGTCCGGGTAGATGGAGAAGCCCATCCAGCATCCGGCGTCGTGCACGGCGCCGACGGTGACCTCGTTGAGGTGGTCGACGACCACCCGGCCGGGCGCGATGCCGGAGTCCTCGACCACCGCGAGGGTACGGTCCACGCCGCGCGCCTTGTCCCGGTGCGGGGTGTGTACGAGGGCGGGCAGCTCGTACTCGACGGCCATGGCGAGCTGTGCGGTGAACACCTCGTCCTCCTCCGGTGTCATCGCGTCGTAGCCGATCTCGCCGACCGCCACCACCGAGTCCTTGTCCAGGTAGCGGGGCACCAGGGCGAGGGCCTCCCGGCAGCGCGGGTCGTTGGCCTCCTTCGGGTTGAGCGCGATGGTGGCGTGGTGGCGGATGCCGAACTGGGCGGCCCGGAACGGCTCCCAGCCGACCAGGGAGTCGAAGTAGTCGGCGAACGAGCCGGCGCCGGTACGCGGCTGGCCCAGCCAGAACGCGGGTTCGACCAGGGCGCGGACCCCGGCGGCGGCCATCCGCTCGTAGTCGTCGGTGGTGCGCGATGTCATGTGGATGTGCGGGTCGAAGATGCGCATCAGACCTCCAGCAGGGTGAGGGCGTCCTCCGGGAAGGCACGGCCGGCGGCGGCACGTTCCTCGCGCAGCCCGGCGGTCATCGCCGCCAGTTCGGTGTCGGCGCGTTCGGGCAGGCGGTCCACAACCGCGAGGGGGATGCCCATGAACACGCATTTCAGGACCGCCTGACGCCAGGCCGGCTGGTCCAGGTGCCGGGCGTACGGCCCGAGGGCCGCGGCCACCAGGCGGGTGTCGTTGGTGCGGATCGCGTCGTGCAGCAGGGGTACCGCCTGGTCGCCGATCGGCAGCAGCGGCAGCGCCTTCAGCACGGCCAGTTTCTCGCCGGCGTCGCCGTGCCGGTACAGGTCGTCGAGATGTCCGGGCAGCTCGGCGGCGGGCAGCGCGAGCAGCAGCCGGGCGCGGGCGGCCTGGTCCGTGGTCCAGCCGGGTTCGTGTTCCGCCCGCCCGCAGTGCCGCCCGGCGGCGGCGAACAGCCGGGTGACACTGGACGGGTCGGCGGCCACCTTGGCCAGGCCGGCGTCGAGCCAGGCGTTACTGAACTCCATCGGAAGCCGCCTCCTGAAGGAATCGCAGGGACTCGGCCGCCACGGTCGGGGCGGCGTGCGAGTGCCGGGGTAGTTCGACGGCGACCAGCCCGCGGTATCCGGCCCGTTCCAGGGCGGCCAGCACGGGCGGGAAGTCGATCTCGCCGGTGCCGAACTCCAGGTGTTCGTGCGTGCCGCGCCGCATGTCGTCGATCTGTACGTTGACCAGGTGATCGGCGACGGCGGCCACACAGTCCGGCACGGTCAGGTCCTCCAGGCAGCGGCAGTGACCGATGTCGAGGGTGATACCGAATCCGGGTGGTGCTTCCAGAGCGGTGTGCAGGCGCCGCCAGTCGGCGATGTCCTGGACGAACATGCCGGGTTCCGGTTCGAGACCCAGTGGCATGGCGTGCTGCTGGGCGGTGGCCAGCACATCGGCACAACCGTCGACGAGGCGCTGCCAGGCGGTGGTGTCGTCGACCTCGGCGGGTTTCACCCCGGCCCAGAAGGAGACCGCCTCGGCACCCAGGTCGGCTCCGATGGTGACGGCCCGGCGCAGGAAGTCGACACGTTTGGCGCGCTCGTCGTGCAGCAGGGTGGGCGCGTGCTTGTGCCACGGGTCGAGCAGGTAGCGGGCGCCGGTCTCGATCACCACCGACAGACCCAGCGCGGCGAGACGTTTGGCGAGGGCGTCGACGCGGCGGGCGGCATTCCGCGCGTACGGGTTGAGGTGCCCGTGGTCGAGGGTCAGCGCGACGCCGTCGTAGCCGAGGTCGGCGAGGATGGCGAGGGCGTCGGCCAGCCGGTGGTTGGCGAAGCCGTTGGTGCCGTACCCGAATCGCAGCCCGGTCATGTGGCGCTCACCAGCTTCGCGAGCTTGGCGGCGGCCGGGGCGAGGACGGCGGTGGCGACTCCGGCGGCGGGTGCGCCGGCCCGCGCGGTCAGCGCGCCCTGGAGCACGGGCAGGGTGGTGATGCCCGCGGTGACCGCCTCCTGGATACGGGCCGAAGTGGGTTCGGCGGCCGCGCGGCGCTGCGCCGCCCCGTATCGGCCCAGATACCAGGCGGCCAGGGCGGCGGCGCCGAGCACGCGCCGGCCGGAGCCGATCGTGGCGGCGGCGACGCTCACCGCGGTGGTGGCCGCCAGAGTGCGCTGCGGCAGCGCCGGTTCCGCCCCCTCCACCTCCCGCCGCGACAGTGCGGTCACCGTGTAGGTGTGCGCGGCCACCACCAGGGCCGACGGCACCGCGGACCGCCACCGGCCGCCGGTGCCGAGCAGCACGTTCAGGCCCCGGCAGGCGGCCATCACGGCCGGTCCGGCGGCGGTGTTCTTGGCGCCCATGTCGTATGCCCAGATCGCTCCGGCCAGGGCCGCCGCGACCGGGATCTGCCGCCGCCCACCGGCGGCGACGGTGACGGCCAGCCCGGCCACGGTGAGCCCGGCGGCGACTCCGGCGGCGGTGGCCGGCGACACCCGGCCGGACGGGATCGGCCGGTGCGGGCGCTCCTTCGCGTCGATGTCCCGGTCGGCGAGGTCGTTGGCGGCCATCCCGGCCCAGTAGAGGCACACCGATCCGGCGGCGGTGGCGAGGGTGCGCGGCCCGAGCACCCCGGCGGCGGCCGCACCGGCCACGATGTCACCCGGCACGGACAGCGCGGCCGGCGCGCGGGTCAGCTCGACCAGGTCACGCCAGCCGGTGGTCCGGCACCGGGCCGCTTCTCGGTCACGCCAGCCGGTCACGGCCGTGCGCCGAGGCCGGCGGCGAACGCGGTCAGGGCCTGCCATTGGTCGGCGAGTCCGTGCGGGCCGTCGCCGAGCGGGTCCTTGAAGAAGAACGCCAGGTCGGTGAGCGGGCCGCGGCGCCCGGCGGCGTGGGCGGCCCCGGTGAGCCGGGCCAGGTCCAGGATCAGGGGTGCGGCCAGCGCGGAGTCGCAGCCGTGCCAGGTGAACTCCAGGCGCATGCCGGTGCCGAGAAAGCCCTGGAAGCTGATCAGGTCCCAGGCGGTCTTGAAGTCGCCGAGGTCCTCGACGAAGTCGATCCGGACCACGCCCTGCGGCTGGTAGCCGAGGGTCTCCTCGAGGACGCGCTGCTTGCTGGCGCTCTTGGCCGCGTTGGCACCCGGGTCGGTGAGGGTGGCGCCGTCGCCGCCGCCGAGCAGGTTCATCCCCGACCAGGTGCGCACCCGCAGATTGCGGTGCGCGAACATCGGCGCGAGCACCGACTTGAGCAGGGTCTCCCCGGTCTTGCCGTCGTGGCCGGCGTGGGGTAGCTCTTCCCGCCGGGCGAGTTCGGCCAACGCGGGCAGGCGCGCTCCGGCCGACGGGGTGAAGTCGACGAAGGCACAACCGGCGGTGAAGGCGGCGTACGCGTACAGCGCACTCCACGGCAGCACGGCCGCCCCGGTGCGCAGTGCCTCCTCCAGCGCGGCGAGGCTGTCGTGGGCGGGGTGCGGTTCCGGGGTGGCCTCGGTGGACGACACGTTGATCACCACCACCCGGTCCAGGCTGTGCCGCTGCTGGAAATCGGCCAGGTCGGCGGCCAGCCGGGCGGCGATCGTGGCCTGGTCGGGGCCGTCCGGCACCGGCCGGATCTCGGCGTCGGCGGCGGCCAGGTCGTCGTGCACGGCACGGACCAGGGCGGCCGGCACCACGCCGGAGTCGCCCAGTTGTTCGGCCTTCTTGATCAGCGGGACGGGTGACGGGTCGTGGCCGCCGAACACCAGGTCGCCGAACCCGGCGAGCCCGGCGTCGCGGAACTCGGGTAGTTCGGTGACGCACCCGGTGGGCGGCGTCAGGCCGGCCCGCAGCGCGAATGCTCCGACGATGCTGGTAACGGCGACGCTTCCGCGCCCACCGACCAGCCAGACTCCCAGGGACATCAATCCTCCGAACTCGCTCGGGACTTCAGGGCGGATGATGGTCACCGGCCGTCCGGACGCGGGGCGCAACCACGTCCGGACCCTCGCGGCCGGTGCGACAGAAACTCGTTGTCAGACGGCGATCTCGGTCCGGGCCGGCTCCACCTCCGACCAGGAGCCCAGCGCGGCGGAGCGCTCGACGGCGTCCAGGACCAGCTGGACCTGGAGAGCGTCGGTGAACGACGGGGTGATCTCGGCCCCGGTGGCGATCGCTTCGAGCAGGTCGCGGGCCTGGTGGGTGAAGGAGTGCTCGTAACCGATCAGATGGCCGGGCGGCCACCAGGCGCCGACGTACGGGTGGTCGGGCTCGGTGACCAGGATGCGGCTGAAGCCCTGTTCGTCGGACGGTAGTGCGGCGTCGTAGAACTCCAGTTCGTTCATCCGCTCGAAGTCGAAGACCACCGAACCCTTCGAGCCGTTGATCTCCACCCGGAGGCCGTTCTTGCGTCCGGTGGCGAACCGGGTGGCCTCGTAGGTGGCGACCGCGCCGCCGTCGAGCCGGGCCACGAACAGCGCGGCGTCGTCGACGGTGACCGGGCCGAGCCCGCCGATCTCCGGGGGCAGCGGGCGTTGTTTGACGAACGTCTCGGTCAGCGCGCTGACTCCGGAGATGCGCTGGCCGGTGACGTACTGGGTGAGATCGATGATGTGGGCGCCGATGTCACCCAGCGCGCCGGAGCCCGCCTTGTCCTTCTGCAGCCGCCAGACCAGCGGGAACTGCGGGTCGGTGATCCAGTCCTGCAGGTACACCGCCCGGATGTGCCGGATCTCGCCGATCCGGCCGTCGGCGACCAGGCGGCGCATCAGGGCCACGGCGGGCACCCGCCGGTAGTTGAAACCGCACATCGACCGGACGCCGCCGGCTTCGGCCCGGACCGCCGCGGCGGCCATCGCGCGGGCTTCGTCGATGGTGTTGGCGAGCGGTTTCTCGCACAGGACGTGCTTGCCGGCGGCCAGGGCGGCGATGGCGATCTCGGCGTGGCTGTCGCCGGGGGTGCAGACGTCGATCAGATCGATGTCGTCCCGGTTGATCAGCGTCCGCCAGTCGGTGGTGTGCTCCTGCCAGCCGAGCTGGGCCGCCGCCGCGGCGACCTTGCCCGGATCGCGGCCGACGACGGCCGTCATCCGGGCTCGCAGCGGCAGGTCGAAGACGCGGTTCACGGTGCGCCACGCCTGTGAGTGCGCGGTGCCCATGAACGCGTAGCCGACCATGCCGATGCGCAGGTCCGTGGTCTGCGTGGACAAGATGGGTCTCCCCCCAGTGCGATCAGAACCCGAGCTTGAGGTACGTGCTCGCGTTCTCTTTGGTGATGGTCTCCGAGGCCAGCACGATCTCCTTGGGCACCTGGAGTTCCACCAGGTCCGACATGCCCTTGCCCTGGCCGATCAGCCGGGCCAGGGAGATCGCCGACGACGCCATCGACGGGCTGTAGGTGACTGTCGCCTTGAGCGGCGTGTTGTCGGCCTGGATGTCCTCCATCGCCTTCTTGGAGCCGGCGCCGCCGACCATGATGAACTCGTTGCGGCCGGCCTGGCTGATCGCGGCGAGCACGCCGATGCCCTGGTCGTCGTCGTGGTTCCAGAGCGCGTCCATCTTGGGTACGGCCTGCAGCAGCTGGCTGCCGGCCCGCTGTCCGGTGTCGACGGTGAACTCGGCGGGCACCCGGCGCTGCACCTTGAACCCGGCCGCGCCGAGGGTGTCGGAGAAGCCCTTGGACCGGTTCTGGGTGAGTTCCAGGGAGTCGATGCCGGGGATCTCGCCGATGATCGGGTTGCTGATCCCCTTGGCCTTCATCTGGGCGATGATGTAGTCGGCGGCGGCCACGCCCATGCCGTAGTTGTCGCCGAGGATCTGGGTGCGGTAGGCGCGGGCGTCCGGGAAGGCCCGGTCCAGGTTCACCACCGGGATGCCGGCCGCCATCGCCTCCAGGCCGAAGGCGTTGAGTTCCTTGCCGTCGTGCGGCAGCAGCACGATCACGTTGGGCTTCTGGCCGATCAGGGTGGCCAGGGCGGCCCGCTGGGCGGCGGCGTCGGCGCCCGCCTCGACGCTCTTGAACTCCACGTCGGAGTACGCGCCGGCCTGCGCCTTGGCGTTGTTGGTGATCGCCGCGATCCAGCCGTGGTCGGCGGCCGGGGCGGAGAAGCCGATGACGACCTTGGTGCCGGGCGCCGCGTTGCCGCCGGTGTCACCGCGCTCGTTGGTGTTGATCTGGGCCTCGCTGGGCTTGGCCTCGTTGCTGGTGCAGGCGGTGAGGAGGGTTCCCGCGCCGAGTGCGGCCCCGCCGAGCAGGAGGCGGCGCCGCGACATGTCGCGACTGCTCTGTGTCATGGTTTCTCCTGATTAATCGGTATGGATGGAGCGGAAAGAGGGTGCACGGAACCCGGCGTACGTCCCACTGACGTCACGCCCGTGGAGCTGCCGGGCTCAGGTCTTGTTGCGGCTGAGGAGCTGGGTGACGGCCTTGAACCGGAACTGCTGAACCAGGACGGCGGCGATGATGATGCCGCCCTTGACCATGTTCTGGGCCTCGGTGGAGAGCCCGTTGATGGCGAACAGGTTGGTGATGGTGGCGAAGATGATCACGCCGAGCAGGGAGCCGACGATGGTGCCCCGGCCGCCGCTGAGCAGCGTCCCGCCGATGATGGCGGCGGCGATCGCGTCCAGCTCGTACAGGTTGGCCATGGCCGCCTGCGCCGAGGTGCCCTGCGAGGTCAGCATGATCGCGGCGATGCCGCAGCAGAGCCCCGACAACGCGTACAGAAGCATGGTGTGGCGTTTGACGTTGATGCCGGCCAGGCGGGCGGCCTCGGCGTTGCCGCCGACCGCGACCGTGCGCCGGCCGAAGGTGGTGCGGTTGAGCAGCACCCAGCCGACCGCGGCGACCACCGCGAGGATGTAGACCAGCAGCGGGATGCCGAGCAGTTTGCCGGAGGCGATGCCGTTGATGAAGGCGCTCTCCGAGATCTGGGTCTGCTTGTTGGAGATCTCGGCGGCCAGGCCGCGTGCCGCCACCAGCATCGCGAGGGTCGCGATGAAGGGCACCAGCTTGCCGTACGAGATGAGCAGGCCGTTGACCAGCCCGACGCAGACGCCGACCACGATCGCGGTGAAGATCATCCCGCCGGCGCCGTAACTCTGGGTGGCGACCGTGGTGGACCACACCCCGGCCAGGGCGACTATCGCGCCGACCGACAGGTCGATGCCCCCGCCGATGATCACGAAGGTCATGCCGACGGTGACCACACCGATCACCGAGGCCAGCTGCAGGATCGACAGGACGTTGTTCCAGACCCAGGTGGAGTCGCTGTAGAGCTGCGGCTGGGTGACCGCGCCGATCACGATGAGCGCGGCCAGCACCCCGAGCAGCACCAGGTTGCGGGTGACGTTCTCGCTGCTCTCGCCACCCCAGGGGATCCGGCGGCCACGGGTCTCGGTGTGCTCGGGATGCTTGGTGACGGCTGTGGTCATACCGGGGCGCCTTCCATGAGCGACCCCGCCATCACGAGATCGAGGACGGTGTCTTCGTCGAGTTCGGTGGCGGGCGCCGTGCGGACCACACGGCCCTCGCGCATCACCAGGACGCGGTCGGCCAGGCCGAGGACCTCGGGGACCTCGCTGGAGACCAGCAGCACGCCGACGCCGTCGGCGGCCAGGTCGCGGATGACCCGGTACAGCTCGGCGCGGGCACCGACGTCCACGCCGCGGGTCGGTTCGTCGAGCAGCAGCAGCCGGGTGCCGCCGAGCAGCCAGCGGCCGACCACCACCTTCTGCTGGTTGCCGCCGGACAGGGTGCCGACGGCCCGGCCGACGTCGACCGGGCGCAGGTCGAGCTGGGCGGCGATCCGGTCGGCGGCCTCACGTTCCCGGCGGGCGCTGGTGAAGCCGAAACGGGCGATGCTGGTGAAGGTGGACAGGGTCATGTTGCGGTAGATCGGCTCGCCGAGCAGCAGGGCCTGGCTCTTGCGTTCCTCGGGGGCCATGCCCAGACCGGCGCGGACGGCGGCGCCGACACTGCCGGCGGTCAGCTTCCGGCCGTCGACGGTGACGGTTCCGGTGTCCGGGCGGCGGGCGCCGTAGATGGTCTCCAGCAGTTCCGAGCGGCCGGAGCCGACCAGGCCGGCGATGCCGACGATCTCACCGGCGCCGACGGTCAGCGAGACGTCGGTGAACTCGCCCTCGCGACTGAGCCCGTCGACGGTCAGCAGGTTCTTGTGCCCGGTGGCGGGGTCCGGCTCGGGGCGGGGCGGGAAGACGTACTCGATGGTCCGTCCGGTCATCCGGCTGACCAGCTCGCTGGTCGGCGTCGACTTCGCGGGCAGGTCGGCGGCGGTGGTGCGGCCGTCCTTGAGCACGGTGACCCGGTCGCCGATGGTGCGGATCTCCTCCAGGCGGTGCGAGATGTAGACCACCGCGATGCCCTGGGCGGTCAGTTCCCGGATGATCCGGAACAGGTTCTCCACCTCGTCGTGGGCGAGCACCGCGCTCGGCTCGTCCATGATCATCAGCCGGGCGTCGTGGGACAGCGCGCGGGCCATGCTGACCACCTGCTTGCCGGCGGCCTGCAGTTTGTGCACCGGGCGGCGGGGCGGGATCTCGCCGTGACCGAGACTGGTCAGGATGTCGCGGGTGCGGGCGACGGCGTGCCGGCGGCGGACGAACCCGGCCCGGCGCGGCTCGTGCCCGAGGAACACGTTCTCCGCCACGGTCAGGTCCTCGACCAGGTCGAGTTCCTGGTAGATGGTGGCGATGCCGGCCTTCATCGCGGCCTGCGGGTTGGCGAACGTGACCTGCTCGCCGAGCCATTCGACGGTGCCCGAATCGGGGCGGTGCACCCCGGACAGCACCTTGATCAGGGTGGACTTGCCGGCCCCGTTCTGGCCGAGCAGGCAGTGCACCTCACCGGCACGGACCTCCAGCTGGACACCGTCCAGTGCCCGTACGCCCGGGAAGGTCTTGACCACGTCGGTGAGCCGGAGCACCACCTCGCCACCTGCGCTGCTCATGACGCCTGCTCGAACGCTACATGGCTGGCCAGCACCGCGGCGCCGGTGACGCCGGCGCGGGAGCCGAGTTCGGAGAGCACCACCGGCAGGTTCCCGGTGGCCAGCGGCAGCGAGCGGCGGTAGACCGCGCTGCGGATCTCGGCGAGCAGCAGGTGGCCGAGCTGGGCCAAGCCGCCACCGATCACGATCATCGACGGGTTGGAGAAGCTGACCAGGGAGGCCAGCACCGAGCCGATCCGGTGGCCGCCGTCGCGGATCAGCTGGATGCAGGTGACGTCGCCCTCGGCGGCGCCGTCGGCCACGTCGCGGGCGGTGAGCGGGCCGTGCGCGGCGAGGCGTTCGGCCAGTGCCGGGGAGGCGCCGGAGCGGGCCGCGGCGGTCGCGTCGCGGGCCAGGCCGACCCCGCTGAACAGGGCTTCCAGGCAGCCGGTGTTGCCGCAGGAGCAGACCGGGCCGTTCGGGTCGACCTGGATGTGGCCGATGTCGCCGGCGCATCCGTCGGTGCCGCGGTAGACGTCGCCGTTGAGGTGGATGCCGCAGCCGATCCCGGTGCCGATCTTGATGAACAGGAAGTCGTCGACGCTGTGCGCCACTCCCCCGTGCCGTTCACCGATCGCCATGATGTTCACGTCGTTGTCGACGACGGTGGGGCAGCCGTGTTCGCGGGTCATCAGCTCACGGACCGGGAAGCGGTCCCAGCCCGGCATGATCGGCGGGGACACCGGGACGCCGTCGCGGAAGCTGACCGGGCCGGGCACGCCGATGCCGATGCCGTCGAGCCGGTCGTAGTGGCCGTCGATGCGGGCCTTGGCCAGCAGTTCGTTGACCCGCTGCAGGATGTTCTTCGGCCCCGAGCGGATGTCGGCGGGCTCGGTGTAGGCGGCGACCGGCTCCAGCCGGCCGTTGGTGACCTCGACGTCGATCGAGCTGGCGCCCAGGTCGACGGCGGCGAAGTGCAGCCGCGGATGCAGTTGGACGAGTGTGGACCGTCGCCCGCCCCGGGAGGCCGCCATGCCGGCTTCGGCGACGTACTCGGCGGCTACCAGCCGTTCCACTTCGGCCAGCAACCGGGGGCGGGTCAGTTCGAGACGGTCCGCGAGCTCGGCCCGGGAGATGGGCCCCTCGTCCCGCAGCATCTGCAGAAGCCGCAGGTAGGGCGGATCAACGGACGTACGCACGCACAACCTCCTCGACAGGATGTCACGGCTTTGTTACGTGCGACACACAGTAGAAGCCATCGAAGGTGGTGTCCATAGCTTCATGTGGATTCGATTCAACTTTTGCTCACTTCTGCAAAAGACCTTCGCGCAGTAGCCGGAAAGTCACCGGATAGTCGTCACAACCAGGGCGAAATCCCCCACCACCCCGGCGATGTACGCCGGAGCCGGGCGCTCCCACCAGCCGAACCGGGCCACCCTGATCGGATATGTGCTTCGATGCGGGCGTGACGACGATCGAAGACCTGCTCGCGACGGCCGCGACCGACCCGGCCGCCGAAGCCTGGGACGACCTGTTCGAACAGGTCCGGCACACGGGTGTCAGCGACAGCGAGAAGGCGCTGCTCCTCGAACGGCTCCCGGCGATCGCCGGCCGGTTCGCGCCCGCCGGCCGGGACGGGCCGCTGTTCCTGGCCGGACAGCTCGCCGCCGACCTGGACGAGGACCGCTGGCCCCGCTTCCACGACCAGCTGACCGCCCTGCGCGCGCTGGCCGCCGACTGGCTCGGCATCCCGGACGACGCCTTCCTGTACCGGCTGCAGGCGGCCGTGGCCCTGGAGGGCGACGAGCTGTGGGGCGCCGAACTCCAGCGCATCGACTACGGCGAGATCGAACTGGAGTGCCCACACTGCGGAACCGACCATTTCATCACGCTAGGTGAGGACGACCGGTTCGCGACGCGGCCGGACACCGGGCTCGGCAACCGGCTCCATCAGCTGAGCATGGACGCCGGGCGGGCCGGCGTCGCGACCCGGCTGACCTATCTGTTCGGGCACGCCACCTGCCCCGACTGCGGCACCACGTTCCGGCTCTCCGACCAGGTCCAGCGGTATTGATCCGGGTGCATCCTGTGGAGGTTCGGTGTCCTGTCTTCCGGGGTTGCGGGCGGCGCGGCCACGATGGGCGGCATGGACTTCCAGGAGCATCTCGCGACGTTTCAGGAACACGCCCGCCGCCGCGCTGAGCAGGCCGAACCGCAGCCGGCCGGAGGGCGGTTGCCGACCGCGCTGATCCGCAGCATCCAGCGTTTCCAGGCCGGCGAGGACGGTGACGGCGCCAGCCTGATCGCGGCGGCCGAGCGGGCCGGCGACCCGGTCTACCACGCCGCGATCCGGCTGTTCGTGGCCGAGGAACAGAGCCACGCGGTACGCCTGGCGAACGTGCTCCGCTACGCCGGCGCGGCACCGATCGGCGGGCACTGGACCGACACGGTGTTCGTCCTGGTGCGCCGGGCCGGTGGCTTACGCCTGGAACTGCTGACCCTGATGCTGGCCGAAGTGGTGGCGCTGCGTTACTACCGGGCGCTGCGCGACGGCTGCGGTGACGACTACGTGTCCGGGGTGGCCGGCCGGATCCTGGCCGACGAGGAGCGGCACGTGCCGTTCCACCTCGACCGGCTGCGGCAGGGTTTCGCCGCCGTCCCGGCGGCCGGCCGGTTCGCGGTCGCGTGCGGCTGGTGGACGCTGATGGTGGGGGCGGTGTCGGTGGTGGCGCTGGACCACGGCCGGGCGTTGCGGGCGCTCGGGGTGTCCCGGCGCCGATTCGCCGCCGACGTGCTGCGGCTGTTCGCGCCGATGGCCGGGTCGGTACTGAGGTCCCGGCCGGGGCGGGGAGCCGCCGGCACCGTGTTGCGGACCGGGCCGGCCGGCGGCTGACGGCTCGCGGCCGCCCCGGCACGCGGGCGGTCAGGCGTCGACGGTGCCGTCGATGGACTCGTCGAGCTGCTCGCGGGCGTACATCCGGCTCAGGCGGTGCAGCCGGTAGGTGGGCGCCGCCGCGCCACCGGGCGAGGTCAGCTCCAGCATGTGGCAGGCGACCAGGCGGTTGAAGCTGGACTCGGTGATGTCGGCCGGCTCACCGAGCAGGCCGGACACCGTCGCCACGGTGAACTCCTTGGCGGGCAGCAGGCTGAGCAGCCGCAGCACCCGGCGGTCGGCCGGGCCGAGCTGGGAGTAGCTGCTGTCGTAACGGGCACGCACGTCGATGTCGGCGAAGCGGAACTCGTCCAGCGGGGCCGCCCCGGAGGCGATCCGGGCGGCCAGCTTGCGGAGCGACCAGGTGGGATTGGCGATCAGCCGGGTGCCGAGGGACCGGACGGCCAGCGGGAGCCGGCCGGCGAGTTCGATGAGGATCTCGGCGTGCTCACGTTCGGCCTCGACCCGTTCCCCGCCGACCACCCGGCCGAGCAGTTCCACTCCCTCGCCCACCGACATCATGCCGAGTTCGACCGGCCGCAGACCGGGCACGCCCTGCGGCCCGCGACGGCTGGTGATCACCACGGCGCAGGTCGGCGAGGCCGGCAGCAGCGGCATCACCTGGCCGGCGGCGTGCGCGTCGTCGAGGACGATCAGGACCCGGCGGTTGTGGCTCCAGGTGCGCCACAGTTTGCCGCGCTCGGCCACGTCGGCGGGGCCGGGGATCTGGTGCTCGGGGAACCCTGCGGCGCGCAGGAAACCGGCGAGGACATCGCCGGGCGCCACCGGCCGTGAGGTGGCGCCGCGCAGGTCGGCGTAGAGCTGCCCGTCGGGGAACCGGGACCGTTCCAGATGGCCGGCGTGCAGGGTCAGGGCGGTCTTCCCGACCCCCGGCATCCCACAGATCGAGACCGCCCGCGCGGTGGTACGGGTGTCGTCCTCCGCGGCGAGCACGGCGCGGACGTGGGCGAGCGGGGTGTCGCGGCCGGTGAAGTCGGGCAGATCCGGTGGAAGCTGGGCGGGTATCACCGGGACCGGGTGGTAGTGCCGTTCGGTGGCCGTGGCGACCGGCGCCGAAGTGGGCTCGGCCACCACATCCGGCTCCCCGGCGTCGGTCGACAGCAGTGACAGGTGCAGTTGCTGGGCGGCCGGGGACGGCTCCAGCCCGAGTTCCCTGGTGAAGATCGAACGCAGCGTCCGGTAGACCTCGAGGGCCTCGTGGCGACGGCCGGACCGGTGCAGAGCCGTCATCAGGACCGTGTAGAACCGCTCGTACAGCGGATAGGTGAAGGTGAGCATCTTCAGCTCACTGATCAGCCGCTGATGGTGGCCGAGCAGCATGTCGGCCTCCAGCCGGTGTTCCAGCGCCCGGAGCCGGTCCTCCTCCAGTTTCGTCACGTACGGTGAGAGAATGTCCCCGGCGACCACCCCGGTCAGCGCCTGCCCGCGCCACAGCGACAGCGCCCGGGCGAGCAGGCGGGAGGCCGACTCCGGATCGTCGGCCTCGAGTGCCGCCCGGCCGGAGGCCGACAGTTCGTCGAAGTCGTGGGCGTCGACCACGCTGTCCTCGATCTCCAGCAGATAGCCGGCCGGGCGGGTGTGCACCCGGCCCAGGCCGTTCTGATCGACGACGTCCTTGCGCAGCTTGTAGATGTAGGTCTGCAGGGTGGTGAGGGCGCTCTCCGGCGGCTGGTCTCCCCACAATTCGTCGATCAGTTCGGTCACCTGCACCAGGTAGTTGCGCCGGGCCAGCAGAAACGCCAGGACCTGGCGGATCTTCGGTGCGGTGGGGGTGATGTCGCGTTCCCGGTGGAACACCGCCAGTGGCCCGAGAATGCGGAAGTGATGTTCGCTGGACGTTGCGGATCCCATGTCTCTGCGCCCCCGTCACCTGATGAACAGTCATCGCCGAAGCTATGGACCGGCCCTTGAGGACCACTCGACATGCAACGGCGTCGATCGAGTCAGCCGATCAGGGTGACCGCCAGGCCGTCGGCGACCAGGGCGGACAGCGCGAGCCCGGTACGCACCAGGTGCCAGCGCCGCCACACCGGCCGGGGGTCGGCCCAGCCGGCCGGGATCCGGTCCGGATCGGTGCGGTGCACCCGCCGGTTGATCGGCACGTTGCCGAAATGCGAGACCACCGACACGCCCAGCAGCGCCACGGCGGCGGCGATGGTCAGCGCCCGGGCGGCTCCCGGCACCAGCACCGCGAGGAGAACGTTGAGCAGTGTGCTGGTCAGCACGATGACCGGCATGGTGGGGTCCCAGTTGCGGCCCAGGAGGGTGTGCGCCTGCACGTACCGGCCGGGTGGCATGGCGGCCAGTGCGGGCACGGTGCTCAGTGCCACCGCGAACAGCACCCCGGCCACCACGCCGCTGCCGGTCAGCACGGCCGTCGCGAGCAGGCGCTCGGTCAGTGTCACCGGAGCACCGCCTCGGCGAGCACGTCCACGTGCTCCGGCTCCGGGACGCACGGGAACAGGATGAGCTCGTCACAGCCCACCGCCCGGTACGCGTCGGTGAACTCCCGCAGCTGCCCGACCTCGGTGATCAGGCTCTTCACCGCCAGTTCGGCCTTCCAGCCGAGGAAGCCGTAGTAGTCGAGGAGGAAACGGCCGGCCCGGTCGGCGGCCGACCGGCCCAACGCCACGTTGGCGATGGCGACCAGGCGCGGCGGGTCGGTGCGGCCGGCGTCGCGCCACGCCTGCCGGGCGCGTTCGGCCAGGTCGCCGTAGCTGGAGGCGGAACTGCCGCCGGCGATCCAGCCGGAGGCGTGCGTGGCGGCCCGGCGCATGGCCCGCGGGGTGTGCCCGCCGACCAGCAGGGGTGGACCGCCGTCGGTGAGCCGCGGTCCGGGCACCAGCGGGTCGTCGCCGCCCGACCAGGTGCGCCGCAGGTCGCCGAGCAGGGTGTCGAGGCGCCGGCCACGCCGCTGGTACGGGGTGCCGCAGGCGGTGAAGTCGTCCTCCCGCCCGCCGGCCGCGACACCGACCACCAGCCGGCCGCCGCTGAGCCGGTGCACCCCGGCGAGCTGTTTGGCCAGCAGCGAGCGGTCACCGCGGTAGGCGGCGATGAGGATCGTGGTGGTGAGCCGGATGCGGCGGGTGGCGCCGGCCGCGGCGGCGAGGGTGACGAGCGGTTCGTAGCCGTCGTACCAGAGCCGGTCGAGCACTCCCAGGGAGGCGAAGCCCCGCTGCTCCGCGCGGACCGCCGAGGCGATCAGGTCGGCGCCCGCCATGCCGGGGATCATCGTCGGCAGCCCGATACCGAGTTCCATTGCCGCGCCCTTCGTCAGTCGGGAGGTCGTCCGGGGGTACACCGAAACCCGGGGCGCTGGTCTCCCGCTGGCGGATCGGCGGTGCCGTCGCCGTGGCCGCTCGAGCCGTGCTCGACGCGGCGGCCGTTTCGAGCGGTCCTACAGCGGACGGTCAGCCGCCACTGCTTCGGTGACGCGATGCGGATTCTCTTCACCTGCTGGGCCTGGCCCTCTCATCTGTACGCGATGATCCCGGTCGCCTGGGCGTGCCGGGCCGCCGGTCACGACGTCCTGCTCGCCGTCCCGCCCGCGTTGCGCGCCACGGCACTGGGCACCGGGCTGCCGGTCGTGACCGCCGGTGACGACGTGGACGCCGAGAAGGCGTTCCGGGAGATCGTCTTCACACCGCCCGGCGCGGGCGGCGGGCCGCGGGTGCTGACGCTGCTCACCGAACTGGCCGAGGCCATGACCGGCGATCTGATCAAGCTGATCGGGCGGTACCGGGCCGATCTGGTGGTCAGCGATCCGACCGCGTTCGCCGGCCCGGTGGCCGCGGGTGCGACCGGGATCCCGGTGATCCGGCATCTCTACGGCACCGATCTGATGAGCGCCGCCGGGCGTTTCCTGTCCGGGGTGATCGAGCCGCTGGCGGCCCGGTTCGGGGCCGGTGAACCCGGCCCGTTCGGGGCCGCCACGATCGACCCGTACCCGCCGGGCCTGCAGGTGCCGCTGGGTTCGCGCCGCCTGCCGGTGCGGCCGGTGCCGTTCAACGGTCCGGGCGAGTGTCCCGCGCCGCTGCCTCCGGCCCGCCGGCCGCGGATCTGTGTCACCTGGGGCACCACTCCGGGCCGGCTGGACCCGTCGCTGTTCCTGGCCGGGGACGCGGCCCGGGCGCTGGCCGGGTACGAGGTGGTGCTGGCCGCCGTACCGGAGCAGCGGCACCTGGCCGGCCCGCTGCCGGACCACGTCACGGTGGTGTCCGGGCCGCTGCACCTGATCCTGGACGGGTGTGACGCGGTGGTGGCGCACGGCGGCGCCGGATCGTTGCTGACCGCGGTGACCCACGGGCTGCCGCAGGTGCTGGTGCCGCGGCTGCCCGATCACGTGCGGCATGCCGGCCGGGTCCACCTGGCCGGGGCGGGGATCGTCGTGCCGGCCGCGGAGATGACCCCGCGGGCGCTTGCCGACGCGGTGGCCGCGGTGCTGGACCAGCCGGGATACCGCGCGGCGGCGCACCGGCTGCGGGACGAGGCGGCCGCCCAGCCGGCACCCGCCGAGCTGGTCGCCGACCTGGCCGCGGTCGCCGGCTGACCCTCCTCGACCCGCCCGCGAGCCCCGCTCAAATCGCCGCGGCGATGGTGGGGACCGACCGAGAGCCGACGGCACGCCGGGAGTGACCATGACACCAAGCCCGTCCTTCGACCACGACACCTTCGCCCGGCGACACCGGGGCGGCATGCTGCTGGAACGGCACGGCATCGACCTCTACCTGCACCCGTTCCTGGGGTTCACGCTGGCTCCGGGTCTGCGCGGAGAGGTGATCAACACCGATGAGGAGGGGTTCCGGCTGTCCGACTCGCCGTTCGGGCCGGTCGGCTCGGCGTCCTGGCTGGCCGACGGTGGCGGCGGCATCGTGCTCGGCAACTCGGTGGCCTTCTCGCTGGCGGCCGGCAGTGACCGCGGCACCCTGGCGTCGTACCTGGCACACCGCACCGGCACCCGGCAGCTCAATCTGGGCCTGTGCGCGGCGGTGTCGTTGCAGGAGCTGGTGGTGGCCGTACCGTTCCTCGATCAGGCGAGCACGATCACCGTCATCGGCGGTGGCCCGGATCTGGTGAACCTGATCGGCTCCATCGAGCAGCCCGGCCTGTACGGCACGGTGTCCTACGAGCGGACCTTCGAGGATCTCACCCATGTGCCGATGTTCGACCTGGCCATCCTGGCCGGCGGGCGGGAGGTGCCGGATCTGGCCGACCGGCGGCGTCCCCGCCGTACCACTCCGGCCTGGGATCTCGCCGAGGTGAAGGCCCGGATGGAGCTGGCCGCCGACCGCCGTTTGCGGGATCTCGCGGTGCTGTCCCGGGCCGCCCGCGACGACGCACGCGTGGTGTTCTGCCTCCAGCCGCTCGCCACCACCCGGTTCCGGGAGTTCACCGAGGCGGAGAAGGAGCGTTACGACTTCGCCGCGCCGGTCTTCGGGATGCTGCACAGCGCGGTGGAGGAGAACTGGGACGCCTACGCCGCCCGGTTCGCCGACGGCTGCGCCGAGCTCGGGATCACGTTCGTGAACCTGGCCGCCGGCCGTTTCGAGGGCGACTCGTTCGCCGACACCGTGCACTTCACCGACCACGGCAACGAGCAGGCCGCGGCGATCATCGGGCAGGCTCTCGGGCTGGAGCCGGCACCGGACAGCGATCCGGCACCGGACGGCGATCCGGCGTGGCTGGCTCAGCTGACCGAGATCGTCACCGTGTCGCTCGAGTTGGAGCCCGGGGAACTGACCCGGTCCGGCAGCTTCGTCAACGACTTCGGCGCGGATTCGATGCTGGTCATCGAGATCCTGGCGCGGATCGAGCAGCAGATGGGCGTGCGTATCCCGGATGCCGACCTGCCCAAGATGACCGATCTCGAGGCGGTCGTCGGCCTGGTCCGGCTGCACTCGAAAGATGCGTGAGCGGCCCACGGCCGGGCGTGTCGTGCTCACCGGCAGCTGGCCGGGCACGGAAGTGGACGTTCTCGCGGCGGCGTGCACCCTGGTGGACGCCGCCGCGACGGCGTGCCCGCACCCGGTCGACTGGCTGCTCGCGGTGTCCGGCCCGGACGGCCCGGCGGCGGTGCACGCCCTCGCCGCCGGGCTCCGGGCGGCGGGCTCACCGCGGCTGCGGATCGCGGTCGTCGACCCGGGCGGGCGGTGGCCGGCCGACGGATACGACATCTATCTGGGTGGCGCGGCCGACCCGCGCGAGGTCGTCGCCGCGCTGTGGTTGCACGACCGGGGATTCCGGGTCGGCCGGCCGCCGCCGGGCCGGCCGGCGGCACACTCCCCGCTCACCGTCCGCGAGGATGAACTGCTGCGGAGGGTGTGCGCCGGGCTCGGCAACGACCGGATCGCCCGGGAGCTGCGGATCTCCCGCAGCACCGTGGAGTTCCACCTCACCCGGATCTTCCGCAAACTGGGGGTGCACAGCCGGGCCGAGGCGATCGTGCACGCCACCGGCCCGTTCTGCACGTGTGCGTCAGGCGTCTGATCCGGGGGTCCGCAGCACCGCGGCCGCCACCTGACCGTCCGGGTCCATCGAGGTGACCAGGGTGTCCCCGGTCGTGCCGGCCACGATCGCGGTGGCGACCCCGAAGGCCGACAGGGCGCCGTACGTGTCACCGACCGCCGGCGCCGGATCCAGCACCCGCGCGCCCGGCGCCAGGGTGGCCAGCACCGCCTGCTCGTGCCGGGCGAGCGGCCCGTCGCCTGGTGCGCCGCGCACCACCGCGCCGATCCGGGCGGTATCGGTTCCGGCCAGCCGTAGCGCCCGCGCCACGGTCCGGGCCAGTGTCTCGGGGGCGTCCGCCGGGTCGGTGAAGAAGCCGGCGGCGGTGGACGCCAACTCGGCCAGCACCGGCCGGCCCAGCCGCGCCGCGGCCTCGGCGGTCTGTACCGCAAACAGGCAGGCCCCCTCCCCCGCGACAGCGCCGGACGCCCGGCCGGTGGCCCGCTCGATCCGCAGCCGCCGGTCGGTCACCTCCTCGAAGGCACCGGCCAGCACCACGTCCGCCCGGCCCGCGGCGGCCAGCCGTCGGGCGCAGGTCAGGGCGGCCAGCCCGCTGGCCCGGCCGGCCGTCACGGTCACGTTCGGCCCGTGCAGCTCCAGCTTCACGGCGGCCTGCCCGGTGGTGTAATTCATGATCGCGGGCGGCATCCGGTTGTGGTCGACGAAGTACGGTTTGGCACCGGCCAGCGAGCCCTTCGCCACCACCATGTACGACTCGAAACCGGCGGTGGCACTGCCCAGCACGATGGCGCGGCGGGCCGGGGCCACCCCGGACAGGTCGAACCCGGCGGCGAGTTTGGTCAGCGCGCCGACCGCCAGGACCGCGGCGCGCTCACGCAGGCGTACCCGCCGGGTGGTGCCGAAGTCGTCGTCGCCGGCCTCGGTGACGCGCACCGGATGGGCGCCGGCACGGGCGGCGGGTAGGCCGGCCACGAAATCGGCGGTCTCGTTGCCGAGCCCGGAGACCACGGCCATGCCGGAGATGACGATGCTCATCGGTTCGCTCCCTCGATCCCGTCGGAGAACTCACGCAACACCACCGCGGCGTTGTTGCCGCCGAAGCCGAGCGAATTGACCATGGCGGTACGGATCCGGGCCGGGCGTGCGGTGTTCGGCACGCAGTCGATCACGCAGTCCGGGTCCGGGTTCTGGAAGTTGACGGTGGGCGGCAGGAAGCCGTGCCGCATGGCCAGCATCGCGGCGATGCAGGTGTGTGCCCCGGCAGCGCCCATGGTGTGGCCGATCATCGACTTGAGCCCGACGATCGGTGGCAGCGCCGTGTCCCCGAAGACGTCGCGGATCGCGCCGACCTCCATCGGGTCGCTCGCCTTGGTGCCGGTGGCGTGCGCGAAGATCACGTCGAGGTCGGCCGGATCGACACGGGCGTCGGCCAGCGCGCCGGAGATGCAGGCGGCAACCCGCTGGCGTACCGGCGCGGTGGGGTGGTCGGCATCGCAGTTGAGCTGGAACCCGAGAACCTCGGCGTGGATGGTGGCGCCGCGACGGCGGGCGTGCGCCAGGCTCTCCAGCACCAGTGAGGCGGATCCCTCACCCCACATGGTGCCGTCGCGGTCACGGTCGAACGGGCGGCAGCGTTCGGTGGCCATCGCGCCCATCCGGAAGAATCCGGCGAAGGCCATCCGGTTCACCGCGTCCGCGCCGCCGCAGAGCGCGAAGTCGGCTTCACCGGCCCGGATGGCGTCGGCGCCGTACGCGATGGCGTAGTTACCGGCCGCGCACGCGGTGGGGATGGTCACCGTCTCGACGTCGCGCAGGTCCAGTTCGGCGGCGGCGGTGGCGGCGAGCCGGCCCGGGCCGAGCAGCCGCGCCGACTCGGCGGCCAGCGGGGCGTGCTCGTCGCGGACCTCGGCCTCGGCCACCGCGTCGAGTTCCAGTGACTCGCCACAGGTGGTGCCGACCGCGATCAGGCCGTGTTCGGCACGGGCCGTCTCGAGCGGGAATCCAGCGTCGGCCATCGCCATCCGGGCGGCCACCGCGGCCAGCGCGGCCACCCGGCCGGTCTCCTTGGGAGAGACCCGCCGCAGGCCGTCGGCCGGTTCGAAGTCGGTGACCTCACAGGCGTTGTAGTGCGGGAAGGCGGTGGCGTCCCAGCGGCTGATCGGCTTGGCCCCGCACCGGCCCGCACGCAGGCCGTCGAGAAATCCGTCCCGGCCGGAGCCGATGCTCGACACCACGCCGAAGCCGGTCACCACGATGCGGTGCTCGTCACGAGCGTCCTCGGTAGTAGACACGCAGCCACTATCCGGCGTGCCGGCGGACCGCTGCCACTAGGGCAATCCCTAGGTCGCCCGGGTTCGAGCAAGTTTCGACCGGGCGGCTATCCGGGCCGCACATCATGTGCCGCGTCACCCGATCGAGAGGGGCCGCAAAGTGCACCGCACGCTGATCGTCGCCCGGATGGCTCCGGAGAAAGCCGACGACGTCGCCGGGATTTTCGCCAAGTCGGACGCCACCGACCTGCCGCACCTGATCGGCGTCTCCCGCCGCACCCTGTTCCGTTTCCACGACCTCTACTTCCATCTCGTGGAGGCCGACGAGGACATCTCACCGAGCCTGTACCGGGCTCGTTCGCACCCGTTGTACGGGCAGATCAACGAGGAGCTGTCGCACCACATCCGGCCGTACGACCCGGACTGGAAGGAACCGAAGGACGCCATGGCCAGCCCGTTCTATGTCTGGGAGGCGGACAAGTGAGCGACACGACCGCACCCGCCGTGTCTCCCGTGGTGGCGGCCGCCGACGTGGCCCCGAACCGCCGGCGCGGTGGTGAGATCCGGGTGGTGCTCAGCCCGAAGACGGCAGCCACCACGTCCGGTTTCCTGGGCACCCTGACCGTTCGGCCCGGCGAGTACGTGGCCGAGCACTACCACCCGTACTCCGAGGAATTCGTCTTCGTCACCAGCGGCACGCTGACCGCCCGGGTCGACGGCTTCGGAACGTTTCCGGTCCACGCCGGTGAGGGTTTCGTGGTGCCGATCGGCAAACGGCACCGGGTGTGGAACGACGGTGACGCCGACGTGCGGGCGGTGTTCCACCTGTCGCCGCTGGCGCCGCGCCCGGAACTGGGTCATGTCGACACCGAGCCGCTGCCGGCCGGCGGGGAGTCGCTGGGCCAGCTCGACGTCGGGGCGCCGCCTCGATGACCGGTCAGCGGCGCGTGGTGGTGACCGGGATCGGAGTGGTCGCGCCCGGCGGGATCGGCACCAAGGCGTACTGGGAGCTGCTGACCGCCGGACGGACCGCGACCCGGCCGATCTCGCTGTTCGACGCCACCGGCTTCCGGTCGCGGATCGCCGCCGAGTGCGATTTCGACCCGGCGGCGCAGGGCCTGACTCCGCGGGAGATCAGGCGGATGGACCGGGCCGCGCAGTTCGCGGTGGTGTCGGCGCGGGAGGCGCTGGCCGACAGCGGGCTGGATCCGGGCACCGTGGCGCCGGAGCGGATCGGTGTCAGCCTGGGCAGCGCGGTCGGCTGCACGATGGGCCTGGAGGAGGAGTACGTCGTGGTCAGCGACCGCGGCCGGCGCTGGCACGTCGATCCGGCGTACGGCGTCCCGCAGCTCTACGGCTACATGGTGCCCAGCACGATGGCCGCGGAGGTGGCGTGGACCGCCGGTGCGGAGGGGCCGGTCGGCCTGATCTCCACCGGTTGTACGGCGGGGCTGGACGCGGTCGGCAACGGCGCCAACCTGATTTCGTCCGGCCGGGCCGATGTGGTGCTGGCCGGTGCCACCGACGCGCCGATCTCACCGATCACCTCGGCCTGTTTCGACGCGATCAAGGCGACGTCGCCGGACAACGACGACGCCGAGCACGCCTCCCGGCCGTTCGACGCCGACCGGCACGGATTCGTGCTCGGTGAGGGCGCCGCGGTGCTGATGCTGGAGGAGCGCGAGGCGGCCCGGCGCCGTGGCGCGCACGTGTACGCCGAGATCGCGGGCTACGCCGGCCGCAGCAACGCCTACCACATGACCGGTCTGAAGCCGGACGGCCGGGAGATGGCCGAGGCGATCCGGCAGGCGATGGACGCCGCCCGGGTGTCCGCCGACGCCATCGATTACATCAACGCGCACGGCTCGGGCACCCGGCAGAACGACCGGCACGAGACCGCCGCGTTCAAGAAGGCGCTGCGGGACCGGGCGTACCGGGTGCCGGTCAGCTCGATCAAGTCGATGGTCGGGCATTCGCTGGGCGCGATCGGCTCGATCGAGGTGGCCGCGTGCGCTCTCGCGATCGAGCATCAGGTGGTGCCGCCGACGGCGAACCTGCACCGGCGTGACCCCGAATGCGATCTGGACTACACCCCGCTGACCGCCCGGGAGCACCGCATCGACGGGGTGCTGAGTGTGGGCAGCGGCTTCGGTGGTTTCCAGACCGCGATGGTGATCACCCGTGACCGCGGGGGCGCGTCGTGAGCCGGACGGCGGCGGTGACCGGGATCGGCGTGACCGCGCCGAACGGTCTCGGCACCGAGGACTACTGGGCGGCCACCCTGGCCGGGCGCAGCGGGATCGGCGTGATCACCCGCTTCGATCCGGCCGGATATCCGGTGCGGCTGGCCGGGGAGGTGGACGGGTTCACCGCCGAGGGCCTGGTGCCGAACCGGCTGATCCCGCAGACCGACAACTGGACGCATCTGGGGCTGACCGCGGCCGCCTGGGCGCTCGCCGACGCCGGCGCCGACGACGCCGGTTACGGCGAGTACGACATGGCCGTGGTGACCGCCAGTTCGTCCGGCGGCACCGAGTTCGGGCAGCGGGAGATCGAGCGGCTGTGGAGCCGGGGCCCGTCCTGGGTGGGCGCGTACCAGTCGATCGCCTGGTTCTACGCGGCCACCACCGGGCAGATCTCGATCCGGCACGGGATGCGCGGGCCGTGTGGGGTGATCTGTTCCGAGCAGGCCGGTGGGCTGGACGCGGCGGGACAGGCCCGGAGTCTGGTACGGCAGGGCACCGGCCTGGTGGTCACCGGGGGCACCGACGCGTCGCTGTGCCCGTACGGGCTGACCGCGCAGCTGAGCAACGGGGCGCTGAGCACACGGGCCGATCCGGCGCGGGCGTACCTGCCGTTCGACGCCGAGGCCGCCGGGTACGTGCCCGGCGAGGGCGGGGCGATGCTGGTGGTCGAGGACGGGGAGACCGCCCGGGAACGCCGGGTTCCGCGGGTCTACGGGTACATCACCGGGCACGCCGCCACGTTCGACCCACCGCCGGGTTCGAGCCGGGAGCCGGGGCTGCGGCGGGCGATCGAGCTGGCCCTGGCCGATGCCGGGGTACGCCCGGACGAGGTGGACGTGGTCTTCGCCGACGCCAGCGGGGTTCCGGAGCAGGACGCCGCCGAGGCGGCCGCGATGGCCACGGTGTTCGGTGCCGGCGGGGTGCCGGTGACCGCGCCGAAGACGATGACCGGCCGGCTCTACGCCGGCGGGGCGGCCCTGGACCTGGCCACCGCTCTGCTGGCGCTGCGGGACCAGGTGATCCCGCCGACGGTGGGTGTCACCGCGCCGGTCCCGGGCTACCGGCTCGACCTGGTTCGTGACGCCCCCAGGGAGGCGCGGTTGCGGACCGCGCTGGTGGTGGCCCGGGGATACGGCGGTTTCAACGCGGCGGTCGTGCTGGCCGCCGGACGGCGATGAGAGGAGACGGCCCGATGGCCGGACACACCGACAACGCGATCGTGATCGGCGCGCCGATGGACCTGGTCTGGGAGATGACCAACGACGTGCCGGCGTGGCCACAGCTGTTCAGCGAGTACGCCGCGGCCGAGGTCCTGGAACGTGACGGGAACACCGTCACGTTCCGGCTCACCATGCACCCGGACGAGGACGGCACGGTCTGGAGCTGGGTGTCGCGGCGCACCGCCGACCCGCTGACCCGGGAGGTCCGGGCACACCGGGTGGAGACCGGGCCGTTCGAGTTCATGCGGATCCACTGGACGTACGAGCAGGTGGACGAGGGTGTCCGGATGCGCTGGCGGCAGGACTTCCACATGCGGCCACAGGCGCCGGTCGACGACGACGCGATGAGCGCGCACCTGAACCGCAACACGGTCATCCAGATGAACCGGATCAAAGGTCTGGTCGAGGCCGCGGCCGCGAGCCGCGTTCCCGCGCGGGAGGGTTCCTGATGTACGACGAGGACGTCGACGTTCTGATCGTGGGCGCCGGGCCGGTGGGCCTGTCCACGGCGTTGTTCCTGGGCCGGCACGGCATCCGGGCCGCCGTGGTGGAGAAGCGCGCCGCCACCTCCCGGCTGCCGCGGGCACCGGGCCTGCAGGCGCGCACCATGGAGCTGTTCCGGGCGGCCGGGATCGGCAAGGAGATCCGGGCGCTGGAGATCGGCGATTCGCACCGTTTCTTCGAGGGCGGGATCCTGCGGGTCAACACGTATGCGGAGATCGCCGACGCGGTGGTGCTGGAGGCACCGTCGCTGGACGGCCCGGAGATCAGCCCGGAGCTGGTGATGGGCTGTGGCCAGGACCGCTACGAGGTGGTGCTGACCGAGAAGGCGATCGAGTACGGCGCGAGTGTGCGGTTCGGGCAGCGGCTGATCGGCGTCGAGCAGGACGACGAGGGTGTCACCGCCTCGATGGAGGACGTCGGCACCGGAGCCGTGCGTACCGTCCGGTCGCGCTATCTGGTCGGCGCCGACGGGGCGGGCAGCACGGTCCGCGGGATCCTCGGGGTGCGGCGTTCCGGTCTGGGCACCGTCTTCAACGCGCTGAGCATCTACTTCCGGGCGCCGGAGCTGGAGCGGATCCTGGCCGACCGGCCGTTCATCCTCTGTTACGCGACGGTCGGCGGGACCATGACCGGGCTGTCCCGGCTGCACGGCCGCGATCCGTGGCTGGCCGCGCCGGTCTATCACCCGGAGCGTGGGGAGAAGCCGGAGGACTTCACCGACGAGCGGTGTGTGGCGATCGTCCGGGAGGCCGCCGGCCGGCCGGACATGGCCGTCGAGGTGCTGGACAAGGTGCCCTGGGAGGGCGCCCAGCTGGTGGCCGAGCAGTTCCGGGTGGGCCGGGTGTTCCTGGCCGGTGATGCCGCGCACGTGCACCCGCCGGCCGGCGGGTTCGGCGCCAACACCGGGATCCACGACGCGCACAACCTGGCCTGGAAGCTGGCCGCGGTGATGCGCGGCTGGGCCGGGACGGATCTGCTGGACAGCTATCACGGCGAGCGGCACGCGGTCGGCACCGCGATGGCCGAGCAGGCGATGGTGCGCAACCGGATCCGGCACGGGTACGCCGACGAGGACACCCGCCGTCAGATGGTCGACGACATCATCATCACCCTGGGCTACCGGTACCGGTCCGGGGCGGTGGTCGCCGCCGACTCGCCTCCGGTGCTGACCTCCCCGCTGACCCTGACCGGTGAGCCGGGGACCCGGGCGCCGCACGTGTGGCTGAGCTCGCCGGCCGGCCGGCAGTCCACCATCGATCTGTTCTGGTCGTCGTTCGTCCTGCTCACCACCGCTGAGGACACCGTCTGGGCGGCGGCTGCGGAACGGGCCGCGGCGGCGGCCGGGGTGCCGTTGCGGACGGTACGGGTGGGGCCGGGCGGTGACGTGGTGGATCCGGACCGGGACTTCGCCGCCCGGTACGGCATCGGATCGCACGGTGCGGTCCTGGTCCGCCCGGACGCGTTCGTGGCGTGGCGGGCCGCCGACGGCTCCGGCGAGCCGGACCGGGTGCTGGCCGCGGTGCTGGCCGCGGTGACCGGGGCGGCGGCACCGGCCGTGGCCGGGTCATGACGGTGCCGCGGACGGCACCCGTGGGCCATACCGGCCCGCGGGTGCCGGCCCGGCGGACGCTGCGCCGGCGGGCCGATCCGGTGCTGGCCCGGATCCGGTCGCATCCGTTCTGGCGGGGGCTGCGCGACGGTACCCTGCCGCCGGCGGAGTTGGCCCGGTTCGCGGCGCAGGACGCCACCTTCCTGGTGCCGGCGTACGCGCGGGCGCTGGCTCGCGGCGCGGCGGCCGCTCCCGGCGACGGGCACGGGGAACTGCTGTCGTCGGCCGCGGCGGCCACGTTCGGTTCGCTGCCGCGGTTGCGGGCCGAGCTGCCCGGCGTCGGCGCCGGCCCGGTGGCGGGGCCGGCCGACCCGGTGGTGCGGGCGTACGCGTCGTTCCTGCTCGCCGCCCCGGTGACGGCGAGTTTCCCGGGGATGGTGGGGGCGCTGCTGCCGATGTCCTGGTTTCATCTGGAGGTCTCCCGGGAGCTGGCCGGTCCCGCGGCCGGCGGTACCCGGTACGCCCGCTGGGTGGCGCAGTTCCGGGCGCACGACGGATTCGCGGACTATCTGGAAGCGCTGCTGACGATGGCGGACGCGGTCGCGGCGGGGGCCACCGGCGCCCAGCGGCGGGAGTTCTTCGAGCTGTTCTCGACCGCCGCTGACTTTGAGTTGCTACTTGCTGACTATGCGTGTTCGCCACTGCCGCAGCACCACTGATCAGCGAGGCCGGTCCCCCACACTCCGGCCAGCGTCGATCAGCGTATTGGAGAACACCATGCCACTCGTCACTTCCCGTATCCGCTCCCTCAGACGCATCGGAGGCCGGATTCTCATGGCAACCGTCACCGGCGCGGCGGCCCTCACCATCGGGGCGACCGGCGCCGATGCGACACCCCGCAACGCCACCGCGTACTACCTGGACTGCTCCGCCGGCAACGACGCCGCCAACGGGACCGCACCGGAGCGGGCCTGGAAGACCCTCGCCCGGGTCAACCAGGTGGTCTTCAAGCCAGGCGACTCGATCTCCCTCAAGCGCGGCACCACCTGCACCGGTGTGCTCCAGCCAAAGGGGTCCGGCACGACCGCCGCGCCGATCAAGCTCGGGGCCTATGGCAACGGCGCCCGGCCG
Source organism: Actinoplanes sp. G11-F43 (assembly GCF_050589265.1). NCBI lineage: Bacteria > Bacillati > Actinomycetota > Actinomycetes > Micromonosporales > Micromonosporaceae > Actinoplanes > Actinoplanes sp. G11-F43. The sequence continues at coordinate 128,756 of NZ_JBNZCE010000045.1, forward strand.
AAGATCGTCGGCACCGGCGGCCGGGCCACCGTGCTGCTGCGCAACGTGCAGGGCTGGCAGATCCGGGATCTGGAGATCACCAACCCGGGGCCGGCCGACGGCACCGCCCGCACCGGCCTCTACATCCAGTTGGAGGACTTCGGCATCGGCCGGTCCTACCTGGTGGAGAACGTGTACGTGCACGACGTTCCCGGCTGCGACTGCCTCGATCCGACACTGGACAACAGCGGCGGCATCCTGTTCGAGGCACAGGGTTCGGTCACCCCGACCGGATTCGACGCGATCACCATCACCCGCAACACCGTGTCCGGCGTGGACAACATCGGCATCGGCACGCTCTCCCAGTGGTCCCAGCGTGACCTCTTCCCGGGCGGGCACAACTCGTACGTCCCGGTCACCAATCTGCGGATCTCCCGGAACGTCCTGTCCGACCTGGGGGGTGACGGAATCCTGATGATGAACGCCGTGGACGCCGTCGCCGAGTACAACAAGGTCGACGGATTCGGGCTGCGGGCGTCGCAGTCGCACGCCGCCGTCCTGGCCTACAACGCGGACCGGGCGATCATGCAGCACAACGAGATCACCGGTGGTGCGGCCATGCCGCCGTCGTTCTCGTTCAGCGTCGACGCCGCCACCAAGGACATCGTCTACCAGTACAACTACAGCCACGACAACAATGGGCCGTTCGTCCTCTACTGCGCCCCGCAGGGCACGTTCGCCGACGGTTCGATCATCCGGTACAACATCAGCGAGAACGACAAGGACCTCGACCTCGGCGGATTCATCATCCCGGTGGTCGCGGCCGGCTGCGACAACGCGGTCAGCAACGCCCGGTTCTACAACAACACGGTGTATTCGCCGAACGCCGCGAACCTCGTCGGCACCCTGGAGCCACACCCGTCGATCGAGTTCACCAACAACATCTTCGCCGGCCTGCCCACCGGGGCGACCTTCCAGGCCCCGGAGAGCACCTACCGCAACAACCTGTTCCTCAACGCCGCCGAGGTGCCGTCCGGCGCCACCGGATCGGTCACCGGTAACCCGAAGTTCGTCAACCCCGGAGCTCTGCCGGCGGCCGGTCTCGCGCTGCGCTGCGGCTCACCGGCCATCGACGCGGGCGCCCCGGTGGCCGCCAATGGCGGCAAGGACTTCTTCGGGTTCAGCGTCTCGGCCACCACGCCGAACATCGGCGCGTACGAGGGACCCTGCCTGAAGTCCTGAGCACCTCCCGGCACACGACAGTCCCGCCCGGCCCGCCGCGCGGGACTGTCGTCCGTCCGGGCGCCCACCGAAACGGAGCCATCATGCCCCTGATCGACGGAGCCGATCTGCGGACGTTCCTGTTCCAGCTGTCCCTACTCATGATCACCGCGTTGCTGCTCGGCCGGCTCACCCAGCGGATCGGTCTCACCCCCATCGTCGGCGAACTGTGTGCGGGTGTCCTCTGGGGGCCGTCGGTGCTGGGCGCGATCAGCCCGGCGGCCGCCGCGCGGATCTTCCCACCGGACGCGGCCGCCTTCCACATGGTGGAGGCGGTGGGCCAGGTCGGCGTCCTGCTCCTGGTCGGCCTGACCGGCGCGCACATCGATCTCTCCCTGGTACGCCGCCGCGGGTCCACGGTCGCCAAAGTCAGCATCGGCGGGCTGATCCTGCCGGCCGCGCTGGGCGTCGGGATCGGCCTGCTCGTCCCGGCGTCGCTGATCCCGGACACCACCGAACGGAACACCTTCGCGCTGTTCCTGGCCGTCGCCATGGCCGTCAGTGCCATCCCGGTCATCGCCAAGACCCTCACCGACCTGCGCATGGTGCACCGCAACGTCGGCCAGATCATCCTCTGCTCGGTGACCATCGACGACATCGTCGGCTGGGCCACCCTGTCGGTGGTGTCGGCGATGGCGACCACCGGCGTCCGGTTCGGCAACGTCCTGCTGTCGGTCGGCTCGATCATCGGCGTGTTCCTGGTCGCGCTGCTGCTCCGGCCGCCGATGCGCGGCCTGCTGCGCCGGGCGGACCGGGCCGACGGCCCGGACGGCAGCGCCACCACCATCGGTGTGGTGGTCGTGGCGGTGCTCACCGCGGCGGCCCTGACCCAGGCGGCCAAGCTGGAGGCGGTGTTCGGCGCCTTCGTCTGCGGCATGGTGCTGGGCAACAGCGGGGTGCTGGCGCATCACCGGCTGGCGCCACTGCGCGCGACGGTGCTGGCGTTCCTGGCCCCGCTGTTCTTCTCGCTCGCCGGTCTGCGGATGGACCTGACCGCGCTGGCCGATCCGGTCGTGGTGGTCACCGGCCTGGTGGTGCTGACCGCGGCGATCGTCGGCAAGTTCGCCGGCGCCTACCTCGGCGCCCGCTGGAGCCGGATGAGCCACTGGGAGGGCCTGGCACTGGGTGCCGGCATGAACGCCCGGGGCGTCATCGAGGTCATCATCGCGATGGTCGGGCTCCGGCTCGGCGTGCTGAGCGTGGAGATCTACACCGTGATCATCCTGGTCGCGATCGTGACGTCGCTGATGGCCCCGCCGCTGCTGCGCCACACGATGGCCCGGGTCGAGCAGACCGCCGAGGAGGATCTGCGGGCCCAGACCTTCGACGGCCGCCCGATGGCCCGCAACACCGACCCGGCCGGCGGCTGACACTCGATCGGCGCACCACCGCCAGTGGACGCCGGGTCAGCACGATACCGGCATGCGTGAATCCACCCAGGTCCTTGTCATCGGCGGCGGGCCGGCCGGCGCGACCGCGGCCGGCCTGCTGGCCAAGCAGGGGTTCCAGGTGACGCTCCTCGAGCGTGACCGCTTCCCCCGGTACCACATCGGAGAATCCATCCTCCCCTCCTGCCGTCCCATCTTCGAGCTGCTCGGTGTGTGGGACAAGATCGAGGCGCACGGTTTCCAGCCCAAGGGCGGCGCCTTCTTCCACTGGGGGCCGGAGAAGTGGGAGGTCGCCTTCCGCGACCAGGGCGACGACAACACCAACGCGTGGCAGGTCGTCCGCAGCGAGTTCGATCAGATCCTGCTCGACCACGCCCGGGAGCTGGGCGTCGACGTGCACGAGGGGGTGAGCGTCCGGGAGATCGAGTTCGACGGCGACCGGGCGGTCGCGGCGCGCTGGTTCGAGACCAAGAACACCGGGGCGGGCGGCCGGATCGAGTTCGGGCACGTGATCGACGCGTCCGGCCGGGCCGGGGTGCTCGCCACCCGGCACCTGCAGAGCCGCCGGTTCCACCAGGTGTTCCGCAACGTCGCGGCCTGGTCGTACTGGCGCGGCGCCACACCGCTGGCCGAGGGGCCGGAAGGCGCGATCGCCGTCTGCTCGCTGCCGCAGGGCTGGTTCTGGGCCATCCCGCTGCACGACGGGACGCTCAGTGTGGGCCTGGTCACCAGCCGCGACCTGTTCAACGACAACCGCCAGCGGCTCGGCGACATCCAGGCGGTGTACGACGAGGCCCTGCAGCAGTGTCCCACCGTCCTGGGCATGCTGGAGAACGCCGAACAGGTCAGCGGCATGAAGGTCGAGCAGGACTACTCGTACGTCTCGGAGTCCTTCGCCGGACCCGGCTATCTGCTGTCCGGTGACGCGGCCTGCTTCCTGGACCCGCTGCTCTCCACCGGCGTGCACCTGGCCACCTACAGCGGCATGCTCGCCGCGGCCAGCCTCTCCAGCGTGCTGCGCGGTGAGGTGGAGGAGAAGGAGGCGAACACGTTCTACGAGACCGTCTACCGGCACTCGTACGAACGGCTGCTGGTCCTGGTCTCGGTCTTCTACGACAGCTACCGGGGCAAGGACTACCACTTCTACAACGCCCAGCGGCTCAGCCAGGACGAACGCGACCAGCTCGACGTGCAGGCCGCGTTCGACCGGATCATCACCGGCATCGCCGACCTGAACGACGCCGAGAACGCCTATGGCGTGGTGCAGCAGCATCTGCGCGGTGCCACCAGCGGTGATCCGAACCCGCTGAACAACCTGAACCGGGTGCACGAGATGAAGAAGTCGCCGATGGATCCGGCGAACGCGGTCAACGGCCTGTACCTGACCATGCGGCCACAGCTGGGCCTGGCGGTCCGCCCCACCGAATGAGAAGAGGACGAGCCGGGCGCCTCCGCACGACAGCGGAGGCGCCCGGCTCGTCCTCGTCCGGTGGCTCAGCCGGCCGCGGCACGCAGCCCGCGCAGCGTGCGCAGCGGGTCGGCCAGCGGGGGAAGGGCAGCGAACAGTCCGGTCAGCCCGGCCTCCGACAGCGTCTCGAGATGGTCGGCCACCTGGGTGACGTCACCGGTCACACCGGTCATCGACAGGGCCAGGTCGACCAGGCCCAGCTCCTCCAGCAGCTGCGCGTTCTTGCCGCCGACCGTGTGGTCCCAGACGTCGTAACGCCGCTCCATCTCGGCCACCGCGGGCAGCAGATCAGCCGGCACCTGCGAGCGCATGTGGCGGCTCTTGAGCCGCAACGCCACATCCGAGGCGAGTGCGGCGCCGATCTCCCCGGTGGCCTCCTCACGGGTGCCGGCCACCGATACGAAACTGAAGCCCCACACCTGCACGGACGCCGGGTCCCGGCCCGCCTCCTCGGCCGCCCGGCGGATCACCTCCACCTTGCGGGCCACCCGCTCGGCCGACGTCCCGACCGTGGTCACCACGCCGTCGGCCAGCTCACCGGCCAGGCGCAGGGTGCTCGGGTAGTCGGCGGCCACGAAGACCGGCATCGAGCGGGTCCGGGTGAGCGGCTCGGTGTCGAAACCGTCGACCCGGGCCGAGTCGCCGTCCAGGACGGCCCGCACCGCGACCAGGTAGTCGCGCAGCTCCCGCGGCGACGCCACCGGTGACCGGCCGACGATGCGCCGCACACTGCCGCCGTTGCCCAGCGCCAGCATCGCCCGGCCGCCGGTCAGGTCGTACAGGGTGGACACCGCGGTGGCGGTCGCCGCCGGGTGCCGGAAGAACGGTGTGGTCACCATCGGGGTGAGGATGGCCCGCCGGCTCTCCTGGGCCGCCACGGTCAGCGACACGTACATCTCATAGGCCCGGGCCGGGCTGTCGCCGACACCGATGATGTCGAAGCCCAGCTCGTCGGCGAGCCGGACGGCTTGGCGGAACGTGGCGAGGTCGTCCGCCCACTCAATGATCGCTCCGAGTCTCAGGGCTCTGTCCTCCAGGTCCGCGGCCGGCTGTCGACCGGCCTGTGCTGATGAGCCGAGTGGAGTTATGTCACGGATGGCCGCAGCCCGGGTCGAGGTCAGGTCCATCCGGCGCCGCGGCCACCGGACCGGCACGGCCGCATCGACCGGCTCTCGACCGCTGCCCCAGGCGGGCTCGGCAAGCTGGCCGCGTTCGCCAGACGCGATCCTGCGCCGGACGCGAATCCTTCGCCGGGCGTGATCCTGCGCCGGCGGCGAATCCTTCGCCAGGCGCGACCCGAGGAGAGAACGATGGATATCGGCGTATGCCTGCCCACCACCGTGCCCGGAGCCCGGGGCCGCCAGCTGATCGAGTTCGCCCGCCGTGCGGAGGCCCTCGGGTTCCACAGCCTGACGGTGGTCGACCGGATGGTCTACGACAACTACGACAGCATCGTGTCCCTGGCCGCCGCGGCCGGCGTCACCGAGCGGATCAAGCTGGTCACGGCCATCCTGCTGGCGGCCTACCGGCCCAGCCCGGTGGAGCTGGCCAAGCAGTTGGCCAGTCTGGACCGGATCAGTGAGGGACGACTCGTCGTCGGTGTCTCGTCCGGTGCCCGCGCCGACGACTACGAGGCCACCGGCACCGAATACGGCAACCGCGGCCGGCGTCTCGACGAGACCATGGAGCAGCTGCGCGCGGTGTGGCGCGGGGACGGCCCGGCTCCCGGTGTCGGCCCCCGCCCGACCAACGGTGACATTCCGTTCTGGGTGGGTGGCCAGTCACCGGCCGCGCTGCGCCGGGCGGCCGAGTACGGCATCGGCTGGATCTCCCCGGGCGGGCCGCCGCACAAGTACCCGGACCTGGTCACCAAGGTCAAGGAGCTGTGGGCCGCGAAGGGCCGCGAGGGCACCCCGCGAATGGGGGCGAACTGCTACGTCTCGCTGGGCGAGAACGGCCGGCAGGTGGCCGACGAGCACATGCGCAGCTATTACGCCTACATGGGCGACCTGGTCCAGCACCTGGCCAAGGGTGCGATCACCGACGAGAACGTGCTGCGCGACGTCGTCGACGGGTACGCCGCCAACGGCTGCGACGAGTTGCTGCTGCTGCCGTGCAGCGCCGACCCGGAGAACCTGGACCGTATCGCCGCCGTGGTGTTCGGCTGACATGGACGTCCCGAATTTCCCGGGCCGCGCGGCGCGGGTGCTGATCGCCGGTGGCGGCATCGGCGGGCTGTGCCTGGCGCAGGGCCTGCGGCAGGCCGGCTTCCACGACGTCACGGTGTTCGAGCGGGACGACACGCCGGACGGCCGGATGCAGGGTTACCGCCTGCGGATCAGCCCGGACGGTGAGGCGGCTCTGCGGGCCAGCCTGCCCACCCGGGTGCTGCACCTGCTCGTCGCCACCGCCAACGACCGGCATCAGGGCGGGCTGGAGGCGTACGACGAACGGTTGACGCCGATGCCCGCGCCGTCCTTCGACGACCCGCGCGGTGACCGGCCGGAGAAGATCGACGCGGTGGACCGGGGCACGTTGCGCCGGGTGCTGCTCGCCGGCATCGAGGACGCGGTCCGGTTCGGTAAGCGCCTGACCCGGTACGAGACCGGCGCCGGTGGCGTGGTGGCACACTTCGCCGACGGCACCCGGGCCACCGGGCACCTGCTGATCGCGGCGGACGGGGCGCACTCCGCGGTACGCGCCCAGGCCCAGCCGGCCGGCAATGTGCGCGACATGGGGGTACGCGCGGTCCTGTCGCGCACGCCGCGGGCGGCGGCGCACCGGGCCGGCCTACCGCACCGGCTGCGGGACCGGTTCCTCAACGTGACCGCGAGCGACGGGCTCCGGCTGGCGCTGATGCCGATGGTGTTCCGCACGCCGCCACGGCACGCGGCCGAACGGCTGTGGCCGGGTCTGGACCTCGGCGACGGCGGTGACTACTACATGTCGGTCTTCAGCGTGCATCAGGACGTGCTCGGCATCGACGACGAGCGGTTCTTCGCGATGACCGGGACGCAGTTGCGGGACCTGGTGCTGGAGCGGACCACCGGCTGGCATCCGGATCTGCGGGGCGTCTTCGCACACGCCGAGCCGGCGGAGACGTACCCGCTGGCGCTGCGGGCCACCGTCCCGGTGGAACCGTGGCCGGCCGGGCCGGTGGTCCCGCTGGGTGACGCGGTGCATCTGATGCCACCGACCGGCGGGGTGGGCGCGAACACCGCGCTGCGCGACGCCGCCGGCCTGTGCGCGGCACTGACGGCGGCCGCTGACGGCCGGGTGCCGCTGCCGGAGGCGATGGCCGGATACCAGCGCGACATGGTCGCGTACGCGACCGATGCCATCGAGATGTCCTTGCGGATCGCGCGCTGGTCGATGAAGAAGATCGATGTCAGTGCTACCGAGATGTCCACCACGTAGAAGCGGGGTCAGATGACCATCCATGCGAACGACGTCAGCCGGCCGGCCGGGATCATCCGGCTCGCCAACTCCTTCTGTGACGCCAAGGCGTTGCTCACGGCGGTCGAACTGGGCCTGTTCGACACCCTGAGCGCGGGTCCGGCCGACCTCGGGCAGATCCGGGAGAAACTGGGTCTGGACGGTCGCGGCCTGTCCGACTGGCTGGACCTGCTGGTCGAGCTGGGCCTGCTGGAGCGGGACGGCGACCGGTACCGCAACGCCGCCGGGGCCGGGCGGTTCCTGGTCCGGGGGGCGGCCACCTACATCGGCGGTTTCCTGGAGCGGTCCAACCGCAACCTGTACCCGGCGTGGGGACGGCTGGCCGACGCGTTGCGCACCGGGCAGCCCCAGTCCGGCAGCAGCTTCGACGCGGTGGTGGAGAACCCGCGGATCCTGGGTCAGTTCATCAACTCGATGGACGCGCTGACCCGGACCCTGGGCCCGCAGCTGATCGCCGCCTGGGACGGCTGGGACCGCTACGGTTCGGTGCTGGACGTGGGGGGCTGCCGGGGCGCGCTGGCCGCCCAGATCGTCGCCGCGAACCCGAACCTGGCCGGGCACGTGTTCGACCTGCCGCAGATGGAGCCGTTCTTCGACGGCCTGGCCACCGAGCGTGGTCTGCGCGACCGGCTCACCTTCCACGGCGGCAGCTTCTTCACCGATCCGCTGCCGCCAGCCGACGTGGTGGTCCTCGGGCACGTGCTGCACGACTGGGACGCCGGCCAGCGCGAGTTCCTGATCAGGAAGGCGTTCGACAGTGTCCGGCCGGGCGGCACGCTGCTGATCTACGACCGGATGCTGGACCGCGCCTCCAGCCGGGTGGAGAACCTGGTGATCAGCCTCGACATGCTGCTGGTCACCGACGGCGGCTCGGAGTACACCGTGGCGGAAGCGACCGGCCACTGCCTGCGGGCCGGTTTCGCCGATGCCGAGAGCCGTGATCTCGGCGACGACGACACGCTTGTCATCGCCCGCAAGACCGCCTGAGCAAGACCGCCGCAGGGCCGGGATCCGTAGTGGTCCCGGCCCTGCGGCATGTCCGGTGTCAGGCGGCCTTGTGACAGCACACCAGTGTCTCGTCGTGGCCCAGCGGGCGGGCCGACACCGACGCGAACCCGGCCGACCGCGCCGTCTCCTCCAGTTCGGCCACCGGGTATTCGCCGCCCTCCTCGGTGACCAGGGCCATGGTCAGGCTGGCCACCAGATTCCCGACACCCGGATCGGCCGGGTCCAGCATCCGGTCGTGCACCACCAGGAGCCCGCCCGGGCGCAGTGCCCGGAACGCGGACCGGACGAGGGCCGAACGCTGCCCGCGGTCCCAATTGTGCAGCACGTGACCGAATACGATCAGGTCCGCGGCCGGCAGCGGGTCGGTGCGGAAGTCACCGGCGTGGAACGTCACCCGATCGGTGAGCCCGGACGCGGCCATGTGCTCGGCGAGGACCGGGCCCAGCTGCGGCAGGTCGAAGACGTGCCCGGCGACGGTGGGATGGCGTTCGGCGACGGCGGCCACCAGAGCGCCCCGGCAGCCGCCGACGTCCAGGACGTCGTGGTGGGCCGCCCAGTCCACCGCGTCGAGCAGCAGCGGCACCAGGGGGCGCAGGGTGCCGTCCATCATGCCGGCGTACCGGCGCAGCGCCGCCGGATCGTCGAGCATGGCGGTGAACGAGTCCGGCGACGACTGCGGGCGGCCGGTGCGCAGCGTGTCGGTCAGCGAGCCCCAGACCGGGTACAGGTTGGACCGCGCCCCGCGCAGGAAGCCACCGAGGTATCCGGGCTCGCCGGCCACCAGGTGCCGGGCCGTGTCCGCGGTGTTGGCGTACCGGCCGCCGGTGCAGGTCAGCAGACCGAGCCGGACCAGCAGCTGGAGGAAGTCACGGGCGCCGCGGCCGTGCAGTCCGGTCCGGCGGCACAGCTCCTGCTCGGTCTCCGGGCCGTCCCGCAGGGCGGTGAACAGATCCAGCTCCGCAGCGGTGAGCAGGGCCTGCGATTCAGAGAAGGCGTTGCCCAGCCGGAGGATCCAGGAGCCCGGCGGGGATGCGGTGTCAGTCATGCCCCGATCGTCACCGCCGGCTCTGGACCGGTGCTCGAGTCACGGCGGTCACCCTGGTCCGGCACCGGCCCGGCACCGGCGGGGCCGTCGACCGACAGGGGTGACGATGCGCGTCAGAGCCACGAAGGAGACCTGTGCGGTCGCCAGTCTCTGCGTCTACCGGGCGCCGGACGTGTTCGACCAGGATGAGGACGGTTACGTCGAGGTGCTCGACGAACAGCCGCCGCCGGAACTGCACGACGAGGTCCGGAGCGCGGCCCGGGGCTGCCCCACCAGATCCATTCACTTGCAGTAGCATCGCGCTGACATTGTGAAGTCCACAGTCGATAGACGGGGGAAAGACGCCTTGGCTCAGCCGGCCGAGAGCGCGTCGATCCAGGACGCGCCGACCGCATCCGAGACGGACGAGAACACCTCGAAACCACGCCGGTCCACCCGGCGCCGCATCCTCAAAGGGCTCCTGATAGGCGTTCCGGCCGTCCTCGCCGCGAGCACCGCGGCCGGCGGCGTGGTCTACGCCCTGGCCGACACCGACACCACCGGAAAGGTGGATTTCGACCGGCCGCTGACGATCCCCCCGCTGGCCCCGGGCCGCGTCCAGGACGGGCGGACGATCTTCGAGCTGCACGCCACCGCCGGTGAGCGGCAGCTGCGCCCCGGCCCGCCGACCACCACGTGGGGCTTCGATCAGGGCTTCCTCGGCCCGACCATCCGGGTTCGCCGCGGTGACACCGTCCAGATCGACGTCCGCAACGGCCTCGCGGAGGACACCACCGTCCACTGGCACGGCGCCCTGCTGCCGGCCGCCATGGACGGCGGCCCGCACCAGTCGATCCCGCCGGGCCAGACCTGGCGGCCCCGGTGGAAGGTCGAGCAGCCGGCCGCCACCCTGTGGTATCACCCGCATCCGCACGGCGCGACCACCCACCACGTCAACCGGGGAATGGCCGGGCTGCTGCTGATCGACGACGACGAGCAGGCGGCCGCGAGCGGCCTTCCCGGCCGGTACGGCGTCGACGACGTCCCACTGATCGTGCAGGACAAGAACTTCGACAGCGGCAACCAGTTCGACGAGGACTTCTCCGCGCTCGGTGACGTCGGCATCCTCGGTGACACGGTGCTGGTCAACGGTGTTCCCGGAGCGTTCTTCGAGGTGACCACCGAGCGGGTGCGGCTGCGCCTGGTCAACGCGTCCACCGCCCGGGTCTACGACTTCGGTTTCGCCGACGACCGCGAGTTCGCACTGGTCGGCACGGACGGCGGGCTGCTCGCGGCACCGCACCCGACCGACCGGATCCGGCTGTCCCCGGGCGAGCGTGCCGAGATCGTGGTGGCCTTCCGGCCGGGTGAGCAGGTGGTGCTGCGCAGCTATCCGCCGGATCTCGGCCTCGATCCGCTCAACGAACGCTGGACCGGCGGCGACGACCGTCTCGACATCATGCAGTTCCGGGCCGCCGCGTCGTTGGGCGCCTCCCCCGTGCCGGCCGCCACGCTGGCGCCGCCGGCCGAGGTCACGCTGGCCGCGGACGCGGTGGTGCGGCGCTTCGAGATGGCCGGCAACCTGATCAACAACCAGGCGATGGACATGAACCGCATCGACTTCGGGGTGCCGCGCGGCACCACCGAGGTGTGGGAGGTGGTCAGCCCGTTCCCCCGGCCGCACAACTTCCACCTGCACGGCGGCCATTTCCAGGTCCTGTCGGTGAACGGGGCGCCGCCGCCACCGGAGCTGAGCGGCTGGAAGGACACCGTCTACAACCCGCCGGAGGCCGTCCTGCGGCTGGCCGTGACCTTCACCGGCCACGCCGACCGGAACACCCCTTTCATGTACCACTGTCACCTGTTGCTGCATGAGGACCGCGGCATGATGGGCCAGTTCGTGGTGCTGGAACCGGGCGAGAACCCGGGAACCCCGGCACACGCCGGCCACTCCGAACCGCCCCGGTGAACCCGGCGCCGTCGAGCGGCTGTCGAGAGCGGCTTCAACGCCGCCCGGCACGCTGGGAGACGGCGTCGGAGCAACCGGAGGAGATGGAATGTGCGGCATCGTCGGCTGGGTCGACTTCACCCTCGACCTGACGAATGAACGCCCGACCCTGCGGGCCATGACGGACCGGCTGGCCGAGCGGGGCGTGGACGGCCGCGGGGTGTGGCTGAGCCGGCACGCCGGGCTCGGTCATACCCGGACCGCGGTCATCGACGTGGCCGGCGGCGCACAGCCGATGACGGCCGTACACGACGGCCGCGGCGCGACGGTGGTCTATAACGGCGAGGTCTACAACTTCAAGCAGCTGCGGACCGAGCTCACCGATCGGGGGCACCGGTTCACCACCCGCAGCGACACCGAGGTGGTGCTGCGGGCGTACCTGGAGTGGGGTCCCGGCTTCGCGTCCCGGCTGGAGGGCATCTTCGCCCTGGCGATCTGGGACGAGCAGCGGGCCGAGCTGATCCTGGTCCGCGACCGGCTCGGGGTCAAACCCCTGTTCTACGCGGCCCAGCCGGACGGGGTGGTGTTCGGATCCGAACCGAAGGCGCTGCTGGCGCACCCGTGGGTGCGGCCGGTGGTCGGGGCCGACGGGCTGCGGGAGCTGTTCGCCACCGCCAAACAGCCCGGCATGTCGGTGTTCCGGGACATGCGGGCGGTGCTGCCCGGCCATGTGCTGACCGTCGGCCGGGCCGGCGTGACCGACACCGTGTACTGGGAGCTGACCGCGACCGAGCACCGCGACGATCTGGACGGCACCATCGGGCACGTCCGTGAGCTGCTCGACGACATCGTGCTGCGGGAGCTGGAGGCGGAGGTGCCGCTGTGCACCGCGCTGTCCGGTGGGATCGACTCCAGCGCGATCTCGGCGATCGCCGCGAACTGGCGGTGGCGGCTGTCCGGCGAGCGGATCCGCACGTTCGTCACCACCTTCGACGACTACGCGGCCGCCTTCCGGCCCGACGACGTGCGGTTCGCCCCGGACGAGGTATTCGCCGCCGAGGTGGCCCGCGAGCTGCGCTCCGAACACGTGCGTATCGAGCTGAACACCGCGGACCTGATGGATCCCGCCGTACGGCTGGCCGCGCTGCGCGCCCAGGACATGCCCACCACCCTGGGCGACATGGACACCTCCAACTATCTGACCGCCCGCCGGATCAAGCAGCACTCGACGGTGGCGCTCAGCGGCGAGGTGGCCGACGAGATCTTCGGCGGCTACGGCTGGATGCACGACGAACAGCTGCTCGGCGCCGATGTCTTCCCGTGGGTGGCCAAGGAGTTCCTGCAGCCGGGTTCACCCCGGGGCCAGGGCCGGGGCCTGTTCGACCCGGCGTTCATCGACAAGCTGGAGCTGGGCGACTACTACGCCGACCACTACGCGCGGGCGCTGGCCCGGGCGCCACACGCCGAGGGAGAGGACGCCACCGAGCGCCGGATGCGCGGTATCAGCTACGTGACCCTCACCTGGTGGCTGCCGATGCTGCTGGATCGCGACGACCGGCTGGCGATGGCGAACGCGCTGGAACTGCGAGTGCCGTACGGCGATCACCGCCTGGTGGAATACCTCTACAACACCCCCTGGGCGATGAAGACGTTCGACGGGCGGGAGAAGAGCCTGCTGCGCGCCGCGGTCCGGGGGCGGGTGCCGCAGTCGGTGCTGGACCGGGTGAAGTGCCCCTGGCCGGTGACGCAGGATCCGGCGTACGCGGAGATGCTGCGCCGGCAGCTGGCCGACCTGCTCGCGGACCCGTCGTCGCCGTCGCTGCCGTTCCTCGACGTGCCGGCTGTCCGGGCCGCCGTCGAACGGCCCTCGGAGATCGCCCACCAGTGGGTGAGCCGGATGAACCTGGAGATGGTCCTGCAGTTCGACACCTGGCTGCGCGAGTACCGCATCGAGATCGCCGTCTGAGACCGGAGGACACCCCCATGGAGTACGCGGACGTGCTGCGCCGCCGCCAGATGGTACGCAGCTACACCGACGAGCCCGTCTCGGACGAGGCTCTGGAACGCATCGTCTCGGTCGTCGACCGGGCGCCCAGCGCCGGGTTCAGCCAGGGCTATCAGGTGGTGGTGGTCACCGACCCGAAACTGCGCCAGGCGGCGGCCGACGTGGCCGAGGCCCGTTACGTCGAACTCGGTTTCCCGCGCTGGATCGCGCAGGCGCCGGTGCACCTGTGGGTGGCGACCCGCGAGCAGACGTACCACGAGCGCTACGCCGGGCAGCCGGTCCGTGACGGCTGGTCCGAAGTCCCCTGGCCGGTGCCGTTCTGGTGGTTCGACGCCGGCGCCCTGTTCATGCTGTTGCAACTGGCCGCGCTCGACCAGGGTCTGGGCACCGGCGTGTTCAGCTCGGTCTACACCGACGAGCTGCGGGCGCTGTCCGACGTGATCGGCCTGCCGGAGGACGTCGGGCTGGCCGGGGTGATCACGATCGGGCACGAGGACCGCTCGAAACGGATGCCGATCCCGCCCGGCGCCGCCCGCCGCAAGCCGCGAGACGAGATCGTCACATGGCGCCGGTGACCCCGGCGCCGGGTGGGCGCGTCGTCGTTCTGGGCGGCGGCATCGCCGGGCTCGCCACAGCGGTGGCGCTGGCCCGGACCGGCCGCACGGTCCAGGTGATCGAACGGGACGAGCCGCCGGTGGACCCGGCCGCGGATCCGTTCTCCGGCTGGCCGCGGCGGGGCGTGCCACAGTTCCGGCTGCCGCACGGGTTCTCCGCGCGGGCCCGCAACCTGCTGGCGGTGCGGGCCCCGGACGTGCTGGACCGGCTCCGGGCTCGCGGGGTCGGCGAGGTCAACCTGTTCAAACGGTTCGTGCCGGCGGCCGACTGGGCGCCCGGTGACGAGGCGTTCACCAACATCTGGGCGCGCCGTGCCGTACTGGAGCTGGTGCTGCGGCTGGCCGCGCAGGCCGAGCCGGGCGTGGTCTTCCACTGCCCGGCGGTCGCCACCGGCCTGCGGCTGGCACCCGCACCGGACGGGCCGCCGCGGGTGTCGGGCGTGGAGCTGGCCGACGGCCGGTTCGTCGAGGCCGACCTGCTGCTGGACTGTGCCGGGCAGCGCAGCCCGGTGCCGCGCTGGCTGGCCGCGCGGGGGATCGACGTGCCGGCCGACGTGCAGGACTGCGAGACCGCCTACTACAGCCGCTACTACCGGTTCACCCCGGACAGCGAGCTGCCGCGGCTGTCGGTGGCCACCCTGCGCGGCGAGTTCCCGCTCGGTTCCTGGATCGGGTTCGCCGGTGACGACGACACGTATGCGTTCGCCCTGGAGTGTCATCCGGCCACGCCCGGGGTGAAGCGGTTGCGTGACACCCGGGAATGGGAGGAGCATGCCGGGGCGATCGAGGCGCTGGCCCCATGGATCGACCCGCGCAACGGCACACCGCTCACCGATGACGTGCAGGTGATGGCCGGCAACCGCAACGTGCGCCGGCACTACCTGGACGGAGGTGTCCCGGCCGTGCTGGGTCTGCTGCCGGTCGGTGACGCGCTGTGCAGCACCAACCCGGCGTACGGCTGGGGTTCGGCGATGGCCCTGACCTACGCCTTCGCGGTGGCCGACGCGGTGGCCGCGCACGGGCCGGACCTCGCGGCGGTGGCTCGCGCCTACGACGCGGCCACCGCGGGTGAGGCGGACGCGGTCTACCGGGAGGCGGCGGCCATGGACCGGGCCCGGATATACCGGGTCACCGGGCGGCCGGTGCCGGCGGAGGACCGGGCCGAGATGCACCGTCAGGATCTGATCACGGCGGCACTGGCCGGCGGGGTGCTCCGGGACGTGGAGCTGGCCCGGGCGTTCAATCGCCGGGTGAATCTGGTCGGGCCGGCGTCGGTGGTGCTCGGCGGGGACGACCTGCTGCGACACGCCGACCGGGTGCAGCGGATCGCCGCCGGCTGATCCCGGACCGCACACGTTCGCGCCCGTGGCCACTGACGGCCACGGGCGCGAACGTGTGCGGGTGTCGGCCGGGTTCGGTGTGGCGGATCGCGTGCCGCAGCCCCGCGGGACCCACCACCGGCGAACCTAGTTGGGACGCTGGTACCGCGACGGCGGTGCCATTCCCGCGTCGATCAGCAGGTCGGTGCCGGTGATGCTGCGCACCTGGCCGGAGGCGAGCAGGACCACCATGGCGGCGATCTCCTCCGGATCGATCAGCTTGCCGGTGGCCAGCCCGGACATCTTCGGCACCAGGTCCAGGAACTCCTCGGGGGTCATCCCGGCCTTCGCGGCGATCGCCGGGTTGGTCCACAGCCGGGTCTTCACCGGGCCGGGCAGGATGGTGTTCACCCGCACCCCCTGAGGGGTGAACTCCGCGGCGAGCGCCTTGCCGATGATGGAGACCGCGGCCTTGGCGGCCGAGTAGTGTGCCAGGCGCGGGTCGGCCATCTCGGCGTTCATCGATCCGATGTTGACGATCGCGCCGTCCCGCCCGACCAGGCTGGGCAGGGCCGCCCGGCAGGCCCGGACGGTGGTCAGCACGTTGAGATCGAACGTGTGCCGCCAGACGTCGTCGTCGATGTCGAGGAAGCCGGCGGCGAGTTTGACCCCGCCGCCCACGTTGTTGACCAGGATGTCGACGCCGCCGAACTCCTCCAGGGCCCGGTCCACCAGGCGTGCCGGGCCGTCGTCGGTGAGCAGGTCCACCGTCATGGTGTACGGCGTGGCCTCCTTCAGTTCCGGAGACACCGTGCGCGCGCCGCCGAGGACGTCGGCGCCGGCGCCGGCCAGGGCCCGGGTCACGGCCAGCCCGATGCCGGCACCGGCACCGGTGACCACCGCCTTCTTTCCGGTCAGGTCGAATCGCATGTCATCTCCTGTCTGTCGGGCTGAGTTCACGCGGCATGCTGAGGAAGCGGCCGGTGGGCGCGTCGTCGGGCAGCGTCGCCACGTCGGCGATGAACCTGGCCGCCACCTCGGGGGGTGTCTGCTGGCCGGGCATCATCCGGGTCCGGACCCGGCCCGGGTTGACCGCGTTGACGAGCACCCCGGTCCCGGCGGTCCGGTCGGCGACGAGGGTGGTCAGGCCGTTGAGGGCGGCCTTGGAGAGGGAGTAGCCGGGCGCCGCGGCGAACAGCGCCCCACCGAATTCGGCGGTGGTACCGCTGGAGATCAGCACCACCCGTCCCCAGCCGCGCCGCACCATCGGCGGGACGAAGGCCTGCAACAGCCGCCAGGTGCCGATCAGGTTGGTCCGCAAGGTGGCCTCGACCGCGTCGAGTGGGGTGTCCAGCGGACCGGTACCGGCGTCCAGGAGCACTCCGGCGTTGCAGACGAGCACGTCGACGTGGGGGTGCTGGGCGGCAGGGCACCGACTCCGGGCCGAGTTCCGCGGCGGCTTCGATCACCGCCGCGGCGTCGCGCCCGCTGACCACCACGTCGAGGCCCCGGGCGTGCAGTTCGGCGGCGACGGCCCGGCCGATCCCCCGGTTGGCGCCGGTGACCAGCGCGGTGCGGGCGGTCACCAGGTCACCGGTACCTCGCTGAAGCCCTCCATGAAGCCGCCGATGGCGCGAGGCAGGGCGGCGGCCGGTACGGCGAGGCGAATGTCGGGGAAGCGGCGCAGCAGGGTCTCGGTGGCGACCTGCAGTTCCATCCGGGCCAGCGCGGCACCCACGCAGTAGTGGATGCCGGCGCCGAAGGTCATGTGGTGGTTCTCGGTGCGGTGGATGTCGACGGTGAACGGGTCGGCGAAGACCCGCTCGTCGGTGTTGGCCGACTCCTCGGACAGCAGCACGCTCGAGCCCTTGGGCAGGATCGTGCCGTCGGTGAGCTCGATGTCCTCCAGGGCGTACCGCAGGGTGCCGATCGAGGATCCCATGATCTGGGTGCGCAGCATCTCCTCGACCGCCGACGGGACCAGCGACCAGTCCTGCTGGATCTGCTTCTTGAGGTCCTGACGGTGCAGCAGCACGGCGGTGGCGGTGCCGATCTGGCTGGCGGTGGTGACGTACCCGGCGATCAGCAGGCTGCGGGTCCAGTGGTGCAGCTCGTACTCGGAGAGCCGGTTGTCGTCCTCGTCACGAACCTTGATCAGGCTGGTGATGAGGTCGTCCGCACCCGGGTTGTCGCGTTTGAAGGCGATCAGGTCGACCAGGTAGTCCCACAGACCGGTGCGGCACTCCTGAACCTCCTCCGGGGAGAGTTTGGTGACCGACAGGAAACCGTCGACGAGTCGCCGGAACCGGTTGCGGTCCTCCGGCGGGATGCCCAGCAGCTTGCAGATCACCAGGATGGGAAGCGGGAAGGCGAGGGCCTCGTTGAGCTCCACCGGCTTCGGGGCGGCCGCCATCGCGTCCAGGAGTTCGTCGGTGACCTCCTGGGCGTACGGGCGGAGCAGCTCGATGCGGCGCGCGGTGAACGCCTTGGTGACCAGTCCGCGCATCCGGGTGTGGTGCGGCGGGTCGCCGTCGATCTCCGGGTCGACGAACAGGTCGTTGTCCTTGGTGATCCGGGCGACCTCGGGCCGGGCGATGTTCTTGCTGAGCCGGTCGTCGGCGAACAGTCTGCGCACGTCGGCGTAGCGGGTCACCATCAGGGCGGTGTCCCCGCTGGGCAGGCTGACCTCGACCAGGGACCGGTCGTGCAGGCCCTTCAGGGCTTCGGGGACCTCCATCACGGGGGTCCAGGGGAACGGGTACGGGATCG
The DNA here is from genome assembly GCF_050589265.1 of Actinoplanes sp. G11-F43. Taxonomy (NCBI): domain Bacteria; kingdom Bacillati; phylum Actinomycetota; class Actinomycetes; order Micromonosporales; family Micromonosporaceae; genus Actinoplanes; species Actinoplanes sp. G11-F43. The sequence continues at coordinate 147,015 of NZ_JBNZCE010000045.1, forward strand.
GGGCTGATGTGGTCACGTCACTGCGCCCTTTCGTTGTGGTGCTCGGCGGGAACCCGGCGATCAGCGGCCGCGGCGCAGGCCTCGGCGAACGCCTTTTCGTATCGGACCCCGATCGAGAACTGCTCGATGATGAGACGCCTGGCCTCCGCTCCCCCGGTGCGCCCGGCTCGGTCGACGGCGTCGAGGAAGGCCTGTACGGCGTAGTCGTAGTCGTCGCCCGGGTGGTACACCTCGATCCACGGCCGGTATCTCGAACCGGCCGCTGACGTGGTGAGCAGGTGGCCGGAGACCTCGGCGTTGAACCACACCATCGGCAGCAGCGCGCCGAGGCCGGCCGGGTAGGAGCTCGCGGTCGCGGCGGCCAGGAACGAGGTGTGTGCCCTGGTCGCCGGATCCAACGGAACCCGGTCGCGGGCCGGTGGGGTGCCCAGCGGGCCGGCCAGGTCGCGGTAGGAGGCACGGAGCCGGTCGCGGGCCTCGATCGTGCCAACGACGGAGTGGCCCAGTAGCAGGGTGTCCTGATCGGCGGGGGCCGCGGCGGCGCACCGGGCCAGGGCCCGGGCGTATCCGGGCAGCAGTCCCGCGGTGTCCTGTTCGACGAAGTGGGCGAGCGCCGGGCCGGGCAGTGTCCCGTCCCGGAGTCCCGCCCAGAACCGGTGGTCCAGGACGTCCCGGAGCACCGGGTCACGGATCTCCCGCAGTTGTTCACGCAGCATCGGTATCCCTCTCGTCCACTCGCGGCGAACCTAGACCGGCCGCGGCGACGATCACTCGATGCGCGCTGAAGTGGTGGCCGGTGCGGGCCCAGCCGCCGTCGAGGGCGCTGCCCGACAGTGGTGCGGCAACCGACGACAGGAGACGTGATGGATCTCGGACTGGACGGCAAGCGGGTGCTGGTCACCGGCGCGACCCGGGGTATCGGCCGGGCCACCGCGCGGGTGTTCGCCCAGGAGGGCGCGCGGGTGGCGATCACCTATCACTCGGCGAAGGATGCCGCGCGGCAGGTGGTGGAGGAGGAGCTGGGCGGACCGGATCGGGCGATGGCCCTGCCCTACGACCTGGCCGATCCGGCGAGTGTCCGGGAGGCGGTGCGGGCCGTCGAGCAGCGGTGGGGCGGGGTGGACGTGCTGGTGGCCAACGCGCAGACGTGGGTGTGGACCGATCCGGAGGACACCCCGGCGTTCGCCGGGCTGCCGATGGAGCAGTGGCTGGACCGCTTCCGGGAGAACGTCGAGGGCCATCTCTGGACGGTCCGGGAGGTGCTGGGCGGGATGCGGGAGCGCGGCTGGGGCCGGGTGGTGCTGCTGTCGTCGGTCACCGCCACCTACGGCAATCCGGGTTCGGAGCTGTACAGCGCGGCGAAGGCGGCGTTGCACGGCTTCGCGCGTGGGCTGATGTGGACGCGGGGCGGGGTGCTGGCGAACGTCGTCGCGCCGGGCGGCACTCTCACCGAGAGTCTGGAGGCGGTGGATCCGGCACTGCTGGAACGTGCCACGCAGGAGACTCCGAGCGGGCGGCTGAGCACTGCCGACGAGGTGGCCCGGCTGATCGTCTTCCTCGGTTCGGCGGCCAACGGCAACATCAACGGTGAGGTGGTGCACACCGCCGGCGGCCGGTGACCGCCGGCGGCCGGTGACCGCCGGCCGGCGTGGCCCGGCCGGGTCGCGCCGTTCGCGCGCGGGCCGGCCGGGCCACTCAGGGGTGGGGGTGCGGGCTCATGCCGCCGGGTGGATGAACTCGCGGTTGAGGCGTTCCTGGGCGTAGAGGCGGACCAGGCGGTGCAGCTGGTAGTGCACGACGTCGCTGTCGCGGTCCGAAGTCGCCTCGAGCAGGTGATTGTTGACCAGGCGGCCGAGCTGGTCCTCGACCGCGTCGGTGTCGGCGCCCAGCAGGTTGGCGGCGGTGGTGATGGTGAAGGTGGGTGGTGGCAGGAGGCTGACCAGGCGCAGGGCGCTGCGGTCGTGCGGTGCGAGCCGGAAGTAGGTCTTGTCGTAGTTGGCGCGGACGTCGAAGTCGGCGAACCGGAGCTGGTCGAGCGGGGCCGATCCGGAGTCGAGCAGGGCGGCCATCCGCTGCAGTGTCAGGGTCGGCACCGCGTTGAGCCGGGCTCCGACGCAGCGCAGGGCCAGGGGAAGGTATCCGATCCGGTGGATGATCCGTTCGGCGTCGGCGCGCTCGGCGGTGACCCGGTGCGGCCCGATGATGCGTCCGAGCAGGGTGAGGCATTCGTCCGGGTTCATCATGCCGAGCTTGACCACCCGTACGCCGGGCAGGTCCTGTAGTCCCCATCTGCTGGTGATGACGACCGCGCTGGTCGGGGTGGCCGGCAGCAGTGGGAAGACCTGGGAGGCGGAGAGAGCGTCGTCGAGCACGACCAGCAGGCGTTTGCCGTCGGTGAGGGTGCGGAAGAGGCTGCTGCGTTCCTCCAGGGTGGCCGGCAGTCGTTGCTCGGGCACACCGAGCCCGCGCAGGAATCCGACGAGCACGTCGGCGGGGTCGGCGGCGCCGGCCGGTGAGGGCCCGCGCAGGTGGGCGTAGAGCTGACCGTCGGGGAACTGGGCCTTGTCGACGTGCGCGGCGTGCAGGGCCAGTGTGGTCTTGCCGACTCCCGCCATGCCGCAGATCGAGACGGCGCGGGCCGTGGTGCCGCCGTCCCGGAAGGCGATCATCCGGCGGATCCGGGCCAGCGGCGCGCCCCGGCCGGTGAAGTCGAGGGTGTCGGCGGGCAGTTGCGCCGGGACGATCGCCGGGTGTGCGCGGCGGGACGCCCCATCGGCCGCCGGATCGCCGTCCTCCGGTGTGGCCTGCAGCAGCGAGTGGTGCAGGCGCTGCATCGAGGCGGACGGCTCCAGCCCGAGTTCGTCGGCGAGCAGGCCGCGCAACTGGCGGAACACCTCGAAGGCCTCGTAGCGGCGGCCGGCCTGGTTCAGCGCGGTCATCAGGTCGGCGTGGAAGCGCTCGTGCAGGGGGTAGGACCGGACCAGTTCCTGCAGTTCGCTGATCAGTTCGTCGTAGCGGCCGAGGCTCATGTCCGCGTCGATGCGGATGCCCAGGACCCGGAGCCGGTTCTCCTCCAGCCGTGCGGCGTGGGCCGACAGGATCTGGCCCTCGGTCACGCCGGAGAGCACACGGCCGCGCCACAGTTGCAGGGCTTCGGCGAGCAGAGCGCTGGCCCGTTCGGTCTCGCCGGCCTCGTGGGCGGCCCGGCCCCGCTGGGCCAGTGTGTCGAACCGGCAGACGTCGAGCTGGTCGTCGGAGACGTCGAGCAGGTAGCCGCACGACTGGGTGTGCAGGCGGGCCAGTCCGGACAGGTCGAGGACGTCACGGCGCAGCTTGTAGATGTAGGTCTGCAGGGTGGTCATCGCGCTGCCGGGCGGGTTGCTGCCCCAGAGTTCGTCGATGAACTCGCTGAACTGGACGATCTGATTTCGACGGACCAGCAGGAACGCCAGAACCTGGCGGACTTTGGGTGCGGTCGGTGTGATGTCCCTGCCCTGATGCTGGACGGACAGCGGACCGAGAATGGAGAAACCCACTATGCCTCCCCCTCGCGTTCAGTGGGCTGATTACTCACCGGTATTTTTCCGGCATCGACCGAGACTCATTCGTCCGCCCAGAAATTGCGATGGACAAACCGTTCCCGGTCTTGAGAAACGAGGGTGCCATGCCCGCATGTTCCATAACGGAAGCACGAACCCCCGCCCTTGACCTCTATATAGCTTATAGCGGAATTAATAGTTCATTTCGGGCATCCAATCTCCCACCGGGACCCGAAGTCTGGGAGTTCAGTTACGAATCGTAAACAGTACTTACCTGACCGTCAACACCACCAAATCGGCCACGAGTCCGTTTCGTTGCCTTTCGCGCACCCTACCGGAAACGTGAATAGCAGGTAAGGAAACTATTAGGAAACGTAAAAGGCATTGACGGCCATAATGCGATGGACCGGCGGCGACACGTCGAGGGATCCTCGAGCGGAACACCGTCGGCAAAGAGGGCGCGCCAGCCGTTCACCAGCATTGCGCAGTCTACTGGGGACGAACAAGGTTCCGGTGCCCGCCCGACGAGAGGACCGCATCGATGTCCGACTCTCAGCCCTTCCCCGCCACCTCCGGCCCGCCCCGGATCCGGGTGCTGATCCACGCGGCGGCGCCCGACGGCGAGCCGGACGCGGTCACGGCGGCCTACCACCGGATCAGCACGGACCTGGCCGGCACACCCGGCCTGCTCGGCAACGAGCTGCTCCGCCTCACCGGTGATCCGGAGATCTTCGTGGTGATGAGCGAGTGGGAGAGCCTGGACGCGTTCCGCCTCTGGGAGAGCGGGGCCGGCCACCGTGGGGTGACCGCGCCGCTGCGCCGCTACCAGCGGGCGCCGGGCAGCCGTCCCTTCGGGGTCTACGAGGTCGCCGCCGCCTATTGACCCACGACGGCGGGCGGGCCGGCACCCGGCCGGCCCGCCCGCACCCGGGCTCAGAAGGCTCCGGCGAGCACCTCGCGCAGCACCCCGGTGAGCACCTCGGCCCGGCCGTCGACCGGTCCCGGACTGCGCCAGGCGATGTAGCCGTCCGGGCGCAACAACACCGCGCCGTCGGGCCGGCAGCCGTACCGCTGCTCCCAGACGCCCTCCGGGTCGAGCAGGTCGGCACCGACCCGGAACGCCGTCAGCGGCACCCCGGTCCGCTCCGCGCAGCGCGCCGCCGCGGTCGTCCAGGCATCCCCGGTCGCACCGGTGAGCAGGACGAACGAGTCGTGACACAGGTCGTGCACGGTGATCCGCCGGTCGTCGTGATCCAGCCAGACGTGCGGCGCCCGGGTGCCCGGCGCGGCATCGGCCGGCAGGTCGGAACCGTACGGGACGTCAGGCCCGTCGCCCAGCACCGCCGCCGACCGGTAGCGCTGCCCCAGGGCCAGCACCACGTCGTCGACGTCCTCGAAGCCGGACTCCCCGCCGAACCGGGCCCGCTGGCGCCGCACGGTGATGTCGGCCAGCGCCAGCGCCACCGGCCGCCGCTCCTGCTCGTAGGTGTCCAGCAACCGGTCCCCGGCCACCCCGCGCAGCCGCAGAGCCAGCTTCCACGCCAGGTTGTGCGCGTCCTGCACCGCGGCGTTGGCGCCCATCGCCCCGGCCGGCGGCCACACGTGGGCGCTGTCGCCGGCCAGCAGGACCCGGCCGCTGCGGAACCGGTCGGTGACGCCGACGGCCTCCCTCCAGGCTGCCACGTCCAGCACCTCCACCGGCACGCCGGCTCCGATCACCGAGGCCGCGATCCGGGCGCAGCGCTCGGCGGTGAAGTCCGCGACGGTCTCGGTGGCCGGATCCCAGGCGACGCTGACCGCCCACTGGTCCGGTTCCGACGTGGTCAGGAACGAACCCTGGCCGATCTCGTCGTTCACCACGATCCAGAACATCGCCCGTTGCCGGATGATCTGCGACAGATCGGCACGGATCAGAATGGTCACCCAGTTCTGGGTGGTTCCCACCCCTTCCCGGACGATGCCGGCGGCCGGCCCGATGGCGCCGCGGAACCCGTCCGCCGCCACCAGATAAGAGCATCGCAGCGTCTGCTCGGCACCGTCCGGGCCGGCCACCGTCGCGGTCACCCCGTCGTCGTCCGCGGCCACCCGCAGGCACCGGTGCCGGAACCGGATGTCGGCGCCGCGCTCGCTGGCCGCGGCGATCAGCAGCGGCTCGACGCTGCGCTGATCGGCCATCCCGAACTCGCAGGCGGTCAGCTCGGGCAGCGGCTTGCGGGTGTCGTCGGCGAGGACCCACGTCCACGGGCCGCTCAGGGTGGTGCAGCGCACCACCCCGGACTCGTCGTCGAACGGCCGCCCGGCCGCCCGGATCGGCTCCTCCAGGCCGTACGGCCGGTACAGCTCCATGGTGCGCTGGTTGATCCCGCGGGCCCGGCCCTGGATCGAGGCGCCCGGGCTGCGGTCCACCAGCACCGTCCGGACCCCCTGGTGCGCCAGGAACAGCGCGGCGGTCAGGCCGGCGTAGCCGCCGCCCACCACGAGGACCTCGGTCTGCTCGGTCGGCATCGTTTCCTTCTCTCTGTCGGCGGCATGTCGGCGCGCCCCTGCCGGCAGCCCGGCCGGAGACCTGCCCGGACAGCTTGTGCCCGGCGGCTGGAGACCGGGTAGACGCCGGGTGTCACGGTCGCGGGCGGAGGCCGCGCGACGTCCCGGGCGGATGGAGCGGGATTCCAACGGCCGTTGAGCCGCCACCGCGACCATGCCGGAGTGACTCTGGAGACTTCTATCCCGACCATCGAGGCCGAGTGGGTCGCCTGCGACGGATGCCGCTCCCTGATCTACGGCCCTCGCTTCGATCGTGACCTGCGGGTGTGCTCCGGATGCGGCAGGCATCACCGGCTCACCGCGCAACACCGCATCGAGCAACTCCTGGACACCGGCAGCGCGGTCCGGCTGGAGCCGCCGGCGGTACCGCACGACCCGCTCGCTTTCGTCGACTCCCAGCCCTATCCCCAGCGCCTGGACCGGGCCCGGGCCGAGACCGGTCTGACGGATGCCGTCGTCTGCGTCACCGGCACGCTGCTCGGGCACCCGGTGGTCGCCGCCGTGATGGACTTCCGGTTCCTGGGCGGCAGTCTCGGGGTGGCGGCCGGGGAGGCGATCACCGCGGCCGCCGAGGAGGCACTGCGCCTGCGGCAGCCGCTGATCATCGTGACCGCCTCCGGTGGCGCCCGGATGCAGGAGGGCGCGCTCTCCCTGATGCAGATGGCCAAGACCAGTCAGGCGCTGGGCGAACTGGACCGGGCCGGGGTGATGACGGTCTGTGTGCTGACCGATCCGACGTACGGCGGGGTGGCCGCGTCGTTCGCGACACTCGGCGATGTGGTGCTGGCCGAACCGGGCGCACGGATCGGGTTCGCCGGGCGGCGGGTCATCGAACAGACCATCGGGCGGGAGCTGCCGGACCGCTTCCAGACCGCCGAGTTTCTCCAGGAGCACGGACTGGTCGACGCCGTGGTGAGCCGGGCGGCGCTGCGCCCGACGATCGGCACGGTGCTGGACGCGCAGGGCCCGCCGGCCGCCAGGCCCGTCGCCGTGCCCTCGGCCGGGCTGATCCGTGACCCGGAGCAGCTGGCGCCGGCCGATCCCGGGGAGATCATCCACGGCGCGCGGCACCCGGACCGGCCCGCCATGCTGGATTACCTGGCCCACCTGTCGGACGGTTTCCTGGAGCTCAAGGGTGACCGGATCGGTGGCGACTGCCCCGCGCTGATCGGCGGCCTGGCGCGCATCGACGGCCGGGCCGTCGTCGTGCTCGGCTTCCAGAAGGGCCGCGACACCGCCGAACGACTGCGCCGCAACTTCGCGATGGCGCTGCCGCACGGCTATCGCAAGGCGGCCCGGCTGATGCGGCTGGCCGCCAAACTGGGCCTGCCGGTGGTGACCCTGGTGGACACGCCGGGCGCCCATCCGGGGATCGAGGCCGAGGAGAACGGGCAGGCCTGGGCGATCGCCGAGAATCTGCGGCTGATGGCCGGACTGCCGGTGCCGATCGTCGCGGTGGTGACCGGTGAGGGTGGCAGCGGCGGTGCGCTCGCGCTGGCCGTGGCCGACCGGGTGCTGGCGTTCTCCGGCGCGATGTACTCGGTGATCAGCCCGGAGGGGTGCGCCGCGATCCTGTGGAAGGATCCGGCCGCGGCGCACCGGGCCGCCGCCGCGCTCCAGATCGGCGCCCGTGACCTGCTGCGGCACGGCATCGTCGACGCCGTCATCCCGGAGCCGCCCGGTGGCGCGCACGCCGATCCGGCGGGCGCCGCCGACCGGCTGCGCACGGCGCTCGCCGAGGCGCTGCGTGACGTCGTGGCCATCGCCCCGCACGACCGTACGGCCCAGCGCCGTCGCCGGTTCCGCAAGTACTGACCAGAAAGCCGAGGGGACGATGACAATCGAGGCAACCGGAGGCTCCGCCACCGGTATGGACGACCTCTGCCGGTACGCCGAGCGCCTGACCGCGTCGGTGCACGGTCCGCTGCGCAGCATCCGGGTCCGCGCCGGTGACCTGCAGGTCGAGTTGGAGTGGTCCCCGCCGGAGTCCGCGGCGCTCGCCGCGGTGGCCGACCCGGAGCCCGCCGCGGCGGGCACGGCCGCCGACGGGACCACGCCGGTGACCGCGCCGCTGGTCGGCACCTTCTACCACTCGCCGTCGCCGGACGAGCCGCCGTTCGTCCGGGTCGGTGACGTGGTCACCGCCGGTCAGCAGGTGGGGATCGTGGAGGCGATGAAGTTGATGAATCCGGTGGTGACCGAATCGTCCGGCCGTGTGGTCGACATCCCGGTGCCGGACGCCACCCCGGTCGAGTACGGCGAGCCGTTGATCGTGCTCGCACCGGCCTGAGACCGAGGAGGAACAGCCGTGTTTTCCACCGTTCTGATCGCCAACCGGGGTGAGATCGCCCTCCGGGTGGCGCGGACCTGCCGCGAGATGGGCATCCGCACCATCGCGGTCTGCTCCGACGCCGACCGTGAATCGGCCGTGGCCCGGTACGCCGACCGTTGTGTGCGTATCGGCCCGTCCGCGGCCCGGCACAGTTACCTCAACCCGGCCGCCCTGGTCACCGCCGCGCTGCAGAACGGCGCGGAGGCGGTCCACCCCGGCTACGGCTTCCTCTCCGAGGACCCGGACTTCGCGGAGATCTGCGAGGCGAACGACCTGACCTTCATCGGGCCGCCGGCCGCCCTGCTGCGGCGCCTCGGCGACAAGGCGGACGCCAAACAGATCGCCCGCGAGGCCGGTCTGCCCACCCTGCCGGGTAGCTCCCGGTCGCTGCTGACCGTCGAGGAGGCCCGCGAGGTCGCCGACCGGATCGGCTACCCGCTGATCGTGAAGGCGACCGCCGGCGGCGGGGGCCGCGGCATGACGGTGGTCCGCGACGGCCGCGACCTCGGCCAGGCGTGGGGCCGGGCCCGGGCGGTCGCGCAGAGCACCTTCGGCGACCCGAGGCTCTACATCGAGCGGTTCCTGGAGAACGCCCGTCACATCGAGGTGCAGGTGCTCGGTGACGGCCGGGGCGGGGTGGTGGAACTCGGCGAGCGGGACTGCTCGGTGCAGCGCCGCCGGCAGAAACTGATCGAGGAGACCCCGGCGCCCGGGCTGCCGGCCCGGCTGTCCCAGCGCATCCGGGACGCCGCGGTGCGGGCCGCCCGGCACGTCGACTACGCCGGAGCGGGCACCTACGAGTTCCTGGTCGACGAGGACGAGTTCGTGTTCATGGAGGTCAACTGCCGGATCCAGGTCGAGCATCCGGTGACCGAGATGGTGACCGGCATCGACCTGATCCGGGAGCAGCTGCGGGTGGCCGCGGGGTACGGCCTCTCGGTGACCCAGGACGACGTGCGCCCGCGCGGGGTGGCCATCGAGTGCCGGATCAACGCCGAGGACCCGCTGCGCGGATTCCTTCCCACGCCCGGGACGGTGGCCGAGTTCCTGCCGCCGAGCGGCCCGTTCGTGCGGGTGGACACGCACGGCTATCCCGGTTTCCGGGTCACCGCCGACTACGACCCGATGCTCGCCAAGGTGTCGGTGTGGGCGCCGGACCGGCGGCAGGCGATAGCCCGTGCGGACCGGGCGCTGGAGGAGTTCCGGGTGGCCGGGCGGGGTGTGCACACCACCCGGGACTTCCTGCGCGAGGTGCTGGCCGATCCGGCCTTCCGGGCCGCCAAGCACACCACCGGGCTGGTCGACACCATGACGCCGGGGCGGGACGTGGACTGAGCCCGCCGGCGGGGGCGGTACGCCGTACTCCGCAAGGATCTCGACCGAACGCCGGGAGGCGGTCACCGTGCGGTGACCGCCTCCCGGCGTTCCGGACCGTCTCAGGCGGGTGTGTAGGTGTCCCGCGACAGCTGGGAGATGCAGCGCATGGTGGCGTTGCGGAAGTAGTGCTGGAAGCCTTCCACGTCGCCGGTGTCACGCTGTTGCGCCAGGTACGGCGCCAGCTGCTGCTCCAGCGAGTGCACCCCCTGCTGGCCCGCCATGTGCCGGCCGATGGCGGAGAAGTCGCCGCTGTAGTGGATGACCCGGACCATCAGGTCGTCCTTGATGAAGACCGCGGTGCCGAGCAGTTCCCCGACCGGCTCGCCGTCCGGGCCGGTCAGAACCGGCGAGTCGACCCGCCGGAAGTTGGCGAAGATCTCCGCGATCTCATCCTCGTTCCCCGGTTTGACCGCGTAGGTGATGGCTGCGTAGGGCATCAGATTCCTCCGTCCACGTGCAGGATCGATCCACTGACGTACCGCGACTCGTCGCCGACCAGGTAGACCACGGCACCGGCGACGTCGGCCGGGGTGCCGAGACGGCGCAGGGCCGTCATCTGCTTGATCAGGTCGGCGACCGGGGGCGGCGGGCCCGGGTCGGTTTCGGTGACGATGACGCCGGGCGCGATGACGTTGACCCGGATCCCGCGGTCGCCCACCTCCCGGGCGAGGGTACGGGTGAGCCCGACCAGAGCGCTCTTGGCCGCGGCGTAGTGCGCGCTGTGCGGGCGTCCGCGCAGGGCCGCCGACGCGCCGATGTGCACCACCGAGGCGCCCGGGCTGAGCAGCCCCAGGGTCTCCCGGGAGACCAGGAAGGCAGCGGTGAGGTCGAGGTCGAGGACCCGGTCCCACTCCTGCGGGGTCATCTCCTCGAGGGCGGCCCGGCCGTCCACGCCGACGTTGTTGACCACCGCGTCCAGTCCGCCGAGCTCGTCCCGGCAGATCCCGGCGAGGTGGCGTACGCCGGCCTGGTCGGTGACGTCGGCGCGGACCACCCGGTGCGGGCCGCCGCCGGCGTCCTTGAGTTCCGCGGCGAACAGGTCGGCGGCGGCCTCGTCGTGGGCGTAGCACAGCACCAGCCGGGCGCCGCGCCGCGCGCAGGCCAGCGCGGTGGCCCGGCCGATGCCCCGGGTGCCACCGGTGATCAGGACACGTCTGCCGGCGAGCGAGCCGGCCGGCTCGCTCATCGTGCGGTGATGGCGCCGGTCATGCCGTACACCACCCGCATCGTGGTCATCGACCCGCCGGACCGGTACGGATGCAGCTTCGTCCGGTGCTCGACGTGTGCGTCACTGCGCTCGAATTCGCGGAACCGCTGCTCGTCGGCCCAGTCGCTGACCACGTAGTACACCGAGCCCTCCTCGGTGCTGCGTGACAACCAGTGTCCCCGGTTCGCCGGGTGCTGGGCGATCACGCTGCCGACCCGGTGCCAGGTCTGCTCGAACTCCTGTTCCATCCCCGGGTGGATGACCATCCGCAGCATCACCCGGAACGGGCCGCCGGCCTCGGCCATCAGATGCCTCCGTCCACGTTGAGGACCTCGCCGTTGATGAACGACGCCTGGTCGCTGGCGAGGAACTGCACCGCCGTGGCGATCTCGTCCGGGCGGCCCAGCCGGCCCAGCGGGATCATCGACTGGTAGCGCTGCAGCACTGCCGGCGGGGTCTCGGTCTCGGTCTGGATCGGGCCGGGGGCGACCACGTTGATCCGGATGCCGCGCGGGCCGAGTTCCTTGGCCAGCGACCGGGTCAGCCCGATCAGGCCGGACTTCGCGGCGGTGTAGTGCGCCCGCAGCGGGATGCCGACGGTGGCCACCCGCGAGCCCACGTTGACCACCGAGGCGCCCGCGCCGAGCAGCGGCAGGGCGGCCTGGATGATCCGGGCGGCGGCGGTCAGGTTGCTGTCGACCACCCGTCGCCACTCGTCGAGGTCGAGTTCGGCGAAGGGCACGTGGCTGATCACGCCGGCGTTGTTGACGATCGCGTCGAGGCGGCCGAACCGGACCCGGCATTCGTCGATCAGCGCGGCGACGTCGTCGGCGCTGGTGACATCGGCCCGGACGACGTGGTGCTCGCCCGGGATCTCCTTGAGTTCGGCGGCCAGGCCGGTGGCGAACTCGTTCTCGCTCCGGCTGCAGGTGATGACGTCCGCCCCGGCTCGGGCCAGGCCCAGCACCACGGCCCGGCCGATGCCCCTGCTACCCCCGGTGACCAGCACCTTCTTACCCGAGACATGCACGGTGGTTCCTCCTTGCGGGCTAGAGCAGCACGGTGACTGCGACAAGATTTGTGGCGAACGCCAGCACGGCCAGTGCCGTGCGGACGAGGTTCCAGTTGCGCCAGCTCAGGCGCGGATCGGCGTGCTCCCAGTCGGCCGGGCGCACCTGTGGATCCAGCGACATGACGTACCGGTTGATCGGGACGTTCTTGAACACCGAGATCGCCATGACGATCAGCAGCAGCACACCCGCGGATCCGAACAGCACCCGGGCCAGGTCGCCGTCGGCCACCACCGCCAGGGCGAGGTCGAGGACGCAGGCCAGCGCGTTCATGATCGGCATGAACGGGTCGTAGCGTTTCCAGAGGTACTGGATGGTGGCCACGTACCGTTCGTAGGAGACGGCCAGGCTCATCGGCGCGAGCCCGATGACGGTGGACACCATCACGCCGACGGCGATCCCGTTGGCCAGCAGCGTGATGGGGATGAGGAGGCGGTCCACACCGGTGCGCTGGTCAGCTCGCGGCGATGGCGCGAGCGTTGTCGACGTAGGCGATCACGGCGGCCGGCGTGGTCAGCCCGGTCAGCTCCTCCTCCGGGATCTTGACACCGTACTGCTGCTCGATCCGGGCGCACATCTCCAGTACGGCCAGTGAGTCGTAGCCGAGGGCGCTCAGTTCGGTGTCGGCGATGTCGCCGTCGATGTCGACGGATTCGTCCACCCCGCCGCTCTCCCGCAGCAGGCGCCGGATGTCATCGAGGGTCATTGCACTCACGCTTCCTTGTGGTCGGGGCGTACCGTCGCCGGCCGGCAGGCCGGCGGTTCGATGGGCTCAGGCTGCCGGGCGCACGTCGGAGGTCACTGGAGGACGGCTGGATCGGGGGCGGCCGGGCGGCCGCCGGCCGGGCCGGGCTGTTCGAACGGCGCGCCCAGACGGCGCCGGGCGGCCACGAAGATCGCCGCCACCAGGAGGGTGAGCACCCCCAGCGAGAGGTAGTAGACGGGCGCGGACAGCACATCGATCAGCGCGGCCACCTGGCTGCTCAGCCCGCCGCCCATGGCCGCGAACAGCCAGTAGACGCCGATGCCCTGACCGAGGAAGTCGCGGGGCACCAGATCCGAGATGGCGCTGATGCTGACGGCCGCCACCACGATCTCGCCGCAGGCGTGCAGCAGGTAGACGCTGAGCAGCCACAGCGGCGAGACCCGCTGGCCGTCCGCGGCGGCGGTCGCGGCCACCGCCATCACCAGGAAGCTGACACCGGCGACGGACAGACCGAAGGCGAATTTCGCGGGTACGCCGAACCACCGGTTCAGCCGGGGCAACTGCCAGGCGAACAGCGGCGCGATCAGCAGCATGAACAGGGGTGTCGCGCCCTGCAGCCAGCTGGCCGGCAGGGTGAAGCCGAGCAGTTCGCGGTCGGTGGAGTCCTTGGCGAAGAGCGTCAGCACCGAGCCGTCCTGCCCGGCCAGCAGCCAGAACAGGGTGGCACCGAGGAAGAGCCGGAGCATCACCGACAGCCGCCACCGGGCGCCGGAGTCCAGTGCCGGGTTGCGGCGCAGTCTCAGGTAGGCGCCCCAGGGTGCGGCGATCAGACCGAGCCCGATCAGCATCAGCGCGGCCATCGGCGGCACCAGCCCGGTGCCGAGCAGCACGATCACCAGGGCCGCGGTCCCCAGCGCCAGTGGGGCGGTGCGCCGGCGCAGGCGGCGTTGCTCGGCGGGTGACAGGGGACGGGTCGGTCCCCGGCCCACCTCGCCGTAGGAACGCCGGCCGGCCTGGACCGCGAACACGCCCACGGTCAGCACCACTCCGATGGTGGCGAACGCCAGGCTCCAGCTGACCCGCTCACCGATGGAGCCGATGATCAGCGGTCCGCACAGGCCGATGACCTGGATGCCGACGAACAGCGCGGCGATGGCGGCCTCGCGGCGTCCCGGCGTACCGGCCAGGATGTTGATCATCGCCTGGTGGTTGGGTTTGAACAGGCCGAAGCCACAGGCGATGAGCAGCAGCCCGAGCGGGGTCAGCCCGTCCGGCGGCAGGGCGAGGCTGTAGCAGCCGAGGGCGATCAGGCCGGGGCCGAGCACGATCGCGCGTTGCTGGCCGAGCACCCGGTCGGCCAGCCAGCCGCCGGGCAGGGCCATCATGAAGGTGATGCCGATGTAGGCGCCGAAGACGGCGGCGGCACTGCCCTGGGACAGGCCCAGCCCGCCGTCGGCGGCCGGGGCGACCGCGTAGAGCACGAGGATCGCCTGCACGCCGTAGAAGCCGAAACGCTCCCACAACTCGGCGACGAACAGGTTCCGGAACCAGCCGGCGGAGTACAGCCGCGGAGCCGGCCGTACCTGCTCGGCGGAGAGACGTGACGTCGTAGCCATGAGGCATCACCTTCTGGGCCTGGGGTTGAGCGGCCAGCCTGGGACAGCGGGATCCAACCGCGATTGAGTGCGGCTTGAGCCGCCCACGGGCGCCATGCGGCACCGTCGCGTCACGACAGTCCGATGTAGGCGAAAGTTAGTTGAAGCTGATTGGTCGACTCTGTATAGTCCGGATCGACTAAGGAGCACCACGTGGAACGACGGCGTAAGGTTCCCAACCCACTGGCCCTGGTGGTTCTCGCGTGGTTGAGCATGCAGCCGCTGCACCCCTACGAGTTGGGGCGGCGCCTGCAGGGCAGCGGCCAGGATCGCCACATCAAATACACCCGCAGCTCGCTCTACATGGTGGTGGAGCAGCTGGCGAAGGCCGGTTTCATCGCCGCGCGGGAGACGGTCCGCGAGGGGCAGCGCCCGGAGCGGACGGTCTACGAGATCACCGGCAGCGGCCGTGACGAGTTCTACGAGTGGCTGCGCGAGCTGGTGGCCCAGCCTCGCGAGGAGTACCCGCAGTTCGCCGTCGCGCTGTCACTGCTGAGTCTGCTGGCGCCCCGCGAAGCGGTAGACCTGCTGCAGAAACGGCACACCGCGCTCACCGTCAAGATTCAGGAAACCCGCAAGCTCGTGCAGGAGGCCGCGGACAGCGGCGTGCGCTGGATCTTCCTCGTCGAGGAGAGGTATGCGCTCGCGATGCTGGAGGCGGAGCTCGTCTTTCTCACCGAACTGACCGGTTCACTCGGCGACCCCGACTACATCAAGTCGTGGCAGGAAACCTTCGGGAGTCTCACATGACAGCGGTTCGAACTGCCCTGGTGGTCGGTGGCGGCGTGGCCGGCCCGGTGGCCGCGATGGCCCTCCGCAAGGCCGGCATCGAAGCCACCCTCTTCGAGGCCTACCCCACCGCCGCCGACGGTGTCGGCGTCACCCTGACCCTCGCCCCGAACGGCCTGGCCGCTCTGGGCATCCTCGGTGTGGACGACGTGGTTCGCGCCATCGGCCAGCCGATGAACACCACCGTCGTCACCGACGGCTACGGTGCGCTGATCGGCACCACCCCCAACCCGGCGGTCGAGCCGGAGACCCTGGGCGTCTGGCGCGACGAGCTGTCGCGGGTGCTGCTGGAGCAGGCCGCCGCGCAGGGCGTCCGGGTCGAGTACAACAAGCGGCTCGTCGACGTGACGGAGTCCGCCGACGGTGTCACCGCGGTGTTCGCCGACGGCACCACCAGCACCGGTGACGTGCTGGTCGGCTGCGACGGCATCCGGTCGAAGGTCCGTTCCCTGATCGACCCGCAGGCGCCGGCGCCGAAGACGACGGCGCTGCTCAACTTCGGGGCCGCGGCGGACTGGGTGCCGCCGGGCGCCGAGCTCGACACGATGTATTTCTCCTTCGGCAAGAAGGCGTTCTTCGGCTACTGGGCGCAGCCCGACGGCCGCACCGCCTGGTTCGCCAACGTCCCGGACCCGCGCATCATGAGTTTCAGCGAGGCCAACGCGACGTCGCGGGAGACCTGGCTGGAGTCGCTGCGCGAGACGTTCGCCGAGGACACCCCGGCCCGCGACATCGTCAAGCACACCCGGGCGGAGAACCTGGTCGCGATCGGCTCGATCGAGAGCATGCCGCCGGTGCCGCACTGGTATCGCGGACGCATGGTGCTGGCCGGTGACTCGGTGCACGGCCCGTCGCCGAGTTCCGGTCAGGGCGCGTCGATGGCGGTGGAGAGCGGCATTCAGCTGGCTCGCTGCCTGCGTGACCTGCCCGACGTGCCGAGTGCGTTCGCGGCGTACGAGGAGCTGCGCCGCGGCCGGGTGGAGAAGATCATCGTGCGGGGCGCCCGCACCACCAACAGCAAGAGCATGGGCAACTTCGCCAAGACGATGATGCGGATCATGATGCCGCTGGCGCAGAAGACCTTCCTGAACCCGGAGAAGACGCTCGGCCCCGAGCAGCGTTACCGCATCGACTGGGACGCCCGGGTCACCGCCCCGGCGGCTGCCCCGGTCGCCTGATCCACCGGCGGGCGGCGATCTCACGACCGCCGCCCGCCGCGGCTCCGCCACCGCCGCCGGTCATCGTCCGGTGGCCGCCCGCCCGTCCCTTCGTGATCGGAGGTCTCCCATGACCGACACCGAATCTCGCCGCATCGACTCCTTCACCTCCCCGCGGCCCGCCGACATGCAGGTCCATCTGCACAACGGCGAGCTTCTCGTCGAACTGGTGGAGACCGACGTCGTGGCCGTCGTCGTGGCCGCCGTCCTGGACCCGGACCGGCGGCTGGCCGAGCTGATCGGCTCGCCGGCCGATCCGGCCGTCGCCCCGGAAGCGGTCCGCAAGACCCAGGTCCAGTTCGAACACGGTCATCTGGTGGTGCAGGCACCCAGCGGCCGCCTCAAGTCGGTGCCGCTGCGGATCATCGTGCGCGCGCCGTACGGCTCCGACGTGACCCTCACCGGGAAGAAGGGCCGCTACACGGTGACCGGGCCGGCCGCCGGGGTGCGGGCGACCTGGGACCAGGGTGACCTGACCACCACCGGCACCGTCTCCGGCCGGACGAAACTGCGGGCCGACGAGGGCCGGGTGCGCCTCGATCAGCTCGCCGGCGCCGCCGATCTGCGGGTCGGCACCGCCACGCTGGGTGTCGCCCACCTCGGCGGCGCCACCACCATCACCACCGGTAGCGGCACCGTCGAGCTCGGCACCGTCTCGGCGGACGTGTCGCTGACCACCGGGGCGGGCACCGTCACCGTGGCCGACGCGGTGGCCGGCTCACTGACGATCAAGACCGGTCCCGGCTCCATCCGGATCGGGGTGCGCCCGGGTGTCGCCGCCGCGGCCGAAATCTCCAGCCGCAACGGCCGGACCGTCAACGAGCTGCCCGAGTCCCCCGGTGACGCGCCGCTGCGCATCGACGCCAGCTCCACCAGCGGCGACGTGACCGTCACCAGCGCCTGAGACAACTCCTCCGGAGGCCCTCCCGGGGCGACCCCCTCCACCCGGGAGGGCCTCACCATGCCCCGCGCCGGCCCGGCGAACCGCCACAGTGGGCGTCGAGCCCGGCTCGATGCCCGGCCGGGACGATGATCCGACATGAGGGCGACGGGAGAGACGATGGCGGCACCCGGGGTAGCGATGATCAGCGGCGGTTCTCGCGGCATTGGCCGGGCGGCCGTGCTGCGGCTCGCCCGAGACGGCTACGACATCAGCTTCTGCTACCGCCACGACGAGCACGCGGCGCTGATGGTGGCCAAACAGGTCGAGGCGGCCGGCCGGCGTGTCCTGGCGATCCGGGTCGACGTCACCGACCGGGCGGCGGTCCAGCTGTGGGTGCAACGTACCGAACAGGATCTCGGGCCGGTGACGGTGGCCGTGACCAGCGCCGGTGTGATCCGGGACCGGGCGCTGGCGCTGATGGAGGACGACGACTGGCACCAGGTGATCGACACCAACCTGGGCGGGGTCTATCACCTGTGCCGGGCGCTGGTGCTGCCGATGACCCGGCGCCGCGGCGGCTGCCTGATCAACGTCTCGTCGGTGGCGGGTGTGTACGGCGTGCCCGGTCAGACGAACTATTCGGCGGCGAAGGCCGGCATCATCGGCTTCTCCCGGGCGCTGGCCAAGGAGACCGGCCGGTACGGCGTCCGGGTCAACGTGGTGGCGCCCGGCTACATCGACACCGGCATGCTGGCATCGATGTCGCCGGCGGTGCGGGAGAAGAGCCTGCAGGCGGTGCCGCTGGGCCGGCCTGGGCAGCCGGACGAGGTGGCCGACGCGATCGGGTACCTGGCTCAGGCGGGGTATGTCTCCGGTGCCGTTCTGCAGATCGACGGGGCGTTGAGCTTGTAGGACCGGTCGCGGTGATGGGCGGCTCCGCCCATCACCGCGTTCGGCGTCAAGGCAGGTCCACCACGGCGGCCGCGTCTCGGTCACCGGCACCGGACCGGACCAGTTCGGCGAACCGGGCCGCGGCAGCCGCGGACACCGGCAGGTCACGGCCGTGTCCGCCGGCTTCGGCGATCGCGAGTTCGAGATCCTTGAGCATCAGCCGGGCCCGGAACTGGGCCGGCTCGTACCGGCGCTCACGGGCCATCTCGGCCCGGAAGGCCAGTGTCGGGGAACTGAATCCGCTGGCGGTCAGGGCGGTCAGCAGCAGATCCCGGTCGACCCCGGCACCGTCGGTCAGCCGGATCGCCTCGGCCATCGCCGCCACCTGGTTGCCGAGCATCAGGTTGAACGCCAGTTTGAGAGTGGCGGCGGCACCCGCCGGGCCGACGTGCCGGACGTCGGGGCCGAGCGCGTCCAGCACCGGGCGGACCTCGTCGGCGTTCTCCCGGGGCCCGGCGGTGAACACCCTCAGTCTGCCCGCCAGCGCCATCGGCGGGTTGCCGATCACGCAGGCCTCGACCCGGCGGATGCCCTCCTTGTCCAGCCGCCCGGCCGCCTCGATGGCGTACGCCGGTGACACCGTGGAGGTGTCGACGACGACCGCTCCCGGCCGGAGCCGGCCGGCCATCGCCCCGAACAGCACCTCGTCGACCGCGCGTTCGTCGGCGAGGCTCAGCACCACGATCCGGGCGGCTCCGGCCGCCTCCGCCGCGGAGGCGGCGACGCGGGCCCCCGCGGCGGCCACCGGCACGATTCGTTCCGGTGTGCGGTTGAACACCGTGACCGCAAAGCCGGCCGCGCACAGCCGCCTGGCCATGCCGCCACCCATCGCGCCCAGCCCGACGAAGGCCAGATCCTCTCGACTACCCACTGTCTCTCTCCGTCCCGTGCACCCGGTAGCTGACGGCCTGATCGTCGCGGGCCCGGCTCGACGCCCGTTCCAGCACGGGCCTCGCCGGGGTGCGCCGCCTCGAGCACCACTCGAGGCGGCGTTCAGCGTTCTCCCGCACGCTGGGCCGGCACGACGGGCGAAGACGAGAGCGGGGACAGGGTGATGGCAGCAGTGGGCCGCTGGGTGGTACGTGCGATGCGCACCAGCGGCCGGGTGATGTGGCGGAGTTTCGCCCAGTACGGCGCCATCATGACGGGAACCGTCATCCCACCGCAGCCGCCGCCGGCCGAGGAGCCCGTCCAGGTCCCGGATCACGTGCCGGACTGGCTCTGAGCGGTCGGCCGAGCGGGGTGCGGCGGCGCGGTCGGCGCCCGGTTACCGCTCGAGGAGTCGTTCCAGGCCGTCGAGGACGCGGTCGAGGCCGAAGCGGAAGACCCGGTCCGGGTCGCTGACCGCGTTGTACTCCTGGCCGGCGGTCTGCCCGACCCGGCCGGAGATGGGATAGTCGCCGGCCGGCATCAGCCGTTCCAGGACGGGTGCGTTGCCGGCCCACCATTCGGCGTCGGTGATGCCGGACTCCTGGGTGGTGCGCAGCGCGCGCACCGATGACCGGGCCGCCCCGGCGGTGTAGTCGCTGAGCATCGTCACCACCTGGTCCATCTCCAGGTCGGTGAAGCCGGCGCCCTCGATCCCGGCGAGCTGCCACTCGTAGAGGTCCGAGCCGTGCGGGCCGATCC
The DNA here is from genome assembly GCF_050589265.1 of Actinoplanes sp. G11-F43. Classification (NCBI taxonomy): domain Bacteria; kingdom Bacillati; phylum Actinomycetota; class Actinomycetes; order Micromonosporales; family Micromonosporaceae; genus Actinoplanes; species Actinoplanes sp. G11-F43. The sequence goes on from NZ_JBNZCE010000045.1 coordinate 166,914, forward strand.
AGGGCCGGCTGTCCTCGACCTGCAGCAGCCAGGGGTGCCGGTGGTAGAGGTCCCACAGGTGCCGGGCGATGCCGGTGAGCCGCTGCCGGAGGGGGCCGTCGTGGGCGGGCAGCGGCGTCTCCCCGGTCACCTCGTCGATCATGAGACCGATCAGTTCCGAGCGTCCCGGTACGTACGTGTAGATCGACATCAGTTTGAGCCCGAGCCGGTCGGCGACCTTACGCATCGAGAACGCCGGGAGTCCCTCCTCGTCGGCGACCGCGATCCCGGCCTGGATCACTTCGTCGACGCTGAACCGCTGCCGGGGTCCCCGGGTTCCCCGCGGTGTGCCGAGGGTGCGCCGCCAGAGCAGGGCGAGGGTGCGGTCGATGGTCTCGTCAGCCATGTGCACAGATTACCCCGTGGGGTGTACGGTGTAACGCGCACCAATTTTCCGTAAGGCATACGGAGTTAGGAGCGACAGTGGCTGTCACACCCGCCCTGAAAGCTGAGGGGCTACGGAAGACGTACGGCGAAATCCCTGCTCTGAATGGTTTCGACCTGGCCGTCGGGCCCGGTGTCATCCACGGGCTGCTCGGCCCCAACGGCGCCGGCAAGACCACCGCGGTCAAAGCCCTGGCCACCCTGGTCGACTTCGACGGCGGCACCGCGCACGTCGCCGGCTTCGACGTGCGCACCCGGGCCGGGCAGGTCCGGCGGCGGATCGGCCTGGTCGGGCAGAACGCGGCGGTCGACGAGATCCTCGGCGGCCGGCAGAACCTGGTGATGTTCGGGCGCCTGGCCGGCCTGACCACCGCCGCCGCCCGGCAGCGCGCCGACCAGCTGCTCGACACGTTCGAGCTGACCGCGGCGGCCACCCGCGCGGTCGCCACCTACAGCGGTGGCATGCGCCGGCGCCTCGACATCGCCGCCGGTCTCATCCTGACCCCGGCGGTGCTGTTCCTCGACGAACCGACCACCGGGCTCGACCCGCGCGCCCGCAACGAGGTGTGGCGATGCGTGCGGGAGATCGCCGACCGCGGCACCACCGTCCTGCTCACCACCCAGTACCTCGACGAGGCCGACCAGCTGGCCGCGCGGATCTCGGTGATGAACCACGGCCGGATCGGCGCCGAGGGCACCCCCGACGAGCTGAAACGCCGGATCGGCGGCGACCGGGTCACCGTCACCCTCCCCCGCAGCCAGCCCCTGGAGCCGGTGGTGGACCGGCTGCCGGCCTCCGTCGACACCGAGAACCACCGGCTCACCGTCGAGATCGGCGCTCGCGTCGCCGGCCTCGCCCACGTCGTGCGCACCCTCGACGACCTGGGCGTCACCCCCGAGGACCTGGTGCTGCGCCGCCCCACCCTCGACGAGGTGTTCCTGACCCTCACCGACAGGGAGGTGGCACGGTGACGACGATGCGCGCCGGGTGGGTCCTCACCCAGAGAAACCTGGCCCATTGGGTACGCCAACCCTGGGCCCCGATCTTCGGCCTCCTCTTCTCGATCATGCTGCTGCTGGTGTTCGGTTTCCTGTTCGGCGGCGCGATCACTGTTCCGGGAGGTGGCGACTACATCAGTTTCCTGCTGCCCGGGATGCTGGCGCTGAGCATGATGTTCGGGGTGGAGAGCACCGCCACCGCGATGGCCGCCGACACCCGCCGGGGCATCACCGACCGGTTCCGTTCGATGCCGATCGGCAGCGCGTCGGTGGCGCTCGGCCGGGTCGGCGCCGACATGACGAACTCGGCCGCCGAGTTGCTCGTCCTGATCGCCGGTGGCCTGCTGATCGGCTGGCGGATCACCTCGGATCCGGCGTCCGCCGCCCTCGCCGTGGTCCTGCTGTTGTCGCTGCGGTTCGCCGTCCTGTGGATCGGGATCTTCATCGGCCTCAACTTCCGCGGCGACGGCGCGACGATGGCCGTGCAGGTGCTGGTGTGGCCGATCGGTTTCCTGTCCACCGCGATCGTGTCCGCCGAGACGATGCCCGCCTGGCTGGCCGCGATCGCCGCGTGGAACCCGCTGTCGGCGACCGCCTCCGCCGCCCGCCAGCTGTTCGGCAACCCGACCGGGGTGACCGGCGGGGTGCTCGCCGACGGGGCGGTGTGGCTGGCCATCGGCTGGCCGATTCTGATCGTCGCGGTGTTCCTGCCGTTGTCCGCCCGCGCCTATCGCAAGCTGCGCCACTGAGCCCGGGAGTGTTCATGAGCCTGTCACAGCAACTGGATCGACTGCTCGAAGCCGGGCTCGCCGAGGTCACCGGCGTAGCCCCGGCCGACCTCGCCGCCCAGGTGGCCGCGTTGCCGGACGAACCTCAGTCGGTGCTGGCCGTCCACCCCGGTCTGGCCACCGCACGGCAGCTGGCGCCGCTGCTGCGTCATCACGGGAAACCCGGCTTCGTCGTCGAGGACATGACCGATCTGGAGGCGTTCGTGGCGATCGAGCGGGTGGCCGCGGTCTTGCCAGAACGACCGTTCTATCTACTCCACGGCCTCGACCGCGGCGACGACATGCGCAACTGGAGCCCCACCGAGGCCCTGCCGGCCGTCCTCGGCCGGGGCCGCAGCCCACTGACCGTCAACGAAGGCATCAGCTGGCTGCTCCAGGACCCGAAGATCCTGGAGCCCAACCACTGCTTCATGACCATCGGTTCCCGCAAACCCAAGGGCGAGACCCTGGACGCCCGTACGCCGGCGATCTGGATCAGTGGCGGCACCGGCCGGGACGGCACCGCCCGCCGCGGAGCCCCGAAGGTCGGCTGGTGCTGGGCCGGCAACCGGCACACCTGGCTGGGATTCGCCTCCGCCGCCCACCGCCACTGAACACTTCCGGTGGGGCGGTACACCCGCCCCACCAGGGGTAACCCTGTGTCATGACCGATCTCGACCAGCCGCTCGCCCCGGATGTCCCGGCGGCGCCGCACAGCGCCAGTGGCGAACGGGTGGCCACCGCCGACCTGAGCGACGTCGCGCCGCCGGCCCGTCCCGCCCGCCGCTGGACGCCTCGGCGGGTGGTGGCGACCCCACCGGCGTACGACCACCCGCACGGCCAGCGGATCATGAAGCAGGTCGAGGCCCACGGCATCGAGGTGGAGCGGCTGCGGTCGGCCCGGCTGACCGGGATGCGCGGCGACACCGACCGGGAGACGTACGCCCGGGCCAAGAACACCATGGCGATCGTGGTGAGCCCACCATCGCGGCGCCGCCTGCAGCCGATCGCACCGAGCGCCGACTGGCGGTTCGATCTGGCGGAGGGCTGCCCGGCCCACTGCCAGTACTGCTACCTGGCCGGTTCACTGTCCGGCCCACCGGTCACCCGCGTCTACGCCGACCTGGACGACATTCTGGACAATCTCGCCGGGTACGCCGGGCACGGCACGGTCACCAGCCGCCACCGGGCCAGGCGCGACGAGGGTACGACCTTCGAGGCGTCCTGCTACACCGATCCGCTCGCTCTGGAACACCTGACCGGCAGCTGGCGCCGGGCAGTGGAGCACTTCGGCGCGTGGGACGCTCCGGTCCAGTTGCGCTGGACCACCAAGTTCGACGATGTGGACGGCTTCCTCGGCATCGCGCACCACGGCCGTACCCGGGTGCGGGTCAGCGTCAACTGCCTGCCGGTGACCACCCGTTTCGAGGGCGGTACGAGCCGTCTGCGGGACCGGTTGGCCGCGCTGCGCCGGCTGGCCCTGGACGGCTATCCGGTGGGCCTGACCATCGCCCCGATCATGCCGGTGGACGGCTGGCGTGCGGCGTACGGCGAACTGATCTCGCAGGTCGCGGCAGCGGTGGACGGGGTGCCCGCTCTCGACCTGACCGCCGAGCTGATCACCCACCGCTTCACGCCGGGCAGCAGGGACGTGCTGCTCGGCTGGTATCCGCGGACCGGGCTGGAGATGGACGAGGAGTCCCGATCCCGCAAACACGGCAAATTCGGAGCTATCAAGTACGTCTACCCGGCCCCGGTGATGACCGAACTGCGCACCTGGTTCGAGTCGGAGATCAGCGCCCGGCTCCCCGGTTGCCGCATCCTCTACTGGACCTGACGCCGGTCAGAAGCATGCGAGGCAGTAGAGCCGGTCACCGCCGGGGACGGCCCGGCGCGCCAGATCGGTGAGGGCGGTCAGGAACTCCGTCAGGCCGTCCGCCGCGCTCACCTCGAACTCCACGGTCGCCCACTGCCGTGCCACCCGCGGCAGAGCCTCCGGTTCCAGCACGGCCAGGGCGTCGCGCAGCGTGTCCGTGACCGCCATGACCACACAGCCGTCGATGTCCTCCTCGGCCGGTGCGATCAGGGCGGCCTGCCGATCACCCGATGAACGGCCGGTGAGGATCTTCTCCAGACTCACCAGGCGGGTCGGGTCGACACCCTTGCTCTGCACGACGGGGGTCCCCGACGGGGCGATCCGCACCCGGGGCCGCGACGCTTCCTCCGGCGAGGTCCGGTACAGCTCCTTCCCCGCCGCGATCTGTTCGGCGGTGAATTCGAGCAGCCGCGGCTCCCCGTCGACGGCGGTCGCCGCCACGTCGTCGGAACCGGCGGCGAAATAGTCGGTCAGCACGGACATCGGAACATGATGTCAGTCCCCGAGCAACCGGATCACACCCACCGAGGTGTTCTCGTCGGACCAGGCGTGGACGGCACGGACACGCCGGCTACCGGCCGGGATCATGACGGGAGCCTGCTCGGGCAACCGGCCGGTGCCCGGGTACTCGGTGCCGAGATCGGCCCCGGCGGTCACCGGGTCCATCAACACCGCCGGCCCGTCCGTCGTCCAGACCCCGCAGTCCTCCCACGCGGTGCGGGGGTCGGCGAGCACGACCTGAGCGGCCGCGATCGATTCGGCTTTGCTGCTGGCGCCCAGCGGACCGCCCATCGACTCGACCCAGACGGGAGACGACGGTCCGGTGGCGGGGCGGGGCTTCACTGGATCGGTATCCCTGTCCCCCGCATCAGGCATCGCCGAGGCTGACCAGTTCCACGCCGCGGTACAGCACGACCGGCTCGCCGGTGCCGTCCAGCCGGGTCACGACCAAGCGGCTCTGCGGTCCGGCGGCGGCCCGGCCGCCTTCGCCACGCAACGCAACCAGCGCATGACCGCCGTCCGGGGTGATCGTCAGATGCCTCAGGTGTTCCTCCGGCCCGGCGCCGGTGGTGATGTCGACCTGCTGTCCGTCCACACCGGTGACCAGCAGACGGTCGGCCTGTTCCGGGTGGCCCGGCACCCGGAACAGCACGCGCCCGTCCGGCAGCGCGGTCCACGGCTCGGCGCCGTTCGGGGCCACTGCGGGCCGGCCGTCGTCACTGAGCGCCACCACCGGCCCGTCCGGGCTGAACGCCAGCGCGCCACCGGCCCGCTCGACGGAACTCGCGGTGATCGCGGGCGCCGTGGTCAGCCGCGCGGTCGCCAGGTCGAGGGTCCACATCCGCAACGGCACCGGTTCGGTGTGGGCGTCCGCCGGCGACTCGGCGATCAGGGCATGCCGGCCGGTGAGCGTGGCGGTCACCGACCGTTGTGGTCCGGCATCCCCCGTCGGGGTACGGATCCTGCCGGTGTCCAGGTCGAGCAGAACCAGCCGGGACACCCCGTCCCGGGCCTCGGTCAGCACCGCGCGGGTGAGGTCGGGGCTGACCGTGAAACGGCCCACCGGCGACATCAGCTCGGTCACCGTGCCGTCCAGCCCGAGCAGACTCAGCCTGCGTACGCCGTCGACGGCCCGCACGAAGTAGTAGCCCCGGGCGGTGACGGCCACCTCGCCCTCCGAATCCGCCCGCGCGGTCTCCACCTCGGTATGCCGGATCGTGCCGGTCTCGGTGTCGGTGATCACCAGGCGTTTCGAGACCACCGAGAACACGTGCCGACCGTCCGGGGTGGCGCTCAACGGCTCACCGGGAACCACGAGACCGGGAAGCGGCTCCCCGGTGGTGAGGTCGACGCCACCCGCCGCCCCGCTCGTCCGGTCCTGCCAGATGATCCCGCCGGCCGCACCCCGGCGACACGACACCTCACCCTCCGTGGGCCGCCGGATCTGCCCGTCCGCCCGTACCACCAAGCAGGTGTTCCGGGTTATCACCAGGTCTCCCACGGAGGTGGCCTCACGCACGAAACTGCGGCCGGGCAACTCGACGTCGCGCACCCGGCCCTCGGACAGCAGCGCGTCCCGCGGATCCTCGGCCAGCCCACGCGCCACCGTCGGCGCCGCCGGGTCGTCCGCCAGCGCGAGTTCCACATGCCGGCGGACCGGCTGCACCCCGGCGAGATCGTCACCGAGCCGGTCGACGGCGATCAGACCGCGCAGATCCGTACGCCGCTCGTCGGCCACCGCGGTCAGGAACACCGCCGGCCCGAGCCCGGTGACACCGGCCGGCAACTCACTCACCCGGGCCGGCCCGTCGTCGTCCGGCGCCCCCGAACAGGCCGCCGTCCCCGCCATCAGAACCGCCGCGACCAGCACGCACTTCCCTCGCATACGAGGAATTCTGGCTTCCCCATGCAACGACGGCATATCAGCGCGGGCGATCCGGCTCGGCCCAGCGGAATCGGTCGGCGAAGGCGGCGACACCTGGCACCCGCAACGCGGCGGAGAAGAGGGCGAAGCCGAGCGCACCGCCGACGGTGTTGGACAGCAGGTCGTTGACGTCCGCGATGTGACCACCACCCAGCAGATGGGCGGTGACGAACTGGGACACCTCGATCGCGAGGCTGAAGAACGCTCCCACCCCCACCACACGCCACCAGGACGCCCGGGCCACGAGCAGCGGCACCAGCATTCCCACCGGCACGAAGATCACGATGTTCATCACCGCGTCGACGATCTCGTAGTCGGCCAGCGGCACGAGGACGAGCGCGGAGTGCCACGGCATGTCCCTGGCCGGCATGTCCAGGAAGATCGGGAAGACCGTGTTGGCGATGACGCCCGCGGCATAGACACAGAGCGCGACGGCGACAGTAAAACGCGCCGCCGTCAGCAGGTTCCGGCGGTGCAGATGCCACACCAGCGCGAGGAGTACCACCACGGCGACCGGAATCACCACCGGGAGAACCGGGACCTCACGAAACACCGCGCACCACTCCTCGCCTCGGACAACGGGCGGCACCGGGGAATCCGCAAGATCATTATGCATGGTGAACCGCTTCAGCCGGACCGGGTAGTCACCACTCGCTCCTCGGCGTCGAGCCAGGCGTGGACGATGCCGTCGAGCAGGCGGGGCCGGTAGTCGCCTCGCACGAAGCGGATCCTGCTTCGGCCGATGCCGTCCGCCTCCAGGTCGGCCACGGTGCGGCCCAGAGCCGTACGGGCCAGCATGCTCGCCGAGCGGCTCATCCGCCGGCGGCTGAAGGCGAGATGACGGACGCCGAGGTCGGTGATCCGATCAGGGTTCGACTGGTGTCTCTCAGTCAGCCAACCGCACTGCCACAACCCGTGATCGGTGCCCCAGTAGTCGACGCTGCCTTCCGCGAACCCGATGATCGGCTCGTAGGGGTTCGTCTCGGCGCCGGCCCGGGCGGCGTCGCGGCCGTCGCAGAACTCGCACGGCTCGTCGGCGTTGTGCATCAGGTCCGGCCAGTCGCTGAGGGCGAGATGGTTGGCCCGGGTCCGCGCCCACTTCGCCGCGTCGACGCTCTGCTGGGCGGCCTCACGCGACTCGTAGACTCCGGGCGCGGTGCCGTGGTCGTGGGGCTGGCCCATGGCGGCGTACACGGTGGGGCTGTAGACCGGTTTGAGGCGGTAACCGACCAGGAAGTCGGTGTTCATCACCAGGCGGATGAGGCCGCGCCCGCCGGTGCCACGGCGGGTGCCGACCACGTACCGCTGCTGACCGCCGTCCCCCCACCGGATCGGCAGGATCCAGACCTTCGCCCCGGGCGCGAAGTGTCGGGTGCCCGGCCGTTTCGCGTCGGTCCGCTGCCGGGTGAGGACGTCCCGGCTGACGTTGGCCACGACACCCCAGGTCAGCGGCTTCTCGGCGGCGATCATCCGGCGATTAGATCAGAGCCGCTGATCGACGGATTCCACTCGCGACGATTGGACGATGAGAAAGGACGGGGCGGCGAGTACTTTCGGCAAGATCTTTTAGACATGGGGGTCCATTGTCCAGCGAGAACACCAAGCGTCCCTGGGCGCATCCGGTTTCCAACAACGTGCTGGTGATAGCCGTGGTGGTGGGTGCGCTCGGCTCGGCCGCCGGAGCGCCGCCGATCGCGATCGTGCTGTGGGGCTGGGCGTTCTTCGCCTGGCGTAAACGCAAGAAGGAGGAGCAGGCCGCCCTCGGCGGCGCTCCGGTGGTGGGCACACCGCTGGTTCCGGACGATCGGCAGCCTCTCGCCGATGATCCCCGGTCGGCATGGGCTTACCGTCGGTATCTCGGCGGGCTGGAGTCCGCCCCCGTCTCACCGGTCCTCGCCGAACGGATCCTGGCCACGGTGCAACCCGGTGACCACATCGAACTCATCGCCGACGCCGTCACCTGCACCGGTTGGCAGATCGACTCCATCCTGCCGAAGACCCGGCCGCCCGGTGGTGGCGACCTCGCGCTGCGGACGCTGCGGGGATGGATCGTCGCGGACCGCAGGACGGCCCGGATCACCGTGGCACCCGGCCCGATGGCGAAGGGCCGGGCAGTACGGACACCGGACAAGACCGCCTGGCCGACGAGCGGGCTGGCCATGGAACTCTGGGCACCGGACCGGCCCAAGTTCACACTCAAGGTGTTTCTCGATCCGCTCGACACCATCGGTCTCGACATCATCGAGAACGGCGCCGGTGCACACATCAGGCGACTGCCGGAGACACCTGAGGTGCCGTCGCCGCCTGATCCCGAGACGATGACGGATGTCGCCCCGGTCCTGCCCACCGGGCTGCCCACGGATTGGAAGGCGGCGGAGGAGATCGCTCGGGCCCACATGTGTGAGATCGGTTTCCCGGACGCCCGGCTCACCGGCGCCGGGCGCGACGGTGGCATCGACGTGACCTCGAGTCTCGGGGTGGCTCAGGTCAAGATGCAGGCCCAGCCGGTGATCGCCGGGCTGGTCCAGCAGCTTCGTGGCAGTCGGCCCGATGTGGCCCATCATCTGTTCTATTCGACCTCCGGATACACCAGCGGCGCGTTGGAGGCAGCCGATCGGAGCGGGGTCGGGCTCACGGTGGTCGCTGATGCCTGGTCGGTCGCGCCGTGGTACCAGCCCTTGGTGTCGGGCCGGCCCTCGGACCGCGCGGACCAGCTGATCTTCACCTTCTGGCCGAAGCAGCCGTCGCTTGACCGTGTTCCGGGGACACGGTTTTCACTGGGTGGATGTCGCTGCCTCTGCCGCATCAGCTACTTCTGCTCAGCCTCCGGCCGGACAAGGGCCGGTTCGACGACGACAGTGCGGCGGCCCGCGGGGTGCTGTTGCGGGCCGCGGCTGTCGCCGACCTTCGGCTGACCGGGCTGCTCGACATGACCGGGGCGGCGGCACCGGCCCCGGACGGCCTGGACCCGTTCCTCGCCGAGGTGCTGGGCACCGTTCCGGCCGGTCAGCGGCGCGACTGGTTCGAGCTGATCGTCACACGGTCACGGAAGGCCGAGGACGCGGTGCGGGATGGTCTGGCCACGGCCGGGGTGATCACCGTCGAGCGCCACCGCGTGCTGGGCCTGTTCCCGGCCCGGCGGATCGGGCTGGTCGACGCCGAGCTGGTGGAATCGCTGCGGGTGGGCGTACGGCAGGCGGTCCTGGAGGATTCCGCCCCGATCGAACAGGCGATGCTGGCCGTCCTCGCGATCGACGGCAACATCGGCACGGTCTTCGGCTGGCGTGACCTGCGCGGCCGTTCCGCCACCGTGCGGGCATTGCGCGACCGGGTCGACTACGAATTGCCGGGCCTGTGGAAGTCGGCGGAGGCGGCGATCGCGGTGGAACGATCACCGGTGACCATTCCACTCCATCACGATCCCGGTCGGAGCGAACGGTCACGATCTCGTTGGTGACGGTCAGATTCACACCGGAGCCCGGGGTTTCGAATCTCGGGCCGGCCTTGACCTCACAACCCTCGGCCCGAGGCTGCCTTCTCGCCCATTCGATACCATTTTCGAGCCTTTCGACGGCAGCCGAACGGCTCTGCCCCTCGGACGTCACCTGCCAGACCGGGACTTCGCCTTCGCCGCACGTCCAACAGACGATGTCCGCCCTCTCGCCGGTCAGAACGTCCGTCCCGACGACCTGCTCCGCACCCCACTTCTCCGGGGGCCGGGAGTGGCGGTGAGACGCAGTGGGCGGCCCGGATGTGCGGGTGCGATGGTCAGGCGCTGGACCAGCAGCGCGACCGCCGGTACTTCGGTCAGTCCCGCGCCGAGGCAGGTGTGGCCGCCGACCGCCGCGCCGCCGTGAAATCGCGGCCGAAGCCGAAGCGGTACGGGTCGGGGAAATGCTCGGCGGATAGACGCGCAGTGTCTCCATCACCGGCACGGCCGTTTCATGATCGATAGTGGCGGTGAGTGACGGTGCCTGCGTTGGCGTGTCGGATATGGACGAAGCTCCGTTGAGTCCAGGTCT